>JAEVZY010000334.1 GCA_023392035.1 Pseudomonadota bacterium | reverse complement strand
GGCGGGCCCCGCTGCCGGGGGCCCCGCCCGCCGCGCGGGCGCGGGCGCGATTGCTGGTGGCGGAAGACTCGCCCACCACCCGCGTGCTGCTGAGACACATCCTCGAATCGGCCGGCTATGCGGTGGAAACCGCGGTGGACGGATTGGACGCCTGGGCCCGCCTGCGCGGCGCGCATTTCGATGCCCTGGTGAGCGATGTCAGCATGCCGGGCCTGGATGGTTTCGCCCTGTGCGAGCGGGTGCGCGCCGACAGCGAACTCAAGCGCCTGCCGGTGGTGCTGGTGACTTCCCTGCAATCGGCGCGCGAAAAAGAACGCGGCCTGCATGCCGGCGCCCATGCCTACCTGTCCAAGGGCGCCTTCGACCAGGATGCCCTGCTGTCCACGCTGCGCCGACTGATCGGAACGGAGACCGCATGACGCGCGTGTTGCTGGTGGACCATCCGCTGTTTGTGGCCGAGCTGCGCCCCTTGCTGGACAGCGCGCCCGGCCTGCAGGTGCACTGCTGCGCGCCGGATGTCGGGCAGGTCTTGCAGGCGGTGCAGGCGCAGCATCCGGAAGTGCTGGCGCTGGGCTCGCACGCCCCGCCGCAGGCGGTGCTGGAGATCGTGGTCCAGGTCATGCGCGCCTGCCCGACGCCGGTGGTGATGGTGGCGGCCGCCGATGGCAGCGAGGCCCAGCTCTGTTTCCAGGCGATGGAAGCGGGCGCGCTGGCGGTGGCCGAATGGCCGGGTCCGGGATCGCGCGCCGGCCGCGAAGCGGCGCAGGCGGCGCTGGTCAGGACCCTGGCCACCATGGCCGAGGTCAAAGTGGTGCGGCGCTGGGGACGCACGCGGCCGTTGGCGCCGGGCGCCAGGAATGTGCGGGCCCGGCTGGCCCTGATCGGCGGCTCCACCGGCGCACCGGCGGTGCTGCGCGACATTTTGGCCGAGTTGACGCCCGCCTTCACGCTGCCGGTGCTGATCGTGCAGCACATGGCGAACGGCTTCCTGCCGGCCTTTGCGCAATGGCTGCAGACGGCCAGCGGCTTTCCGGTTTCCATCGCCACCGATGGCGAGTTGCTGCGCCCGGGGCGCGCCTGGCTGGCGCCGGACGGCCTGCAGATGGGCGTGAGCTCCGATTTGCGGCTGCGCTTGAGCCCGGCACCGCCGGAGCACGGCATGTGCCCCTCGGTGTCCTGGCTGTTCCGCTCGGTGCCGCCGTCATTGCGGCCGGGCACGGCGGCGGCGCTGTTGACCGGCATGGGGCGCGACGGCGCCAGCGAATTGAAGCAGCTCAAAGACGGCGGCGCGCTGACCCTGGTGCAGGACCGCGCCACTTCAGCGGTGTACGGCATGCCGGGCGAAGCCCTGCGCCAGGACGCCGCCATGCTGGTATTGCCGCCGGCCGATATCGGCCGCGCACTGCGCCATTTCGCCACGGGTTCGAGCCAGCCCTTTGCGCTCGAACCCCCAAGAACACCAAGAGGAGACCATGGATAACAGCAAACAGGCCGACCCGACGCAAGGGCCGGTCGACATCCTGATCGTCGAGGACAGTCCCAGCCAGGCCGAACGGCTGGGCCGGCTGTTGACGCGCGAAGCCTATGTGGTGAGCCTGGCGGAAAACGGACAACAGGCGCTGGCGCAGGCGCGACAGCACAAGCCGCGCCTGATCGTGAGCGACATCGGCATGCCGGTGATGGACGGCTATGAAATGTGCCGGCAATTGCGGCAGGACCCGGCCCTGCGCGAGGTGCCGGTGATCCTGCTCACCGGCCTCAACAATCTGACCGACGTCGTGCGCAGCCTGGAATGCGGCGCCGACAATTTCATTCGCAAGCCCTTCGAAGACAAATACCTGCTGGGACGCATCCGCTTCATTCTCGCCAACCGCGAACTGCGCCATGAGGAACGGACCCAGCTTGAGATGCGGGTGCGCCTGGGCGGCTCCATCTACCAGGTCAACGCCGAGCGCCAGCAGATTTTCGACATGCTGATCTCGACCTACGAAGAAGCGGTGCAGATGACCGAAGAGCTGCGCGCCCAGCAGGATCGGCTGGCGCGTTCCTACCAGTCGCTGGAAGGCCTGTACCGGGTGGCCGAGTCGCTGAATACGGCCATCACCCCGCAAGCGGTGCTGGAGGCCGGCCTGGATCGCGCGCTCGACCTGCCGGACGTGAACGCCGCGCGCGTGCTCCTGACCGACGCCGATGGCGCAGCGCGCGAAGCGGCCGCACGCCCGGCCGAAGCCGAGCCCGGCAACCATGCCGGGCACTGGATCCAGCTCGACCTGCAGGCCAGCGACGGCCACCTTGGCGTGCTGGAATTGCTGTGCGGCAGCGGCACGTGCGAAGAGCATCTGCATGCCTTCCGGACCCTGGCCAACCAGCTGGCGGTGGCGCTGGAACGCTCGCGCCTGTTCGCCAATCTCGAAGAGCTGGTGCACGCGCGCACGCAAGAACTGGAGCGCAAGCATGACCAGCTGTCCGCCGTGCTGCAAACCAGCGGCGCGCTGGTGCTGGTGATCGACGATGAAGGACGCATCGAGATGTTCAACCCGGCCTGCGAGCGCACCTTCGGCTGGCGTTTCAATGAAGTGCGCAACCGGCATTTCTGGGAGCTGACCGACAACGCGGAACGGACCGACCACGTGGCGCAATTGCTGGCGCGCACCCGCGCCGCCGAGCTGCCGCTGCAAAGCCTGCAGGAGATGACGGTGCGCGACGGCAGCAAGCGCCATGTGATGTGGTCCACCGCTGCCCTCAAGCGCGGCGACGGCCACTATTTCGTCTGCACCGGCCTGGACGTCACCGAGCGCCGGCAGGCGGAAGAACAGGTGCGCTTCCTCAGCAACTTCGACGTCACCACCGGCTTTGCCAACCGCTCGCTGCTGGGCGAGCGCTTTGCCGCGGCGCGCGACAGCGCGCGCACCGCCGGCAGGGTGCTGGGCCTGTTCGTGGTGCACTTTCCGCGCTTGCTGGAGTTGCAGCAGACCCTGGGCACCCAGGCCGAAGCTTCGCTGCTGCTGCAGATTGCCGCGCGCCTGCGCAAATGGTCGCGCGCGGATGAGCAGCGCCTGGCGCGCCTGGATGAAATCACTTTCGCGGTGTTGTGCGAGCGCGAAGAGCCGCAGGCGCTGGCCCATGTGGCGCATGAACTGGGCGGCCTGTTCAATGCGCCGGCCAGCCTGGCACAGGGCGATGTGCACCTGGCGCCCTTTCTTGGCATCGCCGTCTGCCCCAACGACGGCGATCAGTTCGGCGATCTGGCCACCGCCGCCACCACCGCCATGCGCAGTGCCATGGCGCAGAAAAGCGGACAGTACGCCTTCTACAAGGCCGAGTTCAACCGTGCCGCCAGCCACCGGCTGCGCCTGGAAAGCGAGCTGCGGCATGCGCTGGAACGCAAGGAATTCGTACTGCATTACCAGCCGCAGGTGAGCGTATCCAGCGGGCGCATTGTCGGGCTGGAGGCGCTGGTGCGCTGGCGCCATCCACGGCGCGGCCTGGTCGGGCCGGCCGAATTCATCGGCATGGCCGAGGATTCGGGGCTGATCCTGCCGCTGGGCGAATGGGTGCTGGAAGAAGCTTGCCGCCAGAACAGCAGCTGGCTGAAGCAGGGGCTGCCGGTGGTGCCGGTGCACGTCAACCTGTCCGCCAAACAGTTCTCTGCCGATGTGGTGCGCATCGTCAAGAACGCGCTGGAGCGCAGCCAACTGCCGCCCGCCCTGCTGGCGCTGGAGTTGACCGAAAGCCTGTCCATGGAAAATCCGGAGCAGACCATTGCCATCCTGCGCAGCCTGAAGGACATGGGCCTGCGCCTGGCGATCGACGATTTCGGCACCGGCTATTCCAACCTGGCTTATCTGAAGAAGTTTCCGGTGGATCGCCTCAAGCTTGACCGGTCCTTCGTCAAGGACTTGCGCGCCAAGGGCGACGACATGTCGATCTCGCGCGCCGTCATCGATATGGCGCACAGCCTGCAACTGAAGGTGACGGCCGAGGGCGTGGAGACCGACGAGCAATTGCACCTGCTGCGGGTGAGCGGCTGCGATGAAGTCCAGGGCTATCTGATGAGCAAGCCGGTCGAGGCCCACGCCTGTCCCAAGCTGCTCGGCGCGGGTCTGCTGTTGCCGGAAACGCTGCAGAAGGCGCGACTGGCGCCGCGCGCCGGCTAGGCG
>JAEVZY010000267.1 GCA_023392035.1 Pseudomonadota bacterium | reverse complement strand
CCGTTCCAGTGGGGCTCCAAGCGCACCGGCCCGGACCTGGCCCGCGTCGGCGGCCGCTACAGCGATGACTGGCACAAGACCCACCTGAACAATCCGCGCGATGTGGTGCCGGAGTCGAACATGCCGGCCTACCCCTGGCTGTCGCAAAACAAGGTGGATGCAAGCGCCACGGCCAATCACATGCGCGCCTTGAAGCGCCTGGGCGATCCCTACACCGAAGCAGAGATTGCCAACGCCGCCAAGGAGCTCGCGGAGAAGACCGAGCAGGATGCGCTGATCGCCTACCTGCAAGGGATGGGCACCCTCATCAAGGCAAGGAATTGAACATGGAAGTCGTCGATTTTTTCACCAACATGCAGTCGCTGTTCACGCTGCTCTCGTTTGCCACTTTCGTCGGCATCGTGATCTGGGCCTGGAGCGGCAAGCGGCGCCAGGATTTCGAAGAGGCGGCCAGCCTGCCCTTCCTCGACGAGCAGGAGCAGCCGGAAGGAGCGCATCGTGGCTGATTTCACCAGCAATTTCTGGAACCTCTGGATCATTACCCTGACGGTGCTTGGCATCGCCGGTTGCGCGCTGCTGTTGTGGAGCCAGTCCAAGGCCAAGGTGGCGGTGGTGCGCGACGCCCAGGGCCGCATCACCGAAACCACCGGCCACAGCTGGGACGAGGGCCTGACCGAATTGAACAGCCCCATGCCCTCGTGGTGGATGTGGATGTTCTACCTGACCATCGTGTTTTCGATTGCCTACCTGGTGCTGTATCCGGGCCTGGGCAATTTCGCCGGCACCCTGGGCTGGAAATCGGTCGGCCAGTACCAGGCCGAACTGAAGAAGGCCGATGCCGATTTCGGTCCGCTGTTTGCCAAATACCGGCAGCAGGATCTGAAAGCGGTGGCGGCCGATCCGCAAGCCCGCGCCATCGGCGAGCGCCTGTTCCTGACCTACTGCGCGCAATGCCACGGCTCGGATGCGCGCGGCAACAAGGGCTTTCCCAACCTGACCGACAACGACTGGCTGCATGGCGGCGACCCGGAAACCATCAAGACCACCATTCTCAATGGACGGCACGGCGTGATGCCGAGCATGGCCGCCGCGGTCGGTTCGGACAAGGACGTGGAAGCGGTGGCGCACTACGTGTTGTCGCTGTCGGAATCGACCCATGATCCGATCAAGGCCGTGTTCGGCAAATCGAAATTCGCCGCCTGCGCCGCCTGCCATGGCGCGCAAGGCCAAGGCAACCAGGCCATCGGCGCGCCCAACTTGAGCGACAAGGTCTGGCTGTACGGCGGCAGCGTCGACACCATCATGGAAACCGTGAACAAGGGACGCGACAACCAGATGCCGGCCTTCAAGGATTTCCTGGGCGAGGACAAGGTGCATGTCCTGGCCGCCTGGGTCTGGGGCCTTTCGAACAACAGCACCATTCAGACTCAAAAACAATAAGGGGGAGCGGGCCGCCACGCCCGCTTTTTATGGTCGTGGCCTCCGTGCCGCGCCCATTTTTTTCCTGGAAGATTCCAGTTTCCAGCAAGAGCAATGAACCCTGAACCGGAAACCGCCGTCATTCGCATGTATGCCAGCCGCGAGGAAATCTATCCGCGCGAGATCAAGGGGCGCTACGCCAGCCTGCGCTGGGCGATGGTCTGGCTGACCCAGCTGGCCTTTTACCTGGGACCCTGGATGAGCTGGAACGGTCGGCAGGCGGTTTTGTTCGACCTGACCCAGCGCAAGTTCTACATCTTCGGCCTGGTCCTGTGGCCGCAGGACTTCATCTACCTGGCGGCGCTGTTGATCGTGTGCGCCTATCTGCTGTTCCTGGCCACCGCGGTGGCGGGGCGGGTGTGGTGCGGCTTCGCCTGTCCGCAGACGGTCTATACCGAAATCTTCCTCTGGATCGAGCGCAAGTTCGAAGGCGCGCGCAGTGCCCGCATGCGCCTGGACCGGCAGCCGCTGTCCTGGGAAAAATTCTGGAGGAAGGGCGGCAAGCACCTGACCTGGGGCCTGCTGGCACTGTGGACCGGCATCACCTTTGTCGCCTATTTCACGCCGGCCAAAACCTTGATGCACGAGATCGCCGGCCTGAGCCTGGGCCCGTGGGAATGGTTCTGGGTCTTGTTCTACGGCTTCGCCACCTACGGCAACGCCGGCTGGATGCGCGAGCAGGTGTGCAAATACATGTGCCCCTATGCGCGCTTCCAAAGCTCGATGTTCGATCGCGACACGCTGATCATCTCCTATGACCCCAAGCGCGGCGAACCGCGCGGCGCGCGCGCCAAGGGCGCGGCAGACAGCAAGCAGGGCGACTGCATCGATTGCAGCATGTGCGTACAGGTGTGCCCGACCGGCATCGATATCCGCAAGGGCCTGCAGTACGAGTGCATCGGCTGCGCCGCTTGCGTGGACGCCTGCAATTCGGTGATGGACAAGGTCGGTTCGCCGCGCGGCCTGATCCGCTACGCCACCGAGAATGCAATGGAGAACGGCTGGAGCAATGCCCAGACCAGGAAGCGCGCGCTGCGGCCGCGGGTGCTGGTTTATTCCGCCATCCTGCTCTTGATCGTCTCGGCGGTGGGCTTGTCGCTGGTGTGGCGCACATCGCTGAAATTCGACGTCATCCGCGACCGCGGCTCGATGGGGCGCGAAGTGGAAGACGGCATGATCGAGAACGTCTATCGCCTGCAGGTGATGAACACCTCCGAGTCGGGCCACCGCTATCGCATCAGCGTGCAGGGCCTGGACGGCATCCGGCTGGCCTCGCCCGACACCATCTCGCTGGCGCCAACCGAAAGCCGGGCGGTGCCGATCCGCATCCGGGTCGACCATGGGCGCGGCAAGACCGGTTCCAACAAGATTGCCGTCACCTTGAAGAGCATCGACGATCCCTCGATCAAGGTCACGGAAGCCGCGGTCTTCATTGTGCCGCGTTGAGGAGAAGCCAAATGAATACTTGCGTCATGAAAGCCGATCAAGCCTCGTCCGAACTGCCCTGGTACCGTCATCGCTGGCCGTGGTTGCTGATGCTGGGGCCGCTGGCGGTGGTGCTGGCCGGTTCTTTCACCATGTGGCTCGCCGTACGTTCGCAAGACCCGTTGGTGGTGGACGACTATTACAAGCAGGGCAAGGCCATCAATCAGGACTTGCGGCGGGACAGGCATGCGGTCGCGCTGGGCATGAAGCTCTCGCTTGCCTACAGCCCCGCCGATGGCGTGCTGCGTGGACACATCGCGGGCGATGCCGCAGCGCGCAGTGGCGCCTTGCGCCTGCGGCTGATACATTCGACCCAGGCAGAAAAAGATTTGTCCTTTCTGGTACAGCCCGATGCCAAGGGTGAATTCACTGCCAGCCTGCCGATGCTGGAAATGGCGCGCTGGACGGTGGTGGCGGAAGACACCGCCGGCCAGTGGCGCTTGCAGGACGCCTGGAAATGGCCGGAAGTGAGGACGATGGAAATCGGCCCCGAAGCTGGAACCGGCGGGACCGTCAAACGATAAGGGAGACAAACATGCTGCGCCTGGCGATGTGCATTCTGTGGCCGGCTTTTCTGGTGGCCATCGTCGCGGAAGGTTTTTTCTTCTCGATGTTCGATCCGAATGAGCTGCTGGTGGTGGGCATCCATGCCGAGCTGCCGCCGCTGGCGGCCTACACCATCGGCTTCCTGTTCTTCTGGGCCTTTTGCGCGCTGGCGGCGATGCTGAGCCAGTATCTGCTCAGGACGCCGCTCTCGTCCCGTCCACCGTTCTGAGGCTTTACCCCGGGCCCATCGCCCGGGGCGCGCCTTACTTCACCCGCACCCCTTGGCGCATGGTGCAGTTCACCATTGCGCCGCTGCCGTCGTTGCAGCTGCCACGGCCGTCCGGCACCATGCCCTTGATCGGGCCGCTGTAGACCCGGTCCGCGCGCGAGCTCTTGCCGTCTTCGGCCAGCGAGACCTGGATGATTTCGCCGCGCGAGAAGCTGAAGGGCGCGTCGACCTGGCCCTCCAGTTGCAGGCCCTGGCGGTACACCGTCAGCGTGCCGCGGTGGTTCTTCGCGTCGTACTGATAAAAGTCCAGCGTCTCTCGGTTAATGAAGCTGGGACCCTCGCCGTTGAGCGCACGCGCGCCCTCCCGTGTGCATTCGCCGCTCACAAGTATCCAGGCCGGATTCTTGCCGTTGCAGCCGCCGGCGCGGCCCAGCGCCTGCGACAAATCCTGCGAGCGAAGAATGACCTTGTTCTTGGCAAAGTAGACCGCGTGCACGTTGCCGCTGGTCGTGGTTTGTATGCCGAAGCCATCAAGCTGGCCGTTCACCCAGTGGCCTTCGATCGTCTCACCGTCGTCGTATTGGACGATTCCCATGCCATTGCGCTTGCCTTCGGCATATTCGCCTTCATAGGTGGTGCCGCTCTTGTATTGCTCCTTGCCGCGGCCGGACCTGAGGTCATTGGCGTAATAGCCCTGATAGCTGTGGCCATCGCCCCAGCTGACCGTGGCCAGTCCGTGGCGCATGCCGTTTTTCCATTCACCGGTATAGGTGTAGGTGGTTTCGCCTTCCTTCTCCTCGGTATAGATGCCGCGCCCTTCGCGTTTGCCATTGACCATCTCGCCCCGGTAGCGCGCAATGGCGCCGCTGGGCTTGCCGTTGGCATCGACCACGTTGTAGCTGCGATCGACCTCGTTGGCGTCCTGCGCCTGGACCGTGCTGGCCAGCATGAGCAGGCCGGCCAGCAGTTTGAATGCGTGCGTCTTCATTTCGGATCCGGTGAGAAAGCGATCGGCGCGCCATTGGTGCCCACGCAAGTGCAGCCGTCATTGTTTTTGCCGTTGTTGTAGCCGCTGTAATGCACGGCCACTGTGTTCCAGATGCCCACCGCCGGCACCGAGCACGACCAGGAACCGTGGTACTGGAACTTGGTGAGCAGCTCTTCGCGCCAGGCCAGCGCGTCGCAGCGGGCTGCGCAGCGCTCCTCGGACCGGAAAGGCGCATAAATCGCAGGCGAGACACGTTTGCCGGCTTCCTTCTCATACTGGCGCGCATAGGCATTCACAGGCGCGCAGTTGTATTCGCCATTGGCTTTCTTGAGGCTGTCGGCCACCGTTCCCTCCGGCACACTGGCCGGCACCTTGCGGAATTCCGGCTTGCCCGGCTTCTGGTCGCTGCCAGTGCCGCTCGCGCTCGCGCTGGATGCGGCCGCTGCCGCGCCGGCGCCACCCACGGCCACTGTGCCGGCTGCCGTTTTTGCCGCCGTGCCGGCCTTGGCGCTGCCGTTGGCCGAGGAGGCGGAATTCGGATTCACCAGCGCGATGGTCTGGTAGCTCGAGGGCCGGGCCGGATCCACGCGCGGCGCAGTGCCGGTGGGACGATAGGCATTGTCGCCATAGCCGCGCTGCACCGGCTCGGAGGAATTACCGCGGAACACCGTGGCGGGGCTGGCCAGCGGCTTGGCCGGCGGCGCCGGCATCACCGCGGTGGGCGGCGGCGTATAAAGCGGCGCGTTGGTCGGCACCGTCACCCGCTTGACCTCCGGAATGGTGCCTACCACGCCGGGCGGCAAACCGGAGGCGGTACGCGCCGGCGGGACCGACTGCGTGGAAGCTGCCGGCGTCGCCATCGGGGCAACAGCCGGCGGTATGGCGGGAGTCACCAGCTGCCTGGTCGCCGGGGCCGCGACTGGCGCCACCGTCGGTGCCGTCACCGGCGCCAGACCCGGCCTTGCAAGCGGCGCCACGGGCGGCGCCGTCACCGGAGCCAGACCCGGTCTTGCAACTGGCGCCACGGGCGGTGCCGTGACCGGTGCCAAGCCGGGCCGGGCCACGGGTGGTGCCACCACCGGCGCCACGTTATTGCCG
>JAEVZY010000258.1 GCA_023392035.1 Pseudomonadota bacterium | reverse complement strand
CTCGGGCGAGACGAAGCCCTGGAAGGCCGAGAACATGGCGCCGGCCACGCCGCCGAAGGTCGCGCCGAGGGCGAAGGCGAGCAGCTTGACGTTGCGTATGTTGATTCCCATCGCCTTGGCGGCGATGTCGTCCTCTCGGATCGCCATCCAGGCGCGGCCGATGCGGGAGTTCTGCAGGCGGATGCAGATGACGATGGTGATGATCGCCAGCACCAGAAACAGGTAGTAGTACAGGTAGACCGAGGGCAGGGTCACGCCGAAGAGCGTGAGCGGCTTGGCGAGGCTCACTCCGCCGAAACTGATGGGGTCGATCAGGGTGATGCCCTGCGGGCCGTTGGTGATGTTGACCGGCGCGTTCAGGTTGTTCATGAAGATGCGGATGATCTCGCCGAAGCCCAGCGTAACGATGGCCAGGTAATCGCCGCGCAGCTTGAGCGTGGGCGCGCCGAGCAAGGCCCCGAACAGCGCCGCCACTCCCGCGCCCAGGGGCACGATCACCCACAGCGAAAGATGGATGCCGCTCTTGGCCACTTCCGGCCCCAGCAGCGCAATCAAAGTCTGGCCGGCGATGGGATACTGGTTGATCAGCGACTCCAGCACCGTTGCGAACTGGGGCGATGCCAACAGGCCCGTAATGTAGGCCCCCACCGCATAGAAAGCGATATAGCCCAGGTCGAGCAGGCCGGCGAAGCCGACCACGATATTCAGGCCCAGCGCCAGCATCACATAGAGCAAGGCCTGGTCCATGATGCGCACCCAGGAATTGCCGTACTGCGAGACGACGAAGGGAAACGCCAGCGCCAGCAGCAGCGCCAGCGCCCCGGCCATGCGTGGATTGACTGCCAGCGCCTTCATGCCCGGTCCGCCACGCGCTCGCCCATCAGGCCCGAAGGCCGCAGGGTCAACACCGCGATCAAGACCACGAACGCGAAGATGTCCTGGTAATTACTGCCCAGGAAATCGTTGGTCAGGTCGCCGATATAGCCGGCGCCCAGGCTCTCGATCAGCCCCAGCAGGATGCCGCCCAGCATCGCGCCATAGATATTGCCGATGCCGCCCAGCACCGCTGCCGAGAAGGCCTTGATGCCGGGCACGAAGCCCATGGCGAACTGGGCCGAAGAATAATTCGCGCCCCACAGCACGCCGGCAATCGCCGCCAGCAGCGCGCCGAGGGCGAAGGTGAGCATCACGATCTTGTTGGCGTCCACGCCCATCAGCCCGGCTATCCTCGGATTCTCAGCGGTGGCACGCATGGCGCGGCCGATCCTGGTTTTCTCAACGAGCAAGACCAGTGCCACCATCGCCAGCGCGGCAATCGCCAGCAGCAGGATCTGCGTGGTCGTGATCAGTGCGCCGAAGATCTGCAGGGGCTCGCTGGCCAGCACTTGCGGAAAGGGCAGTGGATTGCGGCCCCAGACCATCATGGCCAGGGTTTGCAGCAGGATCGACACGCCAATGGCGGTGATCAGCGGCGCCAGGCGCGGCGCATTGCGCAGCCGCCGGTAAGCCACGCGCTCGATGATGAGGTTGACCAGCACGCACACCGGGATCGCCCCCAGCATGGCGATCAGAAGCTTGACGATTCCGGGCAAACCCGGCGCCGCGGTGTTGAGCCAGTTGAGTAGCGTGAGTCCAGTCATGGCACCCACCATCAGCACGTCGCCATGGGCGAAGTTGATCAGGTTGAGCACGCCGTACACCATGGTGTAGCCCAGCGCCACCAGCGCGTACATGCTGCCCAGCACCAGGCCATTGATGATTTGCTGGATAAAGATGTCCATTCGTCAGTCTTCCATGCGAAAAAAAAGCACTCCGATGGGATGGGAGTGCTTTGCGAATGGGATGGCGCGCTTCAAGCGGCGGGGCCGGCGGCGGCCGGCTCGGAGAGTCCGCGCGGCATGGGGAACACCACATGCTCCTGCGCCCCTTCCAGGGTGCGCACACTGCCGGCGCCCAATTCCTTCAGGCGCGTAATGACGGCGTTGACCAGCACCTCGGGCGCGGCGGCGCCGGCGGTGACGCCGATGCGGCGGCGGCCGGCGATCCAGGCCGGATCGATATCCTCGGCGCGGTCCACCATCCAGGCCGGCACGCCCTTCTTCTTCGCCACTTCGCGCAGGCGGTTGGAGTTCGAACTGTTGGGACTGCCGACCACGATCACTGCATCCACCTGCGGCGCCATGAACTTGACCGCTTCCTGGCGATTGGTGGTGGCGTAGCAGATATCGCCCTTCTTCGGCTCGGCAATCGCGGGGAAGCGCGCCTTCAGGGCAGCGATGATGTCGGCGGTGTCGTCCACCGAAAGCGTAGTCTGGGTGACATAGGCCAGTTTCTGCGGATCGCGCACTTGCAGGTTGTCGACGTCGGCCACGTTTTCCACCAGCAGCATGCCGTCTTCGGCCTGGCCCATGGTGCCTTCCACTTCCGGGTGTCCCTGGTGGCCGATCATGACGATCTCGCGGCCGTCGCGCCGCATCTTCGCCACTTCCACATGGACCTTGGTCACCAGCGGGCAGGTGGCATCGAACACGTTCAGGCCGCGCGCCTGCGCATCTTCGCGCACCGCCTTGGGCACGCCATGAGCGGAAAACACCAGGGTGCTGCCGGGGGGCACTTCATTCAGGTCTTCGATGAAGATGGCGCCCTTGGCGCGCAGGTCGTCGACCACGTAGGCGTTGTGCACGATCTCATGGCGGACATAGATCGGCGCGCCAAAACGCGCCAGCGCCCGTTCCACGATTTCAATGGCGCGATCCACGCCGGCGCAAAAGCCGCGCGGCTGGGCCAGCAAAATTTCCTTGTCCTGGTCTGCGTTCATGGCACTTTGGTTCATAGCACGCCGATGATGTGGACTTCAAAGTCGATCGGCTGGCCGGCCAGCGGATGGTTGAAGTCGAACAGGGCGTCGTTCTCGCCGCACTCGCGCACCACGCCGGCAAAGCGGGCGCCATTGGGCGCGGCGAATTCCAGCACTTCGCCCACGGTGAAATCTTCGCCGCCGCCATGTTCGCGCAACATGGCGCGCGTCACCCTTTGCAGCAGTTCGGGATTGCGCTGGCCGAAGACGGCGCCCGGCTCCAGGTGGAAGCGCTGTTGCGTGCCTTCTTCCAGGCCGATCAAACATTGCTCCAGCGCCGGCGCCAGTTGTCCGCTGCCCAATTGCAGGGTGGCGGGCGTGCCGCCGAAGGTGGAGACCACTTCCTGTTCACCCGACAGCAGGCGGTAGTGCAGGGTCAGATGGGCGCCTTCGCCGATCACGGAGTGTGATAAATTTGTCATCGAAATGTAAAATGCATCGAGCCTGGGCGCCGGGATTTTGCCCGGTCTTCGGCCCTGTTCCAAGGGCGTTATTCTAAGCCAGCAAGGCCGGCCCATGAGGCTCGATCGCAATTCCCTTTGTTCCCGATGAAAACCGGAGGCAAGCATGAGCATCGCCCAGTGGCCGCAAGCCTGCCGGCCGCGTGTAGGTTTGCTGTCCCAGGGCGCCGATGCCTTGTCGGACGCCGAATTGCTGGCGGTGTTCCTGCGCACCGGCCTGCCGGGAAAAAGCGCGGTGGAACTGGGGCGCGAACTGCTGGCCAGCTTCGGCTCCCTGCGCGCCCTGCTTGGCGCCAGCCCCGACCAACTGGAACGTGTGCGTGGCGTCGGCCCGGCCAAATTCGCGCAGTTGCAGGCGGCGCTTGAACTTGGCCGGCGCCTGCAGCAAGAGCAGCTGGCACTGGGCAATGTGCTCAACAAGCCCGAGCTGGTGCGCAACTACCTGCGCAGCACCCTGCGCCATGACAGCCATGAAAGCTTTGGCGCCCTGTTCCTCGATTCGCGCCACCGGCTGATCGGCTACCAGGAACTGTTTCGCGGCACGCTAGACCGCAGCCATGTGCATACCCGCGAAGTGGTCAGGCTGGCACTGGAGCGGCGCGCCTCCGGTCTGATCCTGGCCCACAACCACCCCTCGGGCGACCCCAGTCCCAGCGCCACCGACCATGAGCTGACGCGGCGCCTGCAAAGCGCCCTGCACCTGGTGGATGTGCAATTGTTCGACCACTTCATCGTCGCCGGCCGCCGCGTGTATTCCTTCTGCGAGCATGGCCATATCCCGCACATGGAGCTGCTGAGCGCCGATTGTTAAATCATTGAATTTTCGCTTGTGACTATTTTTTCCCGCAAGTGTTTGAATCACTTCAGTTTTTTGGATATACTCGCGTTTTTCCAAATTTTCCAAGCATTCAGGAGCAAGCAAATGGCACGTCAATGCCAAGTCACCGGAAAGAAGCCGAAAGTCGGCAACCACGTGTCCCACGCCAATAACAAGACCAAGCGTCGCCAGCTGCCCAACCTGCAGCGCCGCCGTCTGTGGGTCGAGTCCCTGGGTCGCTTCGTCACCCTGCGCCTGTCGGCCGCCGGCCTGCGCACCATCGAAAAAATCGGCATCGAAGCCGTCCTGCAAGACATGATCGCGCGTGGCGAGAACATCCCCGGCGCGCCCAAAAAGATCAAGGCCGCTGCCTGATCTCCCCTGGTTACAAGATATAAAGAGGACTTACCATGGCTAAATCTGGCCGCGACAAAATCAAGCTGGAATCGACCGCCGGCACCGGTTTCTTCTACACCACCACCAAGAACAAGAAGACCATGCCGGAAAAAATGAACATCAAGAAATTCGACCCGGTGGCACGCAAGCACGTCGAATTCAAGGAAGCCAAGATCAAATAAGGATCTTTGCCTTGCCTTTCGAAAAAGAGTCCTCCGGGACTCTTTTTTTTCGTCCGCACTTCTCGCGGAGCGCGCTTGTTGCCGCGCAAGCGAAGGACCGCCGCAGTCACAGGCAGCTGCTGCCTGCGACTATGCTGCAAACATCGTCATCCATCGTCCCGCCCATCGTGAACGCTCGAATCCATCCAGGCATCGCGCTTGCGATGCTGTCCCTGCTGTGGGCCGTCAGCCTCCAAGCGCTGTCCCAGTCCTGCCCCGGCAACCCCGGCGAAGACCCCGCCGCCTGCAAGCGCGAACAAGCCGCTGCCCGCCAGGCGGAAAAACGCGGCCAGCTGCAATCGGGCATCGACTTTCGCGAAAACGCGCTGCGGCGCTGCGATCCCCTCACCGGCAGCGACCGTGAAGACTGCGTGCGCCGGGTGCAAGGCGAAGGCAGCGTCAGCGGCAGCGTGGAAAGCGGCGGCATTCTGCGCGAAAGCCGCAGCATCACCATCGGCCCGCAACCCGAAGGCGGGGCGAGTAGCGGCGCTTCGCGCTGAACCGGACACCCTGCCGCCAGCAAGCAGCGGCTTGCTTGATCTGGCTCATCCCTTGCCGGCAGCCACTCACACTTGCCGATATCTAAATTGTCGGATGACCGGCGCCAGCAGCCGGACCGCCCGGCGCCGGCACGTAACGCCGGCACGTAACGCAGGCACGTAACGCAGGCACATAACGC
>JAEVZY010000204.1 GCA_023392035.1 Pseudomonadota bacterium | reverse complement strand
AGGCGCGCCTGGTGAACGAGATCAACGTCGTGCCCTACATCGACGTGATGCTGGTGCTGCTGGTGATCTTCATGGTCGCCGCGCCGATCACCAATCCCAGTGTCATCAACCTGCCGCAGGCGGCGCGCTCCGAGCTGCCGCCGACCGAATACATCCAGGTGACCTTGAAGCCGGATGCGGCGGCCACCATCAACATCAATCGCGGCAAGGGCGGCAGCGGTGAAAAGCAAACCGCCAGCGGCAAAGTCGATTTGCTGGGCAAGCTCGACGCCCTGCGCAGCGCCAATCCCGACATGGCACTGATGATCGCTGCCGACCGCGATATCCGCTATGACGAAGTGATCCAGATCATTTCCGAGGCCCGCAAGATGGGATTCAAACGGGTAGGCCTGGCCACCCGTTGAGTCCAAGCACAGGCACCATGAGTCCAGCTTCTTCGCCCTACCAGATTCCCAAAGAGCCCGGCCGCTGGCGCGCCCTGCTGCTGGCGGCGTTGGTGCATCTGGCGCTGCTGATCTTCCTGTGGGTCGGCATCCGCTGGCAAAACGAAACCCCGATGGCGGTGGAAGCCGAAGTCTGGGATACCCAAGTCCGGGAAGCCGCGCCGGCACCCAAGCCCGAGCCGCAGCCGGAAGCGCCCAAGCCGGTGGAAGCCCCCAAGCCGGTGGCGCCGCCCAAACCGGTGGAACCGCCGAAGGTGGTGACACCGCCCGTGCCCAAGCCCGATATCGCGCTGGAGCAGGAAAAGAAACGCAAGGCCGAAGAAAAGAAAGCCGAAGAAAAGAAAGCCGAAGAAAGGAAGGCTGAAGAGAAGCGCAAGGCTGAAGAAAAGCGCGAGCACGATCGCAAGCTGGCCGAGCAAAAAGCCGCCGAGCAAAAGAAACGCGAGGAAGAAGCCAAGCGCAAGGAAGACGAGGCGAAGAAAGCCGCCCTTGAAAAGCAGAAGAAACTGAAGGCCGAAAAAGAGAAGGCGGACAAGGCCAAGGCCGAGCAACAAGCCGCCGAGCAGCGCTACCAGGAAAACGTCAAGCGCATGCAGGCCCAGGCCGGCGGCAGCGGCGACGCGCCCAAGTCCACCGGTCCGCGCTCGGCCGATCCCAGCTATGCGCAGCGGGTGGCGGCCAAGATCCGCTCCAACACCAACTTCGTGGTGCCTGAAGGTTTGTCCGGCAATCCGCCAGTCGAATATGATGTGCAGTTGTTGCCCGACGGCTCGGTGCGCGGAATACGCAAGCTGCGTTCCTCCGGCGTGCCCGGTTTCGATGAAGCGGTGGCACGGGCCATTGAGCGATCACAACCTTTCCCGGCGGATCGCTCGGGCGCGGTGCCCGGTGGCTTTACCCTGTCGCACCGGCCGAAGGACCAGTGAATGTGCCGAGCGCAAATCAATAAAGGAATCGACGAATGACAGGCAAGATGAAAACCCGCCGCATCCTGATCGCCGCGCTGGCACTGGCCAGCACCAGTGCCTTTGCCCAACTGCGGGTGGAAATCTCCGGTGTCGGCGCCACCCAGATCCCGGTGGCGATCGCCTCTTTCGCCGATGAGAACGTGGCACCGCAAAAGATCAGCGGCATCGTGCGCGACGACCTGGAGCGCAGCGGCCTGTTCAAGATCATCGACGCCGGCACCATGTCGGAAACCATGCCGGTCAATTACGGCGACTGGAAATCGCGCGGCGCCGACGCGCTGGCGGCCGGCAGCGTGCAGCGCCTGGCCGACGGCCGCTTCGATGTGCGCTACAAGCTGTTCGACACGGTGAAGAGCAGCCAACTCTCAGCCCTCGGCCTGGCGGCGCCGCCGCAATACACCCGCACCACCGCGCACAAGATCGCCGACGATATTTTCCAGAAGCTGACCGGCATTCCGGGCGCCTTCGCCACCCGCATCGCCTATGTCACCAAGTCCGGGCCGGATTACCGGCTTGAGATCGCCGATGCCGACGGCGCCGGCGTGAATGTGGCGCTGCGCTCGCGCGAGCCGATCATCTCGCCGGCCTGGTCGCCGGATGGCACGCGCATGGCCTACGTCTGGTTCGAGCGCAAGAAGCCGGTGGTCTATGTGCAGGACCTGGTGAGCGGACGCCAGACCGTGGTGGCCAACTTCAAGGGCAACAACTCGGCCCCGGCCTGGTCGCCGGATGGCAAGCGCCTGGCGCTGGCGCTCTCGCGCGAAGGCCTGACCCAGATCTGGAGCGTGAATGCCGATGGCAGCGGCCTGCAGCGCCTGACCAACAGCGACGGCATCGACACCGAGCCGCATTATTCGCCTGACGGCCAGAGCATCTATTTCACCAGCGACCGCAGCGGCGGCCCGCAGATCTACCGCATGAGCGCCAACGGCGGCCCGGCGCAGCGCGTGACCTTCAACGGCAGCTACAACATCTCGCCGCGCGTGTCGCCCGATGGCAAGCTCCTGGCCTACATTTCGCGCCGCGAGGGCAAGTTCCAGTTGTATGTGCTGGAACTGGCCAGCGGCCAGGAATTGCGCCTGACCGACAGCGTCAAGGACGAGTCGCCCAGCTTCTCGCCCAACAGCAAATACCTGATGTATGCCACCACCGACGCCGGCCGCCGCGGCACGCTGGGCGTGGTGTCCACCGATGGCCGCATCAAATACAAACTCAGCACCCAGTCCGGCGATGTGCGCGAGCCGACCTGGGGACCTTTCATGAAATAAGCCGGATTCACCGGCCACCCACAGGAGAAACTTCATGCACAAGATGACTCAAACCCTGGTTGCGCTTGGCGTAGCCGCCCTGCTCTCGGCCTGCGCCTCGGGCGTCAAGCTGGACGACAAGAAGCCGCCGGTGGAAGAACGCACCGGCAGCGCGCCGGCCGACACCCGCGCCGTGACCACCGTCAACGCGCAAAACACCAATGTCGATCCGCTCAACGATCCGAAAGGCGTGCTGGCCAAGCGCAGCGTGTATTTCGACCTCGACAGCTACAGCGTCAAGGATGAATTCCGCCCGGTGGTGGAAGCGCACGCCAAGTACCTGACTTCGCATCGCGATCGCAAGGTGGTCATCCAGGGCAATACCGACGATCGCGGCGGCCGCGAGTACAACCTGGCGCTGGGCCAGAAACGCGCCGAAGCCGTGCGCCGTTCCCTGTCCCTGCTGGGCGTGCAGGAATCGCAAATGGAAGCGGTGTCCTTCGGCAAGGAAAAACCGCGTGCCACCGGCAGCGATGAAGCGGCCTGGGCAGAAAACCGCCGCGCCGACATCGTCTATTGATCATGCGTAGCGCGACCCTGAAAAGCGCCTTGCTGCTGCTGGCCTGTTGCGCCAGCCTGCAGGCGCGCGCGGCCTTGTTCGAGGATGACGATGCCCGGCGCGCCATCATCGACCTGCGTTCGCGCATCGACGCCATCGACAAGCGCCTGGACGACAAGGCGGACAAATCGTCTGCCCTTGAACTTGGGCGCGAAAACGAAAGGCTGCGCTCGGAAGTCACGCAGTTGCGCGGCCAGCTTGAAGTGCTGACCAATGAGCTCGCCAATGAACAGCGCCGCAACCGCAGCCTGTACGGCGACCTCGATGGCCGCATGAAAAAGCTGGAGCCGCAGCGCATGACGGTGGATGGCAAGGAAGTGGATGTCGGCCCCAACGAGAAGGCGCAGTACGAATCGGCCTTGTCGCTGTTCAAGGCCAATGATTTCCGCGGCGCCGCGTCGGCCTTCTCGGCCTTCCTGGCCAACAATCCGGGTTCGGGGTACAGCGCTTCGTCTTACTACTGGCTGGGCAGTTCTTACTATGCCCTGCGCGATTACAAGAGTTCGATCACGGCCAACCAGATGGTGGTGAACCGTTACCCGGACAATCCGCGTGCGCCGGACGCCTTGCTCAATATCGCCACGGCGTACACCGAGTTGAAGGACAAGGCCAACGCGCGCAATACGCTGGATACCCTGATCACGCAATATCCCAGTTCGCAAGCCGCAGCCACCGCCAAGGAGCGCATGGCCAAGCTGCGCTGAGGACAAAAGGTATGCGAGATTGCCGCAAAGAATTTGACAGCCTCAAATCTGGACGCTTATAATCGCCGTCTTTCGGGTCGTTAGCTCAGCTGGTAGAGCAGCGGACTTTTAATCCGTTGGTCGCAGGTTCGAATCCCGCACGGCCTACCAGGAATACCAAGGGTCCAAGCGCAAGCTTGGACCCTTCTAGTTTCCGGGGGATGCGAAAAAACTCCGCCGTTTCGCATCGCAAACATTGCAGTACACGGCAAATCTTTTTGGGTCGTTAGCTCAGCTGGTAGAGCAGCGGACTTTTAATCCGTTGGTCGCAGGTTCGAATCCCGCACGGCCTACCAAACAAGTCGGAAGCAAGCAGAAGGGGTTGCGCAGCGTCGCAACCCCTTCTGCTTTTGGCGCCCGGCATTTCTCATGCAACCCGCTCCTGCATTTGGGCAAACGCAGCCCGCGCCGCATTTCGATGAAGCGCGGCAAGCCCGGCGAAACGGCGCGCGCTCCAAGTCCCATCCTCCAAGTCCCATTTAAGATTTCTCAAGCGCGAAACGGCATCGGCCGAGGACAATTGAAGGCACGATTTTGCAGATGAAAGCGAGAACCTCATGGGTGTCAAAGCGAACATTGCGGTCGGCGTGGCCTCCGGCATTCTGGGCAGTCTGCTGACACCACTGATCCTGCCTGCGATCAAGAAAGGTGCGCGGCCCATGGCCAAGGGCGTCATCAAGGGCGGACTTGCGGTGTATGAGAAAAGCCGCGAGCTGACGGCCCACGCCGGCGAAGTCATCGAAGACGTGATGGCCGAAATCCATGCGGAGCAGGAAGGCATGGACGCAGCGGAAGACGAAACTCCCGCCCGCGCCGACAGCCAAACAGAAAGCAAAGAGAACGCGTATCTGCGCTCGGTTCCTGTTGAAGGGGATAACCCGGGCCTGCCCCACTGAGCAAGCAAACTGGACGCAACATGCTGCAGGCAAAGCTGATTCACGCCATGCCGGGGCGCTTGCGCCTGCGGTTTTCCTCGCTGCGCGGCAAGCAGGCGGCACTGCTGCAGTTGCAGCAGGAGATCGGCAGCCTGGAAGCGGTGCAGGACTGCAAGCTCAATCCAGCCACCGCCAGCGTGGTGATCCGCTATCGCGGCGAACGGGGGCCTTTGCTCGACGCCATGCGCGAACGGATTGCGGGACTCTCGATCGAAACAGGAGAAAAGGCCGTTTCCAGCGGCAGAGGAATTTTGCGCAAGCCGATCAGGATCGTCAGCGGTCGCGAGATTACACCGATGTTCGTACTGGGATCGGCCATGCTGGCGCTGGGCGCGGTGCAACTGGTACGGCGCCGGATTGCAGTGCCCTCGATCACCGCGTTCTGGTATGGGATCGACGCCCTGCGCCACAGCCGCAAGCGGGGAGAAGATTTGAACATTCAGGGGTGAATCATCCGCACTTCCAAGGAGTAGTGAGATGGCAAACGAAGCCAATGAAAGCGCAAGGGAAAGCAAGCAGCAACACCGCGACGCCAGCTGGTCCGCCCAGCATGAGCAGGGGTACAAATGGATGGACGAGGCTGAACGGGCCGGCCACGGCATGGCTGATGGCGTGACCCATGTGGCGACCGATCTGGTGCATGGGGTCGGCACCGTCGGGGCCGAAGTGGTCAATGTGGTACGGGACACCGCCAACATGGCCATCACCGGCATCGGCAGTGTCGGCGGGACCGCGCTGCATACCGTCTCCGGATTCCTGTCTGAGCTGGCCTCCGGAATTCGCGAAGTCGGCGGCGCCGCCAGGCATGGTCGCTATGGCGGCGAAGTCGAGCATGAACAGCAGAAAAAGCATGAAGAAAAAGTGACGCACCACTAAGGTTTTCAAGGCACAGTCGACGGCGCCAATGGCTGCGGCGCCCGGGAGCTTCATGGGACGCCGCATTCACTTCCTGCATCACGCGCCTGGCCGCTTGCGGGTTTCGGTCGAAGGCTTGAAAGGCAATCGGCAACTGGCCGAAGCCATCCTGCACGAGCTGCATGGCATCGAAGGCATCGACCAGCTGCAGGTCAATCTGCTGACCGGAACGGTGGTGCTGCACTACGCCTGCCGCGATGCGGCGACCATGGCGCGACTGCACGCCCTGGCCAAGCAAGCCGAAGCCATGCTCGAGGCGCTGGCCGCCGGCCGATCGCCCGCCTCGGGGGCGAGTCCCGCTTCCCTTGCGTCCGAGCCGGAGCGTCGCAGGCTGTGAGTGCCGCGCTTGCGCCCATTCCCGCGGCCCAGACGGTGGCACGTGCCAGGGGGCATCTGCGGCTGCAGGTGCCCGGGCTGCATGGCTCGCCGCAACTCAAGCGCAGCATCGAGTCGTCCTGGTCGGGCACCCGCGGCGTCACGGCGATCAGCGCCAGTTGCCTGACCGGTCGCGTGCTGGTGCAGTACGACCCGAGACTGCCTTCCGCCTTGATTGAAGAGCGCCTGGGCGTCGTGAAAGCGCCTGCGCCCACGCCCCGCTCCGCCCCATCGACCACCAAGAAAAAGCCGGCTGCAAAGAGCGCAGCGGCCACCCCCGACAAGCCGGCCTGGCACCTGATGTCGGCCCAGGACGCGCTGGCGCGCCTGGATGTTCCCCTCGGCAGCGGACTGAGCATGGCCCAGGTCACCGAGCGCGCCGGCTGGGGCCGCAATACCCTGCCGGCCATCAAGGGCCGCAGCAAGTTGAGCCTGCTGGCCGATCAATTCAAGAGTCTGCCGGTGGCCTTGCTCGGCTTGTCGTCCCTGCTTTCGCTGGCGACCGGCGGCCTGGCCGAAGCGGCTTCCATCATGGCGGTGCTGGCGCTCAATGGCGGCATCGGTTTCGCCACCGAGAAGCGGGCCGAGGAGACAATTGCCTTGCTGTCCGCCCTGGTGGACGGGTTTTGCCTGGTGCTGCGCGCCGGCAGCGTGCGCCAGATCGCCGGCGCCGAGCTGGTGCCGGGCGACCTGATCGTGCTGGCGCCCGGCATGCCGGTTGGCGCCGATGCCAGGCTGGTGCAAAGCCAGGACCTGACGCTGGACGAATCGGCCCTGACGGGCGAATCGCAAGCCGTCGGCAAGACCAGCGCGGCGCTGGCGGCCGATGCGGTCCTGGCCGAGCGCCACAACATGGTGTACATGGGCACCAGCGTGGCCGCCGGCAGCGGCCTGGCGCTGGTGGTGGCTACCGGCGAGCACACCGAACTGGGGCGGATCCAAGCGGCGATGCAAGAGGCGGCGCCGCCGAAAACGCCGATGCAACAGGAACTGGATGTGCTGGGCAACCGCCTGCTCAAGCTCAGCGGCGCGGCCTGCCTGGCGGTGCTCGGCATTGGCCTGCTGCGCGGACGCGGCGGACTGCCGCTGCTGAAGACTTCGATTTCACTGGCGATTGCCGCCGTGCCGGAAGGGCTGCCCACCGTGGCCACCACTTCGCTTGCGCGCGGCATGCGGGTGATGCTCGAGCGCGACATGCTGGTGCGGCGCCTGCATGCGGTGGAAGCGCTGGGCGCGGTGCACAGCGTCTGTTTCGACAAGACCGGCACCCTCACCACCAACCGCATGTCGGTGGTGGCGGGATCCGTCGCCGGCCATCGGGTCGAGCTGCAAGGCGCGGGCCTCCACTCGCTGCCGGCCGAAATCCGGGCCGATGTGGCGTCCAGCCGCTTGCTGCAGCTGTGCATTCTCTCCAACGAAGCCAGCCTGCAGCCGGGCGGAGCGGGCGCGGGCTTGCTGTCCGGCGGCTCATCGACCGAGAACGCCCTGGTGCGGCTGGCCGAGGAA
>JAEVZY010000385.1 GCA_023392035.1 Pseudomonadota bacterium | reverse complement strand
GCCAGACGGTGCTGCTGGCCTTCCAGAATGTGGAAGACCAATTGAGCGCCACCCGCCTGCTGGCCGACCAGCTTGAGCAAAGGCGCCTTGCCAGCGTTGCCGCCGACCAGGCCGAGATCCAGTTCCTGAATCGCTACCAGGCGGGGCAAGTCGCCTTCACCGAAGTGGTGACGGCGCAAGTGGCCGCGCTTTCCGCCCGCCGCGCATTGGTGCAGGCACAGGCGAGCCAGATCACCACGGCAGTGGCGCTGACCCAGGCGCTGGGTGGGGGCTGGCAAGCGCCGCCACCCTGAAAGCCTGCGCGGCGGAAAGGATGCCCCCTGCACAGGCGCTTGGCTTTGCATCCTTGCCAGCCTGAACCGGCCGCAAACGGCACGTATATTGCAGCGGCGGGCTGGGTCTTTCCATCGCCGCTCACTCTCCTGTGCCATGCCGGACTCCGCTGCAAGCGCCAACCCGGGCGCGGAAAAACCGCAATCACGCAAGGTGGTCTATGCCGCGATTGCCGCCAATACCGGCATCGCCGCCAGCAAGTTCATTGTTGCCGGACTGACCGGCAGCAGCGCCATGCTGTCCGAAGGCATCCATTCGACGGTGGATACCGGCAATGAGCTCCTGCTATTGCTTGGCCTGAAGCAAAGCGCCAGGCCGCCGGACCAATGGCATCCCTTCGGTTATGGCAAGGCGCTGTACTTCTGGGCCTTGATTGTGGCGCTCTCGGTGTTTTCCCTGGGCGGCGGGATTTCCATCTGGCAGGGAATTTCCCGGCTGAGGGAGCCGCCGCCCTTGCATGATCCGACCTGGAACTACGTGGTGCTGGGCGTGGCTTTCCTGTTCGAAGCGTATAGCTGGAGCATCGCCGTCAAGACGCTCAATGCCCGGCGTCGGCCGCAGGAAAGCTTGTGGGCCGTCTTCCACCGCAGCAAGGACGCCTCCACCATCACCGTCTTCATCGAAGACACGGCCGCGCTGCTGGGCCTGGTGATCGCGTTTGCCGGCATCTTTACCGGCCATGCGCTGGACAATCCCTATATCGATCCGCTGGCCTCGATCCTGATCGGCCTGGTGCTGGTGGGCGCCGCCGTGGCGCTGGCGCGCGAAACCGGCGGCCTGCTGGTGGGAGAAAGCCTGGACCGCGAGCAGGTGCTGCATGTGCGGCGCCTGATCGAGGCGGTGCCCGAGGTGGAGACCCTGGGTGAAGTGCTGACCATGCAGCTTGGGCCCGACCGGGTCCTGCTGACGGTGCGCATCCGCTTCAAGCGCGGCCTCTCACTGGACCAGCTCGACCGCGCCATTGCCTACATCGAGCACTGCGTGAACCGCGACTGTCCCGCCATACGCCACATTTATTTCGAGGTCAGGCGCGAACCGTCGGCGAAAGCTTGAGCGCCTCTGCCGGCAGCGCTGAATGACCGCAGCTCAGCGCGCATACAGCATCCCCGGCTCCCACGCTTGACGCATCTGCGCCAGGAACAGCGGCGGCACGCGCGCATCCGACCTGGCCTCCTCCAGCGTTGCGCGCATGGCTTCGGCGATGGCCGGCGCATGAGGCGGCATCAGCACAGGTTCTGCAAAAGAAAACGGCCGCGAAGTCCGCGGCCGTCGATGGTAATGCTTGCTGCTTGCCGGCTTACTGCTTGATCGCCTCGATCGACACATCGATCTTCACGTCATCGCCGACATAGGGTGCGTTCTTGCCCATGTTGAAGTCGGTGCGCTTCACGGTCGTGGTGGCGGTGGCGCCCACGGTTTCCTTCTTCAGCATCGGATGCGGCGCCAGTTTGTAGTGGGTCACGGTCAAAACCACCGGACGGGTCACGCCCTTCAGGGTCAGGTTGCCTTCAATGGTGGTCGGCTTGTCGCCGTTGAAGTTGACCTTGGTCGACTTGAAGGTGGCGGTCGGGAATTGGGCGGTGTCGAGATAGTCCGCGGCCTGGATGTGCTGATTGAAAAGCGCCGAGCCGGTCGACACCGACTTGGGATCGATCTTGATTTCCACGCTGCCGGTCTTGGCTTCCGGATCCAGCACCACCGTGCCGCCAACCGTGTCAAAGCGCGAGGACTGCTCCGAGAAACCGAGGTGGTTGTAGGAGAAGCGGGCGAAGGTGTGGTTGGGATCGCTGGCAAAGGTGGCGGGCGCGGCGAAGGCCGGAGCCAGTACGGAAGCGGTCAGAACCAGGGCGGCGGACAGTTTGGTAATCGTTTTCATGCATTCTCCTTTTGGGGGTTGAGGCAACGGGCAATCTGCCCAGGGCCAGGCCGTGCCATGCACGCGGGCCGTGGGCTTTCTTCAGGCTTTTCAGGCCTTGTCAGGGTGCGGCGGTAATGCGGAACTTGACCTGCACATCGTTGGCTACGATGTCGAACTTGGACCATGCGCCTTCGCCGATCGCGAAGTCGCCGCGGCGGATGGTGAAGGCGCCATCGAACACGCCGCCATTGCCGACGGGACTGAAGGTGGCGGGGAAGCGGATGTCGCGGCTCTGGCCCTTGATCGAAAGCTTGCCGGCCACTTCATAGCGGTTGCTGCCCAAGGGCTTGATGGCGCTGGAAACGAAAGTCGCCTTGGGGAAGGACTTGGTGTTGAACCACTCGCGGCCCACCACCTCGTCGTCGGCATCGCTGGAGCCGGCGTCGACGCTGGCCAGGTCCACATCCAGTTTGGCGCGCGCGCTTTGCGGCTTGGCCGGGTCGAAGGCCAGGTCGGCGGCAAACTTCTTGAACTTGCCGTCCATGGCCACGCCCATCTGCTTGTAGCTGAAGTTGACGGCGCTCTTGTCGTACTGGACCTTGCGCAATTCGGCGGCGCCGGCGCTCCCCAGGGTGGCTGTCAGCAGCAAGCCGAGGCCCAGTCCCAGCGCATTCCATTTCTTGTTCAATTCATTCTCCTTTGCGGCAACATCCGGGTCAAAACATCATCACGGTCGAAAAAGTGGTGCTTGAGCGCGGCGCCGATGTGCGCCACCAGGACCGCGATCAATACAAAATTCAGAGTCTCATGCACTTCACCCAGCAGCTGTCCCAATTCCTTGTCCTTGGCCAGCAGATCCGGTAGAGGCAAGACCCCGAACCACACGGTTTGAACGCCTTTGGCCGAACTCATCAGCCAGCCCGACAAGGGAATCGCCAGCATCAGGGCGTACAAGGCAAAGTGGCCCAGGTGCGCCGCCAGCCGTTCAAGCCCCTTCATGTGCGCCGGCAGCGCGGGCGCCCGATGGCCGATGCGCCACAAGAGGCGCAGCAGCACCAGAACGAATACCGTGACCCCGGCCCACTTGTGCCAGGAATACAGCTGCAGCTTTTCCGGCGACAGCTTCAGGTCGCTCATGTAGAAGCCCAGCGGCAGCAAGCCGAGAATGAGCAGTGCGCTCAGCCAGTGCAAAAACTTGGCCGTGCCCGTGTAAGCCGCTTTCATGCGTTTTCCTTTTTCATGCAATCTCCTTTTCAAAGGCCCAGGCATCCATGGCCAATACGTAATCGTCAATCCCGGCATGCAAATGGGTGGCGCGGGCCTGCTCTGCACCGCCGGCACCCAGGGCCACGAACAAGGGCAGCAGGTGTTCTTCGGTCGGATGCGCGCGCACTGCATCGGGCGCCTGGCGACGGTAATCCAGCAGGGCTTCCAGATCGTGACGCGCCAGCCGCTCGGCCACCCAGGCAGGAAAAGCGCGCACGTAGTCCGGCACACCCTGGCCGGCGCGCGCCAGCATGTAGTCGCGCAGATTGTGGGTGAGGTTGCCGGTGCCCAGCACCAGCATGCCCTGCTCCATCAGCGGCGCCAGCGCCTGGCCCAGGCGCAGCGCTCCCGCCGGCCCCGCCTGCGGTTGCACGGACACCGGAATCACCGGCACATCGGCATCCGGAAACATCATGCGCAAGGGCACCCAGGCGCCATGGTCCAGGCCGCGCTGATGGTCGGCTTGCGCCGGCAGGCCGGCCTCTTGCAAGGCCTGCACCACCTGGGCCGCGGCGCCGGGGCAACCGCTGGCGGGATAACGGATCTGGTACAGCTCCTGCGGAAAACCGCCGAAGTCATGAATGGTTTCCAGGCGGGCGGCGCTGCCCACCAGCGGCTGCGCACTTTCCCAATGCGGACTCAGCACCACGATGGCGCGCGGTCGCGGCAAGGCCTCGGCCGCATCGCGCAGGGCAGCGCCGGCGGCGCCGGGACGCAGGGCAAAGGTCGGCGCGCCATGCGGCACGAACAGCGCACGGCTTTGCCGGGTGAGTTGAGATGTGCTTTCCATGGCCAGCACTGTAGTCTTTTGGAATCCTCCGATCTAGGCCACAATGCGCAACTGTTTATTGCGAAAGTCAGAAAAATGGATCGCTTGTCTGCCATGAAAGTGTTCATGCGGGTGGCCGAGATGGGCAGCTTCTCTGCTGTGGCGCAGCAAATGGGCGTGGCACCCTCGCTGGTCACGCGCCAGGTGGCGGCGCTGGAAGCGCACTTGGCCACCAAGCTGATCGCGCGCAGCACGCGCAGCCTGACCCTGACTTCGGCCGGCACCACCTACCTGGAAAAATGCCGGGTGATCCTGAACCTGGTGGAAGCGGCCGAAACCGACATCGCCGACGAGCACCAGGCGCCGCGCGGCCAGGTCCGCATCAGCCTGCCGCTTTCCTACGGCATCAAGCGGGTGGCGCCGATCCTGCTGCAGTTGGCGCAACGCTATCCCGAACTCAGCCTGGACATGGACCACTCGGACCGCCGGGTCAACCTGATCGAGGAAGGCTTCGATTTTTCGGTGCGGGTCACGCGCCAGCTGGGCAGCAACGAAGTGGCGCGCCGCCTGGGCACGGTGCGCATGCTGGTGCTGGGCGCGCCCGACTATCTGGCGCGCCACGGCGTGCCGCGCCATCCGTCCGAACTGGCGCACCACGAATGCCTGGGCTATACCTTTTCCGGCGCCAGCATGGCCTGGCCCTTCATGGTGGATGGCCAACTTCAGCAGGTGAACGTGCGCAGCCGCATCCATGGCAATAACGGCGAAGTCCTGTGCGCCGCCGCCGCCCAGGGCCTGGGCATCGCCTGCCAACCCGACTTCATTGCCGAGGATTTCCTGCGCCGGGGCGCAGTGGAACAGATCCTGCATGACTACCCGGTACCGGAGTTGGGCGTCTACGCCATGTTGCCCGGCAACCGGCACATCCCGCACCGGGTGCGGGTGCTACTGGATGCGCTGCAGGTGGCGCTGGCGGCGCCGGTGACAACTGGTTGAGAGCGTCAAGGCGGCGACAGCGCGGAGCCAAGACCGAGGCAAGATTGAAGAAAATCGAGGGGAATTAGGGACTGATCACGCTGCAGCGCAGCGTACTATCGGACACTTGGTAATCAGAATTTCCGTCTTGCAAGCCGAAACCCTCAGCCCTATACTCACGCGCGGCATCCAGGCCCTTCCATGGGGTCTTTGCCTCTACCGCGATCCCCCATGAATCCACTCCTCAATCTTTCCTCACTCATAGACCGGCTCAATGCCCGCATCGGCCGCCTGGCCAATCTGGCCATCCTGCTGTCTTGCCTGGTCAGCGCCACCAATGCCTTGTCGCGCTACGGTTTTGACCTTTCCGATAACTGGCCGCTGGAATTGCAGTGGTATCTGTTCGCGGTGGCGGTCATGTTCGGCACCTCGTATACCTTCCAGCGCAATGAACACGTGCGGGTCGACCTGATCTACGGCCATGTGTCGGAAAAGACCAAGCACTGGATCGACATCCTCGGCATCGTGATCTTCCTGTTGCCGGGCTGCGTGTTCTTCGCCTACATGTCGTTCAACTCGCTGTTCCTGCCGTCCTGGGAAATCCTCGAGCAGTCCAACAATGCCGGCGGCCTGCCGCGCTACCCGATCAAGATCGTGGTGCCGATCGGCTTTGCGCTCCTGGCCCTGCAAGGCTTGTCGGAACTGATCAAGCGGGTCGCGGCCTTGCGCGGCTACCAAGTCAATGAATCCCGTTACGAAAGGCCGGTCCAGTGATTTCGCTCCAAGCCATGCCGCCGCTGATGTTCGGCGGCCTCGTTATCTTCATGCTGATCGGCTTCCCGGTCGCCTTCTCGCTGATGGCGCTCGGTCTGTTCTTCGGCGTCATCTCGATTGAACTGGGCTTTTTCAACGTCGCCTTCCTGCAGGCGATCCCGCAGCGCATTTTCGGCAGCGTGCTGGCCAATGACCTGCTGCTGGCGATTCCCTTCTTCACCTTCATGGGCGCGGTGCTGGAAAAATGCGGCCTGGCCGAAGAGATGCTGGACTCCATGGGCCAGCTGTTCGGCCCGATCCGCGGCGGCCTCGGCTACTCGGTGATCATCGTCGGCTTCGTGCTGGGCGCCATCAGCGGCACGGTGGCGGCGCAGGTGATCACGATGGCGCTGATCTCGCTGCCGGTGATGATGCGCTACCGCTACAACATGCGCTATACCACGGGCGTGCTGGCCGCCTCGGGCACCATCACCCAGCTGGTGCCGCCGTCGCTGGTGCTGGTGGTGCTGGCCGACCAATTGCGCACCCCGACCGCCAGCGCCAACGTCGGTGCCATGTACCTCGGTGCCTGGGGTCCTTCGCTGGTGCAGATCGCGCTGTTCGTGCTGTACACCTTCATGCTCTCGCGCATCAAGCCCGACTGGATGCCGGCCATCCCGAAGGAAGACTTGAGCCTGCGCGGCTGGGCGCTGTGGAAGATGTGCCTGCGCGGCATCATCCCTTCCGCCGTGCTGATCTTCATGGTGTTGGGCACCATGATGCTGGGTATCGCCACCCCGACCGAATCGGGCGCCATGGGCGCGCTGGGCGCGGTGATCCTGGCCGTGATCCGCGACAAGGAATTTTCCAGCCGCGACAAGCTGGTGTTCCGCGCCGGCCTGGTGGCGGCGCTGGTCGGCGCCGCGGTGGGCGTCTGGTTCTGGACCGGCGAGTCCGACCGCCTGCAAGGCGCGCAGCAAACCCTGCTGCACATTGCGCTGGGCGTGCTGTACCTGGCGATTGCCTGGATCGTGTTCCGCGCCACCCGCATCCGCCAGTTGCGCGAGCTGATCGTCTCCGGCTATCAATCCACCATGCGCCTGACCGCGATGGTGGTGTTCATCCTGATCGGCTCCACCTGCTTCTCGGTGGTGTTCATGGGCGTGGATGGCGGCACCTGGGTCGAGAACCTGTTCACTTCGCTGCCGGGCGGTGAAGTCGGCTTCCTGCTGGTGGTGAACCTGTTCATCTTCTTCCTCGCCTTCTTCCTCGACTTCTTCGAGATTGCCTTCATCGTGATCCCACTGTTGGCGCCGGTGGCGCAGAAGGTGCTGGCGCCGGCCCTGCTGCCGCTGATGGGCACGCCGGAAGCAGCCGCCAGCGCCGCCCTGGTCTGGTTTGGCGTGATGCTGTGCGTGAACATGCAGACCTCGTTCATGCATCCGCCGTTCGGCTTCGCGCTGTTCTATC
>JAEVZY010000184.1 GCA_023392035.1 Pseudomonadota bacterium | reverse complement strand
GGCCACGACCGCGTGCTGGGCTGGCCATGTTCAGCGCGCCTGTCGTTGCAGGATGTTGGAGAACTCTTCGATGAAGGTATCGAAGCGGGTCGCCAGGCGGTCGATGTCGTACGAGTAGCGGTTGTAGGCCACCACCGCCGGAATCGCCGCGAACAGGCCGATGGCAGTGGCGATCAGCGCTTCGGCAATGCCGGGCGCCACCGCCGCCAGCGTGGCCTGCTGCACATTGGCCAGGCCGCGAAAGGCATTCATGATGCCCCACACCGTGCCGAACAGGCCGACATAGGGCGAGACCGAACCGACCGAAGCCAGGAAGGCCAGATGCGATTCCAGCGCATCCATTTCGCGCTGGTAGGCGGCGCGCATGGCACGGCGGGCGCCGTCCAGCAGGCCCTGGTTGTCACGCTGTTCCTTTTGCACCGCGCGTCCCTTGTTGAACTCGCGCATGCCGGACTCGAAGATGCGCGCCATGGCGCCCTTGTGCTGCTGCGGATGGGAGCCGGTGGCCTGGTCGTACAGGGCATTCAGATTGCCGCCGGACCAGAACACGCGTTCAAAGTCTTCGGTCTGGCGCCGTGCGGCGCGAATGGTGAACCATTTGCGGAAGATGTAGGTCCAGCTCATGATCGACACCAGCAGCAGCAGCGCCATCACCAGCTGCACCAGCACCGAAGCGTTGGAAATGAGGCTCAGGAAGGAGAGATCTTGGGTCAAGGTCATATGGCTTTGCGGGCGATTCCGTCTGCCCCGGTCATTTTGTGCTGCATTGTAGAGGGAAAACAACGCAGTCCCGATTGCGGCAAACCCCTAGTCTTGTAACGAAAATTATCCCGTGTTGGTGTACCGGCTGCGAATCTTTTCCAGCACCCGCGGCGGAATCGGCGCCGGCTTCAGGCTGGCGGCGTCCACGCAGCCGACCCGGATGCGGCCGCTGCACAGCACTTCATCCTGCCCGGGCCGGCGCGCCTCCTGGAAAAAATCGACGCTGGCGCGGCCCAGTTTTTCCACCACCACCGACAGCCGCAGCGTATCGTCCAGGCGCGCCGGGCTGGTGTAGTCCAGCGCCGTGCTGCGCACCACGAAAATGCGGCCTTCTTCTTCGGTCAGCAGGTGTTGGCCGATACCGGCCGCGCGCAGCCATTCGGTGCGCGCGCGTTCGAAGAACTTCAGGTAGTTGGCATAGAAGACGATACCGCCGGCATCCGTGTCTTCGTAATACACCCGGATGTCCCAATGGAAGACCGACATCGTCAGGACGCCGTATTGCGCTTGATGGTCATGCCGCTGAAAGCCTGGCAGGCCGGCATCATCTCCACATAGTTGATGTTCACATGGCGCGGCAGGGTGGCGATCCAGTAGGCGGCTTCGGCGATGTCGTCGGCGGTGAGCGGCTCGGTGCCTTCATACACCTTGGCGGCGGCGGCATCGTCTTTCAGGCGCACATTGGAAAACTCGGTGCCGCCCACCAGCCCGGGCGCGATATTCGAGGCGCGCACATAGGTGCCCACCAGGTCGGCCTTGAGATTGAGCGTGAACTGGTCGACAAAAGCCTTGGTTGCACCATAGACATTGCCGCCGGGATAAGGGAAGGCGCCGGCGATCGATCCGATATTGATGATGTGGCCACGATTGCGCTCCACCATGCCCGGCAGGATCAGGCGGGTCATGGTGACCAGGCCGCGGCAATTGGTGGCGATCATGGTCTCCCACTCGTCCAGCGAAGATTTCCAGGCTGGCGAGACACCCAGCGCCAGGCCGGCATTGTTGATCAGGACATCGATTTCGCGCCATGGCGCGGGCAGGGCGGCCAGCGCGGCTTCGATCTGCGCGCGATCGGTGACGTCCAGTTGCAGCGGCAGGAAGCGCTCGCCCAGCTCGCTGGCCAGTTCGGCCAGGCGCTCGGGACGGCGGCCGGCGCCGATCACCTGGTGGCCTTCGCGGGCAAAGCGGCGCGCCATGGCGGCGCCAAATCCGGCGGTGGCGCCGGTGACGAGTACGATCATTGGAATCCCCAGCTTGTCGGATGAATCACGGAAAGCGCAATTTTAGCCCAGGGCTCCTTGGTTGCCGCCGACCTGCCCGATCAACTAAAATAACGGACCATTTTTTCTCACGTAACTGGCGAAAACGTCCGGCTCGGCCTGGCGGGTGGGCAACCACAAGGGAGCGTGAGACCGTACCGGCGAAGTTCTCGCCAAGCTTTCAGCCGCGCGCCTGGGCAGCCCGAAATGGAGAGGTTTTGAGGCTGCCGTCTGTTTTCGGATATTTCCCGGCCCTCAAAAGACTGCGAAACCCCTTCGACTGGAAGATTCATGTTCACCAAAGACCATACCATCGCCAATGTCGACCCCGAATTGTGGGCCGCCATCCAGCAGGAAAACCAGCGCCAGCAGGATCACATCGAGCTGATCGCCTCCGAGAACTACACCTCGCCGGCCGTGATGCAGGCCCAGGGCACCCAGCTCACCAACAAGTACGCCGAAGGCTATCCCGGCAAGCGCTACTACGGCGGCTGCGAATACGTCGACATCGTCGAGCAGCTGGCGATCGACCGCCTGAAGGCGCTGTACGGCGCCGAGGCCGCCAACGTGCAACCCAACTCGGGTTCGCAAGCCAACCAGGGCGTGTTCTTTGCCGTGCTCAAACCGGGCGACCCCATCATGGGCATGTCGCTGGCCGAAGGCGGCCACCTGACCCACGGCATGGCGCTCAACATGTCGGGCAAGTGGTTCAACGTGGTGTCCTACGGCTTGAACGCCCAGGAAGCCATCGACTACGAAGCCATGGAGCGCCTGGCGCATGAAAAGAAGCCCAAGCTGATCATTGCCGGCGCTTCGGCCTATTCGCTGCACATCGATTTCGAACGCATGTCGCGCCTGGCCAAGGACGTCGGCGCCTACTTCATGGTCGACATGGCGCACTATGCCGGCCTGATCGCGGCCGGCGTCTATCCCAATCCGGTGCCGCATGCCGACTTCGTCACCTCCACCACCCACAAATCGCTGCGCGGTCCGCGCGGTGGCGTGATCCTGATGAAGGCCGAGCATGAAAAGGCCATCAACTCGGCCATCTTCCCCGGTATCCAGGGCGGTCCGCTGATGCATGTGATTGCCGGCAAGGCGGTCGCCTTCAAGGAAGCCATGGCGCCCGAGTTCAAGGTCTACCAGCACCAGGTGGTGAAGAACGCCGACGAGCTGGCCCGCACCCTGATCCAGCGCGGCTTGCGCATCGTCTCCGGCGGGACCCAGTCGCATGTGATGCTGGTCGACCTGCGCGCCAAGAAGATCACCGGCAAGGAAGCCGAAGCCATCCTCGGCAGCGCCCACATGACCACCAACAAGAACGCCATTCCCAACGATCCGGAAAAGCCCTTCGTGACTTCCGGCATTCGCCTGGGCAGCCCGGCCATGACCACCCGCGGCTTCAAGGAAGCGGAAGCCGCCAAGGTGGGCGAACTGATCGCCGATGTTTTGGATCAGCCGCACGACGCAGCGACCATCGAGCGCGTGAAAGCCGAAGTGAAGAAATTGACGGACGCTTTCCCGGTCTATCAAAAGTAAGCGCCCGGAGCTTCGGATAACGGCCCTCTGCCTGAGGGCCGTTATTACGTGAGGACCGTTCACATCCGTGCGCTAGATGAGCTGAGTTTTTTCCTACGCCGTTTCCCAGCTAATTCTTCCCGCTTGCCTTGCCACCCGGCCCGCGCTGGCTATACTGCCTTGACTTGCCCGCGCATGATGCGGCGCAATCCTGTAGCCACCAGGCTGAAGCCGTGAGATCTCCGTTATGAGATGTCCCTACTGCCACCACGACGAAACCCAAGTCCTTGACACCCGCGTGTCGGACGAGGGCGACACCATCCGCCGCCGGCGTCGCTGCAGCCATTGCGAAAAGCGCTTCACCACCTATGAACGCACCGAGCTCAACATGCCTTCGGTGGTCAAGAAAAACGGCAGCCGCAGCGAATACGAGCCGGCCAAGTTGCGCGGCAGCCTGATGCTGGCGCTGCGCAAGCGGCCGGTCAGCGCGGACGCGGTCGACGCCGCCATCCACCGCATCGAAGAAAAACTCTTGTCCAGCGGCGAACGCGAAGTCATGTCGGGCCAGATCGGCGAGTTGGTCATGCGCGAACTGAAGCGCCTGGACAAGATCGCCTATATCCGCTTCGCCTCGGTCTACAAGAGTTTTGAAGACGTGACCGAATTCCAGGACGCCATTGCGGAGGTGGGGCGCGACAAGAAGAGCAGATAGCAGGACACGGAGAGACGGCGCAGGACATGCGCCGTTTTTTTTGCCTCGAACATTAATAAAAAGACAAATATGCGCCGGCTTGCATGGAGAGGTTTCACGCTGATGGAGATCTTGGTGTGCCTGATCGTGATGTCGGTGCTCGTCATCGGTGCTTGCGGCATGCTGCTGCAGTCGGCTCGCATGGCGCGCGATGCGGCGCAGATGGCGCAGGCC
>JAEVZY010000127.1 GCA_023392035.1 Pseudomonadota bacterium | reverse complement strand
CGAAAAGGCCGTGCTGGATGCCGTGCAGCGCTGGGCCCAGGCCTGGAGCGCGCGCGATCTCAAACAATACCTGGCCAGCTATGCACCTGACTTCCGGCCCGCGCATGGGGCGAGCCTGGAAGCATGGAAAGCCGAGCGCAGCAAGCGCATTGCCAACAAGGGCAACATCCAGGTGCAGGTGATGCAGCCGGCGGTGCGCATCGAAGGCGACAAGGCCAGCGTGAAGTTCATCCAGGTCTATGAAGCGGACCAGCTCAAGAGCCGCGACGCCAAGGAATTGGTGCTGATCCGGCAGGGCCAGGATTGGCTGATCCAGCAGGAGAAGGTGAAGGGCTAGGCGCCTGCGCGCCGGACGGGACGGCGGCGCCTAGGCCGCCAGCGCATAGCGCCGCTTGCCGGCCGCCTTGGCGCGGTACATGGCTTCATCGGCCTTTTGCAGTAAATCATCGACGCTGCACGGTACGCCCGAGGGCGCCATGGCAATGCCGATGCTGGTGGAAATCGAAAGAATTTCGCCGTCGATCGGGAAGGGCAGCGACAGGCTTTCGATCAGCTTTTCCGCCACGAAGGCGGCGCCTTCCTGATCCACATTGACCAATAGCGCGGCGAATTCGTCGCCACCCAGGCGCGCTGCCATGTCGGCCTTGCGCAGGCACACCGCGATGCGGGTGCCGACCGTGCGCAGCAACTCGTCACCCATGCCATGGCCATGGGTGTCATTCACTGCCTTGAAGCCATCCAGATCCATGTACAGCAGCGCCAGCTGGCCGCCGGTGCGTTCGTGCAGGGCCAGTTGCTGGTGCAGCACCTGGGTCAGCAGGCTGCGGTTGGGCAGCCCGGTCAGGGGATCGTGGTGGGCATCATGCCGCGATTGCGCCAGCACCGCCGCCGCTTCTTCCAGCGCGCTGCCGACCTTGTCCAGTTCCTTCAGGTAGAGCGGCGGCACGTCCACCGGCTGCTGGCGGCCGAGCGACAGCGCCGGCCGCACCAGGGCATGGATGGAAGCCATGATGCGTCCCGACACCATCCACGCCATGTACAGGCTGATGCCAAGAAAGATCGCGGCATACACCACCAGCATGCCCAGCGCCGACCACAGCTCGCTGGTGAGCGCCTGGATCGGAATGCCGATCGCAATAGACCAGCCGCCCACCGACATGCGGGAATAGCCGCCGACCACCACCGTGCCGTCCACGGTACGGGTCTTGACGGTGCCTTCCACGTTCTGGCGGATGCCGGCCACCAGGTCCGGCGTGGCGGGTTTGCCCAGCCAGCGTTCCAGCTCGATGTTGCGCGAAATGAAAAGTCCCTTGCGATCGAGGATGGCAGCCACGGCCTGCGGATGCAGCGGTTGCCGCGCCAAAAGGCGCGACAGGCGGCCCGGATCGATGGTGGCGCCCAGCGCATACGCCACTTCCGCCTGGCGCCGCACCGGCACCACGATGGTCACCACCGGGGCCCGTTGCAGCACGCCTTGCACCAGGTCGCTGATCAGGGGCTGGCGCCGCTTGAAGATGGTGTCCAGCGCATCCGGGCTGTAGATCGGCGGCAGCGGATCGCCGTAGGGGCGCAGGGTGTTGAAGATCTGGGTGCCGTCGGCCGCAACCAGGTAGATATTGGTCGCGCCCAGGCTTTCCAGCACATGCACCGACTGCCGGTAGAAGGCGGCGTAGTCTCCGTTTTGCGCCAAGGGCGAGGTGGCCAGCGCCTGCAGGCCGGCTTCCACGCCGGCCATTTCGGCGTCCACCGTGCGGGCCACGGAGCGCGCCTGCTCGATGGTTTCGCTGACTGCGCGCGCGGTGTCCTGCTGATAGTCATTGAACACATACAGGAGCGTCAACAGCAGCATGGGGGCGATGCTGGCGCTGGTCAGCAGCATCAGCGCAAAGCGGCTGGAGTGGCGACCGTTCTGCAAGGTGGCCATCACCAGCACCGCGCCCAATACCAGGATGACAAAGGCACCGATGGTGGCGGCCAGCGTGATGTTGTCGAAACTGAGCGGCGGGGTGCTGCAGGTGCTGTCCGGCGCAAAGTGCGCCGCGTGCATGCCGACGTAGTGCATGCCGGAAATGGCGCTGCCAAGGACGAGCGCCGCAAGCAGCCGGCGCTGGGAGCCCGTTGTCGGATTCTTGTAGTGCGCGGCAACCGTGCCCAGCGCCATTGTCGATGCCAGGATCGCAATGACGATCGTGATCAGCACAAGGTCATAGTCAAAGCGAATCGCGGGCGTGATGTTCAGGCCCATCATGCCCAGGTATTGCATGGCACTGATGCCCAGTCCCAGGCACAGCCCGCCGGCCAGCAGCCAGCGCTTGTGCGGGCCACGCTGCGCCAGCAGCAGCGCAGCGGCGACCGCAATGATGGCCAGCAGCAGCGAGGCAATGGTGATCGGAATATCGTAGGACACGGCAATCGGCAGCGAAAACGCCAGCATGCCGATGAAGTGCACGGTCCAGATACCGGTGCCGAGCGTCAGCGACGAAGCGAACAGCCAGTGCTGGCGCTGCCCGCTGTCGTTGCGCTTCCAGGCCGGGCCGGACAGGGTCAGCCCGATCCACGCGGAGTAGACCGCGATGACCACTGAAAGCGCAACCAGCAGAGGGTTGTACGTGCCTTGCATGCAAACTTCCGGGAAGGGGTGCGACGCCGTGATGACGGTCCACGGGCATTGTACGGTGGCAATGCCGGGATTCACCAATCAAATTGAAACGGGGTCCTGCCCCAATTCGCGCTTTCGAGGCGCGGGCGCAGGCCTTGTACAATGGTCCAAACTGAAAGTCCGGACATGTCTCTTCTGTTTCTCATCGTCGGCATGCACCTTGCGCTCAGCGTGCGCGGGCGGCCCTGCGCGCCGCCGGCAAGGCATTGATTTGTCGCATTCGCATCCTGCCTTGACCATTACCGGAGACCTGCCGTGGCTGACCTGTTTGACAATCCCATGGGGCTGACTGGATTCGAATTTGTCGAATTCGCCTCGCCCGAACCGAATCTGCTGGAACCCTTGTTTGAACGCCTGGGCTTTTGCCTGGTGGCGCGCCATCGTTCAAAAGACGTCTTGCTGTATCGCCAGGGCGATATCAATTTCATCGTCAACCGCGAACCGAAGAGCCAGGCCGCCTATTTCGCCGCCGAGCATGGTCCCTGTGCCTGCGGGCTGGCGTTCCGGGTGCGCGATTCACACAAGGCTTATGCCCGGGCACTGGAACTGGGCGCGCAGCCGATCGAGATTCCCACCGGGCCGATGGAATTGCGGCTGCCCGCCATCAAGGGCATAGGCGGGGCGCCGCTGTACCTGATCGACCGCTACGAGGAAGGCAAGAGCATCTACGACATCGACTTCGAATTCCTCGAGGGCGTGGAGCGTCATCCGCGCGGCCACGGTTTCAGGATGGTGGATCACCTGACCCACAACGTCTACAAAGGCCGCATGAGCTTCTGGAGCGGCTTCTACGAGCGCATTTTCGGCTTTCGCGAGATCCGTTATTTCGACATCAAGGGCGAATACACCGGGCTGACCAGCCGCGCCATGACCGCGCCCGATGGCCTGATCCGCATCCCGCTCAATGAAGAGGCGGGCAAGGCCGGCGGCCAGATCGAGGAATTCCTGATGCAGTTCAACGGCGAAGGCATCCAGCACATCGCGCTGTTGAGCGATGACTTGCTGCAAAGCGTGGACAGCTTGCGCGCGGCCGGTGTGCCGCTGATGAGCGCGCCCAATGACATCTACTACGAGATGCTGGAAGAGCGCCTGCCCGGCCACGGCGAAGACGTGGCGGCCCTGCGGGCGCGCGGCATTCTGCTGGACGGCTCCACCGCCAATGGCGAAAAGCGGCTGCTGCTGCAGATCTTCTCGCAGACCTTGCTCGGTCCGGTGTTCTTTGAATTCATCCAGCGCAAGGCGGACCAGGGCTTTGGCGAGGGAAATTTCAAAGCCCTGTTCGAGTCGCTGGAGCGGGACCAGTTGCGGCGCGGGGTGTTGCAGGTGGATGGGGCGACGCCGTCGTAAGAGCATTGGCACTTCGCCTCCACGGCCCGGCTTGCAAGCCGGACCGATTCGCGGAGCGCGAAGCAGTGCTTCGCGAAACCCTCCGCTCATCCTCCGCTCAGCCATTGGGATACATCCCCAGCGACATCTGGCTGCCAAGGTGGCCGGAGCCGCTGGCTTCGCCCATGTGCAGCATGTCCAGCATGGCGCGGTTGAAGTCGGGCAAGTCGGCCGGCTTGCGGCTGCTGACCAGCTTGCCGTCCACCACCGCCGCCCGGTCCACCCACTGGCCGCCGGCATTCCTGATGTCGTCCTGCAGGGTCGGCCAACTGGTCATGGTGCGGCCGTTGACCAGACCGGCTGAAATCAGCAGCCAGCCACCGTGGCAGATGACGAAGATCGGCTTGCCGGCTTCGTCCATGTCCTGCACAAATTTTTGTGCCGGCTTGATCAGCCGCATCTGGTCGCTGTTGATGACCCCGCCCGGCAGCAGCACGGCGTCGAAGTCCTCGGCGCGCGCCTGCTCGAAGCCGAGATCGACCTTGAATTTGTCGGCCCGGTCGTGATGTTTGAAGGCTTGCACTTCGCCCGGCTGGTGCGACACCAGCAGCACCTTGACGCCTTCGGCCTGCAGCGCGTCGCGCGGGCCGGTGAACTCCACCTGTTCGAAACCTTCCGTCACCAGCGCGGCGACTTTCATGCCCGCAATCTCCTTGCTTTCCATTTGCTGCTCCTTGCAATGGGGGTGAATGGAGATAAGGCCGTCCAGACAGGGCCTTGGTTCCATTGGAAAAATATTAGTTCGGCCGCCGTGGAACCGAGTCGACGATTTCCCCACAGAGCTCGGAATTTATCTCTTGGGAAGAAAAATGAAATCACTGGTCTTGTTGTCGGCTTTGGCGTTCTTTGTTTCCACCCTGGTGATCTCGGAAGCCTGTCGTCTGCTGCGTGCGCTTTTCAGGGCGCTCACGGGGCGCTGACAAAACACTGAAACACTGCAAGGCGGCGCGCCGCAAACGGGGCAGGGGCCACTAGCCTCAGCCCCGTTTTCATTCAGTCCCCACCATCACACCTGAGCATCAAAACAGCCGATAGGCGGATGCATATCGAATGCATTTTGGATGCGTAAGGCTCACTTCGAACTCCCTGCCTGGAGTCGTTCGAATGCCGATAGCTGGCCGCGCTTTCGCGCACAAAATTTTTTGGCGCAGCAGTTCCCGCATTCCGAAAAAACTGCGTTAATTAGGCTTTGCGCTTGAGGGACCGGAAGGCAAGCGAGGGCAGGGCAGAGCCCCTGCTCACACCTTCTCATTGTCGGGGTCCAGCATGAGCGACAGCATCGCAGTCAATATCCGCCTGCGCGACGAGGCGCAGGCTCCCGTTGCGCATGTGACGGTCTGGAGTGCGACCGAGTATGAGCCGCATCACCTGCGCGATTTCGGCCCCTATCAGGCCCTCAAAGTCGATGACCTGTGGCGCGCCGCGCAGCGCTATGGCGGATTGCACGACATCATCACGGAATACGGCGACAAGCCGCTCACCATGCTCAAGGTCAGGCATATGAGCGATGGCAGCGGCATCTTCCTTGACGTGCTCGACTATCAAAGCGAAACCGGCAAGGGAAACCGGCACCGGCGGCCCGATCCCTTGAGTTTCGGCTTCGTCTTCCTCAAGCATGGCTATCTGCCGGCCAAGGCGCAGTTCCTGGTCGCCAAGGGGCAAAACCAGGTGGATGCGGTGGTGACGCTGCGGCGCGAGCGCAGCCGGCCGCTGGAGAACCAGCCCTACATGCGGGCCTATGAAGACATCCGCCACCAGCTCTCCTACACCGGCAAGAACGCGGCCATGACCATGGCCAATCACAATCGATTGGAAGATATCAGGAGCCGGCTGGAGGATACGGCGATGCAGGCCGTGGCGGCGGGCGACCGCGCGGCGGCGGCGCGCATGTTCATCCGCATGAGTTTCATGCCGCAACTTATCTTCATGGATGGGCGCATACAGGGTTTCAGCCAGGCGCGCCCCAAGCCGGAAATCGTGGACCGCGCCATGAGCATGGCCTATCAGCTCGATCCTTCAAATCTGTATCTGGTGATGCGACGCTACCACCGCGATGCGAATTTCCTGGACAAGAAAGGAAGGGAAGAAAGGATACGGGCCAGGCTGGAGCTGGTGCAGTCGATGATCGAGGCGTACGGAGAAAAGATCTGGCCGGTGTATTACGAGATCCGCGCCATGTGCTATGCCGAGCTGGGTGACTACGCGACGGCGTATCGGCTTTATATGGAAGCGGCCGAGATGGAGCCGAAGTTCATGGATTGGAAGGGGGAGATTGCGGATATGAAGAAGAGGATGAAGAAGAAGGGGGATGCGGGGGGGGCCGAAGGGTAATGATTGCAGGAGGCCGTAAACGACGAAAGGGCCAGTCTTTCGACTGGCCCTTTAATCTTGGTGCCCACGGAGGGACTCGAACCCCCACACCTCGCGGCACATGGACCTGAACCATGCGCGTCTACCAATTCCGCCACGTGGGCAACGGAAGAACAGGATTATAGCGGATAACTGATTGTCGTCAACAGTATTCGAACGAAAAGTTCACAAAATTTTGCGAGGCCGGAGCCGCTTCAGGGCACGGCGGGGCTGCGTCGATTACACTAGTCGAAAAACAAACCTTCAACTGGCCAGCTCTCTTGAGTCAATTTCCCTACTCCATTCCCAGCCGGGAAGAAATCCTCGGCGTTCTGCGCAAATCGAATGAGGCCCTTCCTCTGGATGCCATCGCGCGTGCGTTGAAGGTCGGCGAGGATGAAACCGATGGCCTGACCCGCCGCCTCAATGCCATGGAGCGCGATGGGCAGATCCGGCCCAATCGCAGCGGCGCCTGGCAGCTTGCGCACTCCACCAACTTTGTCGAAGGCAGGGTGTCCAGCCACCGCGATGGCTACGGCTTCCTGCTGGCCGAGGCCGGCGGCGAAGACATCTTCCTGCCGGAAAAGGAAATGCAGAAGGTGCTGCATGGCGACCGGGTGCAGGTGCGCGTCACCGGCACCGACCGCCGCGGCCGGCCCGAGGGCAGCATCGTCGAAGTGATCGAGCGCGCCAATACCCACGTCATCGGGCGCCTGATTCATGAGAACAATGTCTGGCTGGTGGCGCCGGAAGACAAGCGCCTGGGCCAGGACATTCTGCTGCAGGGGCCGCCCGGCAAGGCCACCGTGGGCCAGGTGGTGAGCGTTGAATTGATCGAGCAGCCTTCGCGCTACAGCCAGCCGGTGGGCCGCATCGATGAAGTGCTGGGCGAGTTTGATGATCCCGGCATGGAAATCGAAATCGCGGTGCGCAAATACGGCGTGCCGCATGAGTTTTCGCAGGCGGCCCTGAAGCAGGCCGCCAAACTGCCCAATGAAGTGCGCGCCCAGGACCTGGAGCATCGGGTCGATCTGCGCGATGTGCCGCTGGTGACCATTGACGGCGAAGACGCGCGCGACTTCGACGATGCCGTGTATTGCGAACCGGTGAAGATCGGACGCAGCAAGGGCTTCCGCCTGATCGTGGCGATCGCCGACGTCAGCCATTATGTGAAGCCGGGCGAGGCGCTGGACACCGATGCGCTGGAACGCAGCACCTCCGTGTACTTCCCGCGGCGCGTGATTCCCATGCTGCCGGAAAAGCTGTCCAACGGCCTGTGCTCGCTGAATCCGGACGTCGATCGCCTGGTGCTGGTGGCCGACGTGGTCATCACCGGCAAGGGCGAACTGAAGGCTTACCAGTTTTATCCGGCCGTGATGCACTCGGCCGCGCGCCTGACCTATACCGAAGTGGCGGCCATCCTGGCCAACACGCGCGGACCGGAGGCTTCGCGGCGGCCGGGCCTGGTGCCGCATCTGCAGAATCTGTACGAGGTGTTCCAGGTGCTGCTCAAGGCGCGTCATGCGCGCGGCGCCATCGACTTTGAAACCACCGAAACCTATATGGTGGTCAATGCTGCCGGCAAGATCGAACAAATCCTGCCGCGCACCCGCAACGATGCCCATCGCCTGATCGAGGAATGCATGCTGGCCGCCAACGTCTGCGCGGCCGATCTGCTGGAGCGGCACAAGCATCCCGGCATCTATCGCGTGCATGCGCCGCCCTCCACCGAAAAGCTCAACCAGTTGCGCACCTTCCTGCGCCAGCTTGGCCTGAACCTGGGCGGCGGCGACGACCCGGCAGCGGCGGACTATGCCGAGCTTCTCAACAAGGTCAAGGACCGGCCCGATGCCACGCTGCTGCAAACCATGCTGCTGCGCTCCATGCAGCAGGCGGTGTACAGCCCGGAAAACATCGGCCACTTCGGCTTGTCGTATGAGGCCTACGCCCATTTCACCAGCCCGATCCGGCGCTATCCCGACCTGCTGACGCATCGCGCCATCAAGGCGGTGATCCAGGGTCGGCGCTACCACCCCGACAATGTCGACACCAGCGTGCTGAATACCACCTTGTCGCCGGCGGCGCGGCGGATGGCGGCGCAGGACAAGGCGCGCGGCAAGAAAAAGGCCGAAGGCGAACTGGTCATATGGGAAGCGCTGGGCATCCATTGCTCGGCCAATGAGCGGCGCGCCGATGAAGCCTCGCGCGATGTGGAAGCCTGGCTGAAGTGCTACTTCATCCGCGACAAGCTGGGTGAAGAATTCACCGGCACCATCGCCGGCGTGACCAGCTTCGGCATTTTCGTGCAGCTCGACCAGCTCTTCATCGAAGGCCTGGTGCATGTCACCGAACTCGGTTCGGATTATTTCCAGTTTGACGAAGCACGCCATGAGCTGCGGGGCGAACGCACCGGTATTCGCTATCAATTGACCGATCGCGTGCGGGTGCAGGTGAGCCGGGTCGACCTCGATGCGCGGCGCATCGACTTGCGCCTGGTCACGGACACCGATGAACGCGGCTTGCCGCGCGGCGCCCAAGCCCGACCCGGCACGGCCGGCGCCGGCGCCGAGTCCAAGGCGAAGAAGGGCAAGCCGCGCGCCAAGGCGGCGCCGCCCAAGCCGGCCAACGCCAAGGCCAAGGCCAAAGGCAAGGCCGCCGGCAGCGCGCGTGGCAAGCCGGGCCCGCGCAAGAAGCGCTAGGGGCCTGCACGGAAGCAGGCGGCAGGCTGCCAGGCACTGCGCGCCACGGGCAACATCAAGGAACACAATCGCGGGCCGGCGCAATAGCCAGGCTGGTCCGCCAACACGGGAAACACAGTGAAAGGCAAATTCATTTTCGGCTTTCATGCCGTCACGGCGCGTTTGCGCCACGAGGCATCTTCAGTCGATGAAATTTATGTGGACGCGGCGCGCCATGACCGTCGCATGGGCGATCTGTTGCGCGCGGCCAAGGAAGCCAATGTGCGCGTCATCCAGGCCGATGACGCCCGGCTGTCGGCCATGGTCGGCACCCGCCGCCATCAGGGCGTGGTGGCCAATGCCGCGCCGCTGTCGCTGGCGCGCAATCTGGATGAATTGCTGGATGCGGTGCAGGGGCCGCCCCTGATCCTGCTGCTTGACGGCGTGACCGATCCGCACAATCTCGGCGCCTGCCTGCGGGTGGCCGACGGTGCCGGCGCGCATGCGGTGATTGCGCCCAAGGATCGCGCGGTGGGCTTGAATGCCACCGCCGCCAAGGTGGCCAGCGGCGCGGCCGAAACCGTGCCTTACATCACGGTCACCAATCTGGCGCGCACCATGCGCGAGTTGCAGGAGCGCGATATCTGGATCACCGGCACCACCGAAGATGCCGAGAAAAGCGTCTTCGAAGCCGACTTTACCGGCGGCACGGCGCTGGTCATGGGTTCCGAAGGCGAGGGCATGCGGCGCTTGACGCGCGAACATTGCGATTTGCTGGTCAGTTTGCCGATGCTGGGCGCGGTGGAATCGCTCAATGTATCGGTGGCTTCCGGTATTTGCCTGTACGAAGCGCGCCGCCAGCGCATGGCCAAGGCTTGAGATGAGCGCGGGCGGGCATCCCGCTCGCCGCTTATCTTGCGCAGGGCATGCCCAAATCCGGCGCATATGCTTATGCGCCGCAAGCAAAGCGCGCGCGAAATCGCTACCATTGTCGTCCCGGCATTCACGCCAGCCAATCAGCAGAAGCTCAACCAGAAGCTCAGTACCCAGTATGTTCAGCCGCCTTCGTGAAGACATCGTCAGCATCCGCCAACGCGACCCTGCCGCGCGCAGCACGTGGGAGGTGCTCACCTGTTATCCGGGCCTGCATGCGATCGCCATGCATCGCTGCGCGCACTGGTGCTGGCTGCGTGAATGGCGCTGGATGGGCCGCTTCATCTCGCATATGGCGCGCTGGCTGACCGGCATCGAAATTCATCCCGGTGCCACCATCGGCCGCCGGGTGTTCATCGATCACGGCATGGGCGTGGTGATCGGCGAGACGGCGGAAGTCGGCGACGACTGCACCATCTATCAGGGCGTCACCCTGGGCGGCACCTCGCTGGCCAAGGGCGCCAAGCGCCATCCGACGCTGGCGCGTGGCGCCATCATCGGCGCCGGCGCCAAGGTGCTGGGCTCCTTCACCGTGGGCGAGGACGCCAAGGTGGGATCGAATGCGGTGGTGGTGAAGGAAGTGCCGCCCGGCGCCACGGCCGTCGGCAATCCGGCGCGCATCATCGAAAAGAACGAGCAGTCGCCGCGTGAACAGGCGGCGGCGCGCATGTTCGCCGCCTACGGCGTCACGCCCAATGGCGACGATCCCTTGTCGAAGGCGCTGCATGGGCTGATCGACAATGCCGCCACCCAGGAAGACCAGATCCGGCGCATCGTGCTGGCGCTGCGCGAGGCGGGCGTGAAGGTGGATATCACCCTGGGCACAGACAAGTTCGATCCCGCCCAGTTGAATCGTTTGGTGGAGTAGTAGGGTAGGGCGCAATAGCGCAGCGCCCTGCGCACTCAGAAGCGCACTTCCGAAAACTTCCCTTCATGGTCCAGCGCCAGCCAGCCGCCACGCGGCTGGCCATGGTCCAGATCCCAATCCGGCAAGACATGCCGTAGACGTCCGCCGCCATGCTCATGGCGCGCCGGCCGGTGCGTGTGACCCTGCACCATGACCTGGGCGCCGCTGGCGGCAAACAGGTTTTCGACGGCTTGCTGATTCACGTCCATGATTTGCGCCGCCTTCATGCGCTGCGATTCGCGGCTTTGCTGGCGCATGCCCTCCGCAATCTTCTTGCGCGCGGCCAAGGGCTGGTCCAGGAAGGCTTGCTGCCAGGCCGGATCGCGCACCTGCTTGCGAAATGCCATGTAGGCGGTGTCGTCGGTGCACAGGGCGTCGCCGTGGGTCAGCACCAGGCGTTGGCCGCCCAGCGTCAGCACATGGGGATCGTCCAGCAGTGTGAGATGCGCGGCGCGCGCGAAGGTCGCGCCGGCCAGGAAATCGCGATTGCCCGCAATCCAGTACAGCGCGACATGCCTGGCGGCGAGCGCGGCCAGGGCATCGACCACGCGCCGATTGAAGTCCGAGGCCAGATCGTCATCGCCGATCCAGGCCTCGAAGATATCGCCCAGCAGATATAGCGCCTGCGCCTGCGGCGCGCTCTCTTCCAGGAAACGGAGAAAGCGCGCGGTGGTGGCGGGCAGGGCAGGGTCCAGGTGCAGGTCGGAGACGAACAGCGCCAAGTATGGCGTCAGCTGCGGTGACGACGGCCGTGACGCCCGCGGCGCCGGCTGCACCGGACTCATGGTTTTCAGATGACTTCCGCTTTCTCGATCACGATGTTCTCCACCGGCACATCGGAGAACATGCCGCTGCGGGTGGTCTTGACCGACTTGATCTTGTCCACCGTCTCGGTGCCTTCGGTGACGCGGCCGAACACGCAGTAGCCCCAGCCGTCCTGGCCCGGATAGTCGAGGAAGTTGTTGTTCTTGACGTTGATGAAGAACTGCGCCGAGGCCGAGTGCGGATCGGTGGTGCGCGCCATGGCGATGGTATAGGGCTCGTTCTTCAAGCCATTGTTGGCTTCATTCTCGATCGGGGCCTTGGTCGGCTTTTGCTTCATGCCGGCTTCGAAGCCGCCGCCCTGGATCATGAAGCCGTCGATCACGCGGTGGAAGATGGTGCCGTTGTAGTGGCCGTCGCGTACATACGCAAGAAAATTTTCCACGGTCTTGGGCGCTTTCTCGGCGTTCAGTTCGAGCGTGATCTTGCCCTGGTTGGTGTGCAGAACAACTGCCATGGTGAGGGATTCCTTTTTTTGATTGGGGCCGGCGGCGGCCTTAGTTGACGAGCGTCGCGCTCTGGATCACGACGGGCTGTTGCGGAACGTCACGCGCTCCGGTGGGCACGGCCTTGATCTTGTCGACCACATCCATGCCCTTGATGACCTTGCCGAAGGTGGCGTAGCCCCAGCCGTCGAAACTTGGGTAATTGAGGCGGTCATTGTTGACCACATTGATGAAGAACTGCGCCGATGCGGAATGCGGGGCGCTGGTACGCGCCATCGACACCCAGCCGCGATCGTTGCGCAAGCCATTGCCGGCTTCGTTCTGGATCGGTTCGCGGGTCGGCTTTTCCACGCCGTTGCGGTCATAGCCGCCGCCCTGGATCATGAAGTTGTTGATCACGCGGTGAAAGATGGTGCCGTTGTAATGGCCCGACTTCACGTACTCCAGGAAATTCTCGACCGTCTTGGGCGCTTTTTCCGGATACAGCTCGATCACGATATCGCCCATGCTGGTCTTGAGCAGGACTTGCGGATTGGGACCGGCGGCCCAGGCCGGCAAGGCGGCGCACAGGCAAAGCGCGGTGGAAAGCAACAGCAATCGGCGACGCAACTGGAGCATATTGGAAGTGTCTTGAATGGATGGATCGGAATCGCGCGGATGCAATCTTCGCGCTGCAATCGTCGCGCTGCAATCTTCATGTCGGCAACGCGCCGTCGGCGTGACTGCATACGAAGGAAGATTTCCTGGTGCTATACTGCCGCGATCCTGAATTTTATCAAAATAAGCATGCCGGCTGGTTCATCCATCAAGGCGTGCGCGGCGCATTCGAATTCCCAGAACTCATGCGGCGACGTCGAAGGCTTCCGGCAACTCCCCAATGACCGCACTCAAGATATACAACACGCTCGCGCGTGAAAAGCAGATCTTTGTGCCTATCGAACCGGGCCAAGTGCGCATGTATGTGTGCGGCATGACCGTGTACGACTATTGCCATCTGGGCCATGCGCGCGTAATGGTGGTGTTTGACATCGTGCAACGCTGGCTGCGCGCCAGCGGCTACCGCGTCGACTATGTGCGCAACATCACCGACATCGACGACAAGATCATCCGCCGCGCGGTGGAAAACGGCGAAACCATTTCCGCGCTGACGCAACGTTTCATCACTGCCATGCATGAGGACGCCGATGCGCTCGGCGTGGCGCGCCCGGATCACGAGCCGCGCGCCACCGCCTATGTGCCGCAAATGCTGTCCATGATTGGCCAACTGGAAAAAAATGGCCTGGCGTATCGCGCCGCCGATGGCGACGTCAATTATTCGGTGCGCGACTTTCCCGGCTACGGCAAGCTGTCCGGCAAGTCGCTGGACGATCTGCGCGCCGGCGAGCGGGTGGATGTGAACAGCGGCAAGCGCGATCCGCTCGACTTCGTGCTGTGGAAATCGGCCAAGCCCAATGAGCCGCAGGAAGCCAAGTGGGAATCGGCCTGGGGCAGCGGGCGGCCGGGCTGGCATATCGAGTGCTCGGCCATGGCCAGCGAATTGCTGGGCCAGCATTTCGATATCCATGGCGGCGGCCAGGACCTGCAGTTTCCGCATCACGAAAACGAGATCGCCCAGTCCGAAGGCGCGCACGGCGAGAAGTTCGTCAACTACTGGATGCACAACGGTTTTGTGCGGGTCGACAACGAAAAAATGTCGAAGTCGCTCAACAACTTCTTCACCATCCGCGATGTGCTGAAGGACTTCGATGCCGAAGTGATCCGCTTCTTCATCCTGCGCGCCCATTACCGCAGTCCGCTCAATTATTCCGACCATCACCTGGAAGACGCGCGCCATGCGCTGACCCGCCTGTACACCGCGCTGAAAGACCATGCGCCGGCGGCGCTCGCCAGCCCGGCCGGCGACGACGCCGTGCTGGCCGACTGGCGCGCGCGTTTTGCCGAGGCGATGAACGATGACTTCAATACACCGCTGGCCGTATCGGTCTTGTTCGACCTGGCCAATGAAGTCAACCGCAGCCATAGCCCCTTGCTGGCGGCGGAATTGAAGCGCCTGGCCGGCCAGCTCGGCTTGCTGCAGCGCGATCCGCAAGCTTTCCTGCAAGGCGGACCGGCCGCCAAAGGCCTGGACGACGCCCAGATCCAGCAACAGATTGCCGCGCGCGCCGCCGCCAAGAAGGCGAAGGATTTTGCCGAGGCCGATCGGATTCGCGCCAGCCTGCTGGACGCCGGCATCGTGCTGGAAGACAAGCCGGGCGGCTTGACCGAATGGCGGAGGGCCTAGGCCAGATGGCGCGATCCTCCACTTCCAAAGCCGTCCCTTTGGCCGGCGTTCCTGAATACTGGGAGCAAGCCAAGCAGGAATTGATGAAGCGCGACCGCATCATGCGCAAGCTGATCCCCAAATTCGGCGACCTGCATCTCACCGGTCGCGGCGAGCCCTTCACCACGCTGGCGCGCAGCATCGTCGGCCAGCAGATTTCCACCAAGGCCGCGGAATCGGTCTGGCAGCGCTTCCTGGAAGTTTGCCCGCAATGCACGCCGGCCCAGGTCTTGAAGGCGGGCGACGAAAAGCTTTCCACCTGCGGGCTGTCGCGGCGCAAGGCGGAGTACATCCGCGACCTGGCGCTGCACTTCAAGGACAAGAAGGTCCATGTCATGGACTGGTCTGCCATGGACGATGAAGCGGTGATCGCGGAGCTGGTGCAGATTCGCGGCATCGGTCGTTGGACCGCTGAAATGTTCTTGATTTTTAATCTGCGCCGTCCCAATGTATTGCCGCTGGACGACCTGGGCTTGTTGAAAGGCATCAGCGTCAACTATTTCTCGGGTGAGCCTGTCTCACGCAGTGATGCCCGTGAAGTTGCCTCCAACTGGGAGCCTTGGCGCACGGTTGCCACCTGGTATTTGTGGCGCAGCCTCGATCCCCAGCCTGTAGAATATTGATTTCGGCCAAATCCGGAGATGCAATGAATAACAAGGTTTCTTTCCTGCCATTCGAGCAAGCGATTGCCGAGCTCGACACCAAAATCGAAGAATTGCGCTTTGTGCAGGACGATTCCGCCGTCGACATCTCCGAAGAAATCGACCGTCTCTCCAAGAAGAGCCAGCAGCTCACCAAGGACGTCTACGCCAAGCTGACGCCCTGGCAAGTTTCCCAGATTGCGCGCCATCCGCAGCGTCCCTACACCATGGATTACGTGAACGAAATCTTCACGGACTTCCATGAACTGCACGGCGACCGCAGCTATGCCGACGATCTTTCCATCGTCGGCGGCCTGGCCCGCTTCAATGGCCAGCCCTGCATGGTGATCGGTCATCAAAAAGGCCGCGACACCAAGGAAAGGGCGATGCGCAACATCGGCATGCCCAAGCCCGAGGGCTATCGCAAGGCCATGCGCCTGATGAAGCTGGCCGACAAATTCGGCTTGCCGATTTTTACTTTCGTCGACACCCCCGGCGCCTTCCCAGGCATCGATGCCGAAGAGCGCGGGCAGTCCGAAGCCATCGGCCACAACCTGTATGTGATGGCCGAACTCAAAGTGCCGCTGATTGCCACCATCATTGGCGAAGGCGGCTCCGGCGGCGCGCTCGCCATTGCCGTTGGCGACGCCGTGCTGATGCTGCAATACGCCACCTATTCCGTGATCTCGCCCGAAGGCTGCGCCTCCATCTTGTGGAAGACCGCCGATCGCGCCGCCGATGCCGCCGAGGCCCTCGGCCTGACCGCGCATCGCCTGAAAGCCCTGGGCCTGGTCGACAAGATCGTCAATGAGCCGGTGGGTGGCGCCCATCGCGATCACAAGCAGATGGCTGCCATGTTGAAGCGCGCGCTGGCCGACACCCTGCGCCAATTCCAGGGTGTGAAGACCAAAGACCTGCTGGCCGCCCGCCACGAAAAATTGATGAGCTACGGGAAGTTCAAGGAACTGTCCCAGCCCGAATGAGGCCTGCGTGAGCCAGTCGCTGGCACTGGATAAAGCATTCGAACGCGCGCTGGAAGCAATTCCAGCGCGCGTTTTGCATGGCGGGCTGGCCGTTGCGTACAGCGGCGGATTGGATTCCACGGTCTTGCTGCATCTGGCGGCGGAGTGGGCACGCAGGCGCGACATTGCGATTCACGCGCTGCACGTGCATCACGGATTGAGCCCGAACGCAGATGCCTGGGCCTTGCATTGCCAACAGGTGTGTGCCGCTCTGCAGTTGCCGTGCCAGATTCTGAGAGTGCAAGTGATGGCAGAGGGCGAAGGTCTGGAACAGGCGGCTCGTCACGCGCGCTATGCGGCCCTGTTCTCGGCCTGTCATCGACTGGGCGCATGCGCCTTGCTCTGCGCCCATCACCAGGACGACCAGGCGGAGACCGTGCTGCTGAACTTGTTGCGCGGCAGTGGCGTGGCTGGGCTGGGCGGCATGCATCACGACTCACTGCGCGGCGATACGGCGGTCCATCTATTGCGGCCCTTGCTGGATCAGCCGCGCAGTGCGCTGCAAGCCTTTGCCCAGGCGCGTGGATTGTCGTGGGTGGAGGATGAATCCAACCAGGCCTTGCACCTGCGCCGCAATCTGGTGCGCCATGTGCTGCTGCCGGCGGTGGAGGAACAGTTTCCCGCGGCGGCCTCGGTCCTTGCGCGCAGTGCGGCGCATCTGCGCAGCGCCCGGAATTTGCTGGACCAGTTGGCTGCAATCGACATGCAGGCCAACAGCCGCGAGCAGGGCAGGGCGCTGGACTTGGCAGGCCTGTCCGCGCTGCCGTCGGAACGCATCGACAATGTGTTGCGCTTCTGGCTGCGGCAGCAAGGCTCGCAGGTGCCGGGCAGCGCGCGGCTGGAAGAGCTGCGAGTGCAGATGCTGCACGCGGGACAGGATCGTCATCCGCAATGGCAGCTTGGAAATCTGCTGCTCTTGCGTTCCGGTGGGACGATTCGAATAGCGGCCGCCATGCCGCCTCCGCCTGCAGAAGAGATCAGCCTGAACTGGCAAGGCGAATCGCGACTTGCCGTGCCGGCCTGGCATGGCGCCTTGCACTTCACGGCAACTGACAGCGCCGGCCTGCCGGCTGCAATGCTGCAAAACGCGCTGCGCATCGCCCCGCGTGCCGGCGGCGAGCGTCTGCAAATCCACCCCAGGCGGCCGTCGCGCAGCCTGAAAAATCTCTACCAGGAGCATGCCTTGCCGGCTTGGCAGCGTCCATTTTTACCCTTGGTATATGGCGCCGACGTCCTGTTGTTCGCCGCCGGCCTGGGGATGGACTGCCGCCCTCTGCAAGACGGCCCCGGCTATCTGCTGCATTGGGAAAGCGATCCGTCTTCCTGAGCCCGGCCCAGCCGCAAGCTTGTGATTGCGCATCGCGCCCAGTAAAATAGCCGGTTTGTTTTTCACCCTGGAATCAGCATGGCTTTGATCGTCCACAAGTACGGCGGCACTTCGATGGGCTCGACCGAGCGCATCAAGAATGTCGCCCGGCGCGTCGCCAAATGGCATGACGCCGGCTACCAGATGGTGGTGGTGCCCTCCGCAATGTCGGGCGAAACCAATCGCCTGCTGGGCCTGGCCAAAGAGATTTCGCCGCAGGCCGATCCGCGCGAACTGGACATGCTGGCTTCCACGGGCGAGCAGGCTTCGGTTGCCTTGTTGGCCATCGCCCTGCAATCGCTGGGCAAGCAGGCCGTGTCCTACGCCGGCTGGCAAGTGCCGATCAAGACCGATTCCTCCTTCACCAAGGCGCGCATCCAGTCGATTGACGACGCGCGCGTGCGGCGCGATCTGGACGCCGGCAAGGTGGTCATCATCACCGGTTTCCAGGGCGTGGACCCGGATGGCAATATCACCACGCTGGGCCGTGGCGGTTCCGATACTTCCGCCGTGGCCGTGGCGGCAGCCCTGAAAGCCAAGGAATGCCTGATCTACACCGACGTCGACGGCGTCTACACCACCGATCCGCGCGTCGTATCCGATGCGCGCCGCCTGAAGACCGTGACCTTTGAAGAGATGCTTGAAATGGCATCGCTCGGCTCCAAGGTGCTGCAGATCCGCTCGGTGGAATTCGCCGGCAACTACCGCATGCCGACCCGCGTCCTGTCCTCGTTGACGGACCCGCTGATCCCGCTGGAAGAAGAAGCGCATTCCGGCACCCTGATTTCGTTCGAGGAAGACACCAACATGGAACAAGCCACCATCACCGGCATCGCCTTTCAGCGCGACGAGGCGAAGATCACCGTCATCGGCGTGCCCGATCGTCCCGGCATTGCCTACCAGATCCTGGGACCGGTTGCGGCGGCCAATATCGAAGTCGACATGATCATCCAGAACATGTCTTTGGAAGGCAAAACCGACTTCACCTTCACCGTGCCGCGCGGCGATTATCAAAAGACCATGGACGTGCTGGAAAAGAGCGTGCGCGAGCACGTGGGCGCGGCCCAGATCGTGGGCGACGCCAAGGTGTCCAAGGTGTCGGTGGTGGGCGTGGGCATGCGCAGCCACGTTGGCATCGCCTCGCAGATGTTCCGCACGCTGTCGGAAGAGAACGTCAACATCCAGATGATCTCCACCTCCGAGATCAAGATCTCGGTGCTGATCGACGAGAAGTACATGGAACTGGCGGTGCGCGCGCTGCACAAGGCTTTTGGTCTGGAAAGCGCCTGATTGCGAGTCGTCAACGATCTTTCATTGACCGGCAGGCACTGACAGGCTATTATCCGAAGCCTTGTTTCGCGGCCCTGCCGCACGAAGCAACAAAGTGGAGACGTGGCCGAGAGGTCGAAGGCACTTCCCTGCTAAGGAAGCATACGGGCTTAAACCTGTATCGAGGGTTCGAATCCCTCCGTCTCCGCCAATAGAATAGATAAGCCCTTGAGAAATCGAGGGCTTTTTCTTTTGGTGGGTTTGTAACCCGGTGCTCTACCGACAAATCAAATCCTCGTCTGGCTTGCGAGGCGATGTGGCAAGAAGAAACGCCCCTGGAGGCGGTTTCCAAGGGCGTTTTGGTTGGATGGCATCGCAATTACTTCTTACCGTATGCGCCGTCGTGGTCGGCGTGCAATGACGCGAATCGCATGTAGTCGCCATCGCGTCTGACCACTGCGCGATAGGACTGAGAAAGTCGAACGGTGTATTTGCCAGGGACGGTCTTCACTTCTTCCCAGTGCAGGCCCTTATCCCTGAAGACCTCCTGCCAGGTCATTGCTCTCAGTTTCTTGAACGTGGCGAAGATCTTCCGCACATCGCTGACATCGAGGTTGAAGAGTTCCTTTTGAAACTCGGGGTAGTTCAGATCGAGTAGAACACGCGAGTCGTTTCCCATGTGAGGGCGATCCGCTTACTTCTTCCGCTTCTTCCTGGCTGCCGGCAGCTCAGCCTCAAGTGCTTCCAGATCGGTCTCGGAAGGCGGGTTCTCATCCATCCACTCATCGGCTCTGGCGAGGCGCTCTTTTACCTCTGGCTTGTTGAGCCACTTCTCGTTGAGCGGCACCACCTTCGCTCTGCGCAAGATGATGTCGCCGTCGGCCAGTTTCTCTACCAGGAAATCAGTTCCGGCGAGGTCTTTGCCCAGGGAGATCTGGCCGCTGCGGCCTACGGTCTTCAAGTCCACGGATTTGCTCCTTTCATGCCGCATGAAGGCATGAGCGCATGATAGCAGAGCGGAGTTGAGTTATGCGGCGCAGCCGAATCGTCCCGCCGGCTCGTTACAGTACAGCTGCCGATCCGGCAAGACCGGAAATACCCAGTGCCGCCGATCAATCCCTTGACGCAAGATGGCGTTCGTTGACCCCAGGGCCAACGGACCGCTCCCGCCTGTTCAGGCACTTTGAACCCCCAAGGAGAAACCCCGATTGCAGCTGCCAAACTTCCTGCCTTATGACCTGGCCCTTGCCACGGCAATTACATTGACGGTCCTGGCCGCCCTGGCACTGGCGAAAGCCTTCATCGCCAGGCAGCTTCGGCGTTTCGCCCGCGATGGGCAATTGGAGTTCTTGAGCTATCCGGAGCAACTGCTGGCGGCGACCCGAGCACCATTCCTGATTGGCGTGTCGCTGCTGGCGGGCTTGAGCTTTGTCGAGCTTCCCGCCGTGTGGAACAAGGGACTCCAGTATGCATGGACGCTGGTACTGGTGACGCAGGCCGCAATGTGGGGCAGTCGACTGGTGGAGGTGACGATGCAGCGTGCCGTCGCGCGGCAGCGCGAGCGCGACCCGTCGGCAGCCACCCATTTGATGTTGGGCGGCATGGTGATCCGCGTTGTGGTGTGGAGCGTTGCCGCGCTGGTCGCGCTGGACAACCTTGGCTTCAACATCAGCACCCTGATGGCCAGCCTGGGTATCGGCGGTATTGCAGTGGCACTGGCCGTGCAGAACATCCTGGGCGATATTTTTTCCTCGGTCTCCATCGCGCTCGACAAGCCTTTCGTGATCGGCGACTTCATCATCGTCGACGATTACCTGGGCACCGTCGAATACATCGGCATGAAGACCACCCGCCTGCGCAGCCTGGGCGGCGAGCAGATCGTGATATCCAACGCTGAATTGCTGAAGAACCGGATCCGCAACTACAAACGCATGCAGGAACGGCGCGTGGTGCTTGAATTCGGAATTGCCTACGACACGCCCATGCAGTCGGTGGAACTGGTTCCAACCCTGGTGCGGGAAGCGGTGGACGCTTCTCCTCATGGCACTCGCTTCGATCGCGCGCATTTCAAGGGCTTCAAGGAAGGCGCCTTGCTCTATGAAGTCGTGTACTACGTGCTCGACCCGGATTACAACAAGCACATGGATGTGCAACAGGCCGTCCTGCTGGCCGTCCTGCGCGAGCTGCGCCAACGCGACATTCCGCTGGCGCACCCGACGCGCACACTGCACGTCGCTCAAGCGATGCCGGTGCAGGTCGCGCCGTCTGTATTCAACGAGAAAGCCAGGCGCGCCTGATCGGGCTTACTTCTTCGCGCGCATCTTCCCCAAATCCCGCTGCGCCTCGTTCCACAAATCCATCCCCACCGACGCGCCAATGCTGGCGTAGACGCGGGTCAGGCTGTTGCGCATGCGGGCGGCTTCGGCGGGCGAGAGTTCGTTGACCTGCATGCCTTTGGCCTTGAGCGCGGAAACCGCATTCGCGGCTTCGGCGCGGGTGTCCTTGCGCTCGAAATCGCGGCTGGCGACAGCGGCATCCATCAAGACTTTCTTCTCCGTGGCGGAGAGGCCATCCCACCACTTCTTGCTCGCCAGGACAATCCACGGGCTGTAGACGTGGTTGGTGACGGTCAGGTACTTCTGCACTTCATAGAACTTGCTGGAGAGGATGGTGTTGTACGGGTTTTCCTGGCCGTCCACGGTGCCGGTTTCCAGCGCGCCGAACAGCTCGGAGAAGGCCAGCGGCACCGGGTTGGTGCCCAGGGTCTTGAAGCTGTCGAGGAAGATGTTGTTCTGCATGACGCGCAGCTTGATGCCCTGCAGGTCTTCCATCTTGTTGATCGGGCGCTTGCTGTTGGTCAGGTTGCGAAAGCCGTTCTCCCAGTACACCAGGCCGACCAGGCCTTTCTCCTGCAGCTTGTTCTTGATCTTTTCGCCGACCGGGCCGTCGAGCAGGGCATCGGCTTCCTTGGCGTTGTTGAACAGGAAGGGCGTATCCCACAGGCCCATTTCCTTGGTGATGCCGACCAGGGTGGCGGTGGAGCCGACCATCATTTCCTGCGCGCCGCCGATCAGCGCCTGCTGCATCTGCGGATCGGGACCGAGGGCGGCCGCGCCGATGGCGCGCACTTTCATCTTGCCGCCCGAAGCCTTCTCCACCTGCTCGGCGAACACGCGCACGGCGCGGCCCTGGTTGCTTTGCTCATTGAGGCCGTAACCGAAGCGGATCAGGCGCGGCTTGATGTCCTGGGCCATGGAAGTGAAGGGCGCCGACAGCGCCAGCAAGGCGGCGGCTGCGACCAGGGTTCGACGTACAGGTTTCATGAAAGTCTCCTCTTGGATGATGAAGGGGCTAGCGCATCCAGGCGACCGGCGCCGTGACGAGCTGCGGAAAAACGATGAACAACACCAGGATCGCCAGATAAGTGACGAGGAAAGGATTCACGCCGCGCACCACCTGGTGCAACGACATGCGGCCCACACCCGCCACCACATTGAGCACCGTGCCCACCGGCGGCGTGATCAAGCCGATGGCGCCATTGAGCACGAACATCAGTCCGAAATACACCGGGTCGATGCCGGCCTTGACGGCGATCGGCAGCATCACCGGCGCAAAGATCAGGATGGTAGGCGTGAGGTCGAGCGCGGTGCCGATCAACACCAGCGCCAGCATCATCACCGCCATCAGCAGGCGCGGGTTGTGCACCAGGCCGCCGAGCCAGTTGGTGAGCACGCCCGGCAGGTCGGCCAGGGTGATCATGTAGCTCGCCACCTGGGCGCCGGCGCACAGGAACATCACGATGGCGGTGGTCTTGGCCGCGCGCGCCAGCACTGCGTTCAATTCGGCCAGGCGCATTTCGCGGTGGATGAAAAGCGCCACCAGCAAGGCGTAGAAGGCCGCCACCACCGCGGCTTCGGTCGGCGTGAAGATGCCGGTCTTCATGCCGCCGATGATGATGATGGGCATCACCATGGCCCAGAACGCCCGGGCCGTGATGCGCAGACGCTCGGCCATGGGCACCGGCGCTTCGGCCGGCAGCTCGATGCGGCGCAAGACCCACTTCCCGGCGAGGATCAGGCCGGCGCCCATGATGAGACCGGGGACGATGCCCGACAGGAACAGCGCCGAGATCGAAGTATTGGTGGTGACGCCATAGATCACGAACGGCATCGAAGGCGGAATGATGGGCGCGATGATGCCGCCGGAGGCAATCAGGCCGGCCGAGGTATTCATCGGATAACCCTGCTGCTTCATCATCGGCAGCAGGATGGTGGCCAGCGCCGCAGTGTCGGCCAGGGCCGAGCCGCTCATGCTCGCCATCAGCACCGCGGCGGCAATCGCGACAAAGCCCAGTCCGCCGCGGATCTGGCCGACCCAGGCCTGCGCCATGTCGATGATGCGACGGCTGATGCCGCCGGAATTCATCAGCTCGCCGGCCAGGATGAAAAACGGCACCGCCAGCAGCGGAAAACTGTCGACCCCCGCCACCAGGTTCTGGGCCAGCAGCTGCGTGTCCCAGAAATTCAGGACCCAGGCCATGCCGGCGCCGGTCAGCACCAGGGCCAGGCCCATGTTCATGCCTATGCCCATCAGGACCAGCATGCCCAGCACAAAAACGATGAAGGCCAGCGCTTCGGGACTCATGCTCACTCCACCTCCACGCCATGCCCGAGGTCGAGCGGCTTGTTGCGCAAGATTTCCAGCAGCGCCATGACGCCAATCGCCACCGCGCACAGGAAGGCCGGCAGCGGCAGCAGGGCGGCCGGATAGCCGAGCACCACCGACCTGCTGTCCATGCCCACCACCACCTGCTGCCAGGCGCCCAGCGCCAGCAGCACGCAGGCGGCAATCACCAGCAGGCGGATCAGCAAGGCGAAGAGCTTCAACAAAGCCGGTTTTTTACTCAGCGGCACCAGCAGGCTGGTAAAAGCCATGTGCTCGCCGCGCGGATAGGCGGCGGCCGCGCCGATGAACACCATCCATACGAACAGCAGGCGCGACAATTCCTCGCTGGCGGGAATGCCGCTGCCAAAGCCGTAACGCAGCACGACGTTGATGAAGACGGCCACGGCCATCACGCCCAGGCAAGTTCCCATGATGAGATTGGCCAGGCGCTGGGCGCGGCTTTCAGGTGGATTGGATGTGCTCACAGGATTCCTTTTTCGGCCCATTGTCGGGCTTGAATGAGCGATTGCTGCAGAGGGGCGCGCGCGTCCAGCGTCAATACGCCGGCTTCGGCCACTGGCGGCTCCAGGGTCTGGAACTGGCTGTCGACCAGGTCCGCTGCAAAAAAATGATCGGGCCGCGCCGTCACCCGGGCGCGGGCGGCTTCGATCGGCAGATCGAGAAATACGAAACGCAATCCGCGCGAGGCGCGCAATTGCTCCCGGTATTTGTGCTTCAAGGCGGAGCAGGTCATTACCACCGGGTGCGGGGCCTGGGCCAGCTGGCGCGCCAGGGCGGCCAGCCATTGCTCGCGGTCGGCATCGGTGAGCGCGATGCCGCGCGCCATCTTGTCGCGGTTGGCGGGGCTATGGAAATCGTCGCCCTCGACCATGGGCCAGCCCAGGGCTTGCGCCAGGGCCGCGGCGAGGGTGGATTTGCCGCTGCCGGAGACGCCCATCACGACCAGGGACGGGGGATGTGTTGCAGTCATTGTTCGGTTTGGATAGCGCTACCAAGGCTTTGGAAACACTGGGCAGAAAGGTAAGTTAGCGCTATCATAGCGCGGTTCTCCCGGTGCTGGCTAGTCCGTTCAAATCCTGATGACATCCTCTTTCCGACGCAAACGCGCAACCGGTCGCGTGACTCTGGCCGACGTGGCAACACTGGCCGGCGTCAGCGCCATGACCGTGTCGCGCGTGCTGCGCGGTGATGGCGCGGTATCGGCCGAGCTCGCTGGGCGCGTCAAGTCGGCGGTCGAGACGCTGGGTTACCTGCCCGATCCCGCCGCGCGCGCGTTGGCTTCCCGCCATGGCAGCCATGTGGCGGTGCTGATTCCCTTGCTCAGCAATGAAGTATTCGTGGACCTGTTGGAAGGCGCGCAGCAAACCTTGCGGGCCGCGGGACTGCAAACCCTGATCGGCATCACCCATTACGACCCGCTGGAAGAGGAGCAACTTTTGCGCGAGCAGTTGCTGCATCGGCCGGCGGGCGTGCTCATCACCGGCACCCAACACAGCGCGGCCACCACCGCACTGATCGCGCGCAGCGGCGTGCCTTGCATCCACCTGATGGAAGTGGCGCCGCCGCCAGCAGGCCAGGGCGCGGCCAAGTATTGCGTCGGCTTTTCCCAGCAGGAGGCGGGCGCGGCGCTCACGCGCCACCTGCTGGAGCGCGGTCGCAAGCGAATTGCTTTTGCGGCGGCCCAGCTCGACCCGCGCACGCTGCAGCGGATGGAAGGCTGGCGGCAATGCCTGCAGGAGCAGGGGCTGTATGACCCGGTGCTGGAATGGAAAAGCCCGGAGCCGTCTTCAATGGAACTGGGGGCGCGCATGTTCCAGCAGATCGTCGGCCACGCCGGACCGGTGGACGCCATTTTCTTCTGCAACGACGACCTGGCCCAGGGCGCCTTGCTGGCTGCGTTGAAGATGGGCATTGCCGTGCCCGAGCGGGTGGCGGTGGCCGGCTTCAACGACCTGAAAGGCAGCGCCCAGATGCTGCCGCCGCTGACCACCGTGCGCACTCCGCGCGCGGCGGTGGGCATCGAAGCCGCATCCATGCTGCTGCAATTGATGCGCGGTGAAGCGCCGCGCGAAAGCTGCCGCGACCTCGGCTTTGAGCTGGTGGTGCGGGCCAGCACCTGAGGCGCGTTCAGAGCATCAGCGTTCGCGCCCGCCCAGCATGCGCACGCCCAATGCGGCCAGCGCGGACAGCGTCGCCAGACTCGCCAGGCCCATCCATCCCAGTTGCGCCAGCGCCAGGCTGCCGGCGCCCGCACCCAGCGCCATGCCGCTGAACATGCACACGAACAGGACCGCATTGAGCCGGCTGCGGGCGGCGGGATCGATGCCGTAGACGATGGTCTGGTGCCCGATCAGCGTGACCTGGACCCCGAGATCAAAGCCGACGGCGGCCAGCGCCAGCAGCCACAGTTGCGCCTGCGTCGACAGCCAGGGCATGGCCAGCATGGTGGCGAAGGAAGCAGCGGTCAGCGCGGCGCCGATGCGGGTCACTCCCTGCGGTCCACGGCGATCGGCCAGCCGTCCTGCAAGAGGAGCCCCCAATGCGCCGGCCGCTCCGGCCAGACCGAAAGCGCCCGCGCTTTCGCTGCCCAGGTGGAAAGGCGCGCCATGCAGCATCACGGCCAGGGTCGACCAGAAGCCGCTGAAGCCGATCGACAGCAGCGCCTGAGCCAGCGCCGCGCGCCGCAGGGCAGGATGCTTGTTCCACAACTCGAGCAATGAAGCGAGCAGGGCGCGGTAGGGCAGGCTGGAAGTGGGCGTAAAGCGCGGCAGGCCGCGTTGCGCCACCAGACCCGTGGCGGCAATGGACACTGCCGCGGCCAGGAACATTGCGCGCCAGCCGAAGTGCGTCGCGACAAAGCCGCTGACTACGCGTGAAAGCAGGATGCCAAGCAAGAGGCCGGTCATCACCGTGCCCACCACCTTGCCGCGTCGCGCTTCCGGCGCCAGGGTGGCGGCGGCCGGCACGATGTCCTGCGCCAGCGTGGCCGAGAGTCCGATCGCCAGACTGGCCAGCAGCAACACGCCCATGCCGGGCGCCAGGCCCGCCGCCAGCAGCGCTGCACTCAGCACAGCGGCCTTGACCAGGATGATCCGCTTGCGGTCATAGCGGTCGCCCAGCGGCGCCAGCAACAGGATGCCCAGCGCGTAGCCAAGGGTTGTCAACGTGGGAATCAGGCCCACCGCCGAATCCGAAACCTTGAGCTGCGGCGCCATGATGCCCAGCATCGGCTGGCTGTAATAAAGCGAAGCCACGGAAAGGCCGGCGCCGCCGGCAAGCAGCAAGACCAGGCTGACGGGCAGCGAATCGCGGGAAGCGGGGGCAGCAGGCAGGGCGCAGCTGGCGGGAGTGGAAGACATGATGAACGCTCGCTCGAAGAGGAATGGCGGCCAGTATTGCCTATGCGCGCTGCATATGGTAGACGTTCAGGATGAACAATGGTCATACGGGAGGCGTATGAAGCGTCAAGCCTTGGGCAGATCCGGAAGCAAAACCACCAAAGCCGGCAAAGCCCTGAGCAAAGCCGCAGGCGAATCCGCCAGCTCGGTCCTCGCCACCAGCAGCGCCGACCGCATCGACTTGATGCAAACCTTCGTGCGCATCGTCGAATCCGGCAGCCTGTCGATGGCGGCTGCCCAGTTGAATACCACGCAGCCGACCATCAGCCGCCGGCTGCAGACCCTGGAGCGTCTGCTCGGCGTGCGTCTGCTCAACCGCTCCACGCATGCGATGCAGCTTACGGAAGACGGCGAGCGCTGCTACGAGCGCGCGCGTGAACTGGTGGCGGACTGGGCCATGTTCGAGTCCGACTTGCGCGGCGTCGGCGCCCGCGCGGAAGGTCGCTTGCGGGTGGTGGCGCCGCATGCTTTCGGGCAGGAATTCCTGGTGGCGCCGCTGGCGGATTTCCTGCGCCAGCATCCCGGCGACTCGGTCGAGAGGCATTTGCAGGACCGCAAGCCTGACTTCAATGCCGAAGCGGTGGACTGTGCCATCCATGTGGGCGCGGTGCATGAACCCGGCCTGGTGGCCATCAAACTGGCGGAGGTTCCGCGCAGCGTGATCGCTTCACCCATGCTATTCGCTGGCCGCAGCCTGCCGCGGCGCCCGCAGGATCTGGAAGCTTTGCCATGGCTGTCCCTGCGCACCTACTACCGCAATGACATCCGGCTGACCCGCCTGGATGGCAGCGAGCGGGCGCGGGTGGCGTTCCAGCCCCGTTTCAGCACGGACAGTCTGTACGCGCTGCGCAGCGCCGTTCGCAAGGGCTTGGGCGTGGCGGTGGGCTCCAGCTGGCTGTTTGCCGACGACATCGCAAGCGGCGAGATCGTGCAACTGCTGCCGAAATGGCAGGCGGAGCCCTTGCCCATGTTTCTGGTCTATCCGTACGCGCGCTTTTATCCGGCACGGCTGCGCTTGTTTATCGAGGCGATCCGGCAGGCGATGCCGAAATTGGGCGTGGTCGATTTCCCTCCCGTAAAGCGTGGCGCGCGCGACTCTGGCCGGTAAGCCAGGCCTCACCGTGGCGTCGACGACCCGGGCGACAAGCACGGAGGCTGAGCAGGATCGCCGATATGCCAGGTGCGCGGCTCCATCGCCACCACGAAATGGCCGAACTGGCCCGGTGGCACGTCCCAAGCCAGGATGCGTACCCGCAAGGTCGTGCTCTTGGGCAGCGTACTGAAGTCCAGCGTGGCGAAAGTGCCGTCGGTCGACACCACGAAGCGAGCGATCACGGGAGCCAGGGAATCGGGCGGAACCAGTTCCACGTTTTGCATGCCGGTGCCGGTCACTTCGATTCTGGGGAAGCTGCAGATGATGGTGCCATCGCTGCCATCTGCCGGTGCGGCGGTGACGCGGGCAGTGAGGGTGACAGTGCCGCCCGTGCCGCCCGAGGGCGGTGTTGTGCCGGTTCCAGTGCTTCCCGGCGTTGCGCTCCCGGTGCCCGTCGTCTCGGTTCCTGGGGTTCCGGAGATGCCAGTGCCGGTGGTCCCGGTGGATCCGCTTGGCGTTGCACTGCTGCTGGCAGGCGTGGCGGTCGTTCCCACCGAGCTGCTGCCGTCTCCTCCGCCGCCGCCGCAAGCCATCAGGCCAGCGCTCAGGAGAAACGAAGCAAGCAAGGCGGACAAGGCGCTGAGCGGTCTCATCTCGGTATCTCCTGAGGCGAAGATACGGTAGACCGAGGAAACGCCAAATGCTTACAGCCGATGTCAGCTCTTGCTTGATCGCGCTCAAACGGGCGGAATGCAGACTCCTCAATACGACTTCGGCATCCCCAACACCTTTTCCGCAATGAAGCACAGGATCAATTGCGGGCTCACCGGCGCCAGCCGCGGAATCCACGATTCGCGCAGGTAACGTTCC
>JAEVZY010000124.1 GCA_023392035.1 Pseudomonadota bacterium | reverse complement strand
ACAGGGAGACAAGGGTCGTGCAACGCGTTGATCTTCAAGCGTTTTCCAATAACTACATCCTCTACCATGAAGAAAATCCTTGCACTGCTCGCATTGGCGACGATGGCGCAGGTGTCGCTTGCAGCAGATGTTGCCGGTAACGCCCAGGCTGGCGCCAACAAGAATTCGATGTGTATCGGCTGCCATAGCATCCCCGGCTACAAGGCCACGTTCCCCGAAGTGTTCCAGGTCCCCATGATCGGCGGCCAAAACGCCAAGTACATCGAGTCGGCCCTGAACGCCTACAAGAAGGGTGACCGCAAGAATCCGAGCATGCAAGGCATCGCCAAGAGCCTGTCCGACCAGGACATCGCCGACCTGGCCGCTTACTACAGCTCGAAAAAATAAGGGGACCCCGATGAAGACTCTGCTCATGCTCGCGCTGGCTGGTGCGGCTTTCGCAACCGGCGCCCAGGCCGCCGACATCGCCGCCGGCAAGGCCGCGACCGAGAAATACAATTGCGCGGCCTGCCACGGCAAGGATTACGCCACCCCGATCGACCCCAGCTATCCCAAGCTGGCCGGCCAGCACAAGGACTATCTGGCGCACGTGCTGGTGGAATATCAGCGCGGCGGCAATGGCCCCAATGGCCGCGGCAACGCCATCATGGGCGGCCAGGCCAAGGCGCTGTCCAAGGTCGATATCGACAATATCGCGGCTTATCTCGCCAGCCTGCCCGGCCCGCTGACGTCGCACAAGTAAGCGCGTCGCGCTTCCAGCAAAACCCTCTCCATGCGAGAGGGTTTTTTATTTTCCGGCCTGGCGCCGCACGCAGTCCACGTAGCTTGCGCCATCGGGCGGCAAGCCCGAGCGTTGGGCGGTCCACAGCATTTGTCCCAGGCATTCCATGATGGCGTGGTGCGCCTCATGTTCGCCGCGCTGCCCGGCCAGTTGCACAAAGGCGGCGCGGATGCCGGGCGGCTGGTCGATCGATACCTGCTCCGCAATCGAGAGATGCATGGACAGGTGCAGGAAGGGATTGGCCTGGCCGCGTTCCACGCTGTAGTCGGCCGCCAACGCTGCCTCCACATCCTGCAGTTGCGCTTCATATTCCGGATGCTGCAACAGCCAGTCGCGGGCGATGCCCTCCAGCGGCGTCAGCACTTCGCGCGCATTGGCCTTGCGCCAGGTTTCGCAAAAGAAGCGGCGGACTTCGTCCTGGGTCGGATTGAACATCGCAAATCTCGGTTTCGGTGTTTCAAGCGGGCACTGCGTTGCAAGCGTTCGCTGCGGCTGCTGGATGTGATTTTACGCCTCGCCTCAAACGGCCTTGGTTGGCATCGGCGTCTTGTCCTTGAACTCGCACAGGTCGGCAATCATGCAGTTCCAGCACTGCGGTGCGCGCGCGGTGCAGGTATAGCGGCCGTGCAGGATCAGCCAGTGATGGGCGTCCATCCGATAGGGCGGCGGCACCACGTTCAGCAACTTGTGCTCCACCTCGTCCACGTTCTTGCCGGGCGCAAGGCCGGTACGGTTGGAGACGCGAAAGATATGGGTGTCGACCGCGATCGCCACTTCCCCGAACGCGGTGTTGAGAATGACGTTGGCGGTCTTGCGACCCACGCCGGGCAGTGCTTGCAAGGCTTCGCGCTCGCGCGGCACCTCGCCGCCGTGCTGCTCCAGCAGGATGCGGCAAGTGGCGATCACGTTCTTCGCCTTGGTGCGATACAGGCCGATGGTCTGAATGTAGGGAATCAAGCCTTCTTCGCCCAGCGCCGCGATGCGCGCCGGCGTGTTCGCCACCGGGAACAGGCGCCGCATGGCCTTGTTGACCGAAACGTCGGTAGCCTGCGCCGACAGGATCACCGCGATCAGCAATTCGAAAGGCGTGGTGTATTCCAGCTCGGTGGTGGGATGCGGATTGGCGGCTTGGAAGCGCGCGAAAATTTCCTGGCGTTTTGCAGCGTTCATTTTGCGGCGTTCATTTTGCAGCGTTCATTTGTCGGCCTTCACCCTACGGGCTTGCCGTCCTGTGGCGCCGCGACGGCTTGTGCCTGTTCTTCCAGCTTGCGCTGGCGCGCACGTTCCATGGCGGCGGCAATGATGGCTTTCTTGCGCTCCTGCTCGGCGCGCGCGGCCGGATCGACTTCGGCTTCCTGCTGCAGCGCCTGCAGTTTGGCGGCGGCCTTGGCGGCCAGGCGCGCGTCGTTTTCCTGCTTTTCGCGCTTGAGGCGGAATTCGCGAAAGCGGTAGCGCGCCCGCGCTTCGTCGGCCTGTTGCTGCGACCAGGCGTCCCAGCCGGTCTTGCCGGGCGTGACCTCCACCATAGCGATGCAGTCCACCGGGCAGGGCGCCACGCACAGGTCGCAGCCGGTGCACAGTTGCGGCAGCACGGTATGCATCTGCTTGGCGGCGCCGACAATGGCATCGACCGGGCAAGCCTGTATGCACAGCGTGCAGCCTATGCACAGCGTTTCATCGATCACGGCCACCGGGCGCGCGCGTTCCACGCCATTGTGGGCATTGATGGGAATCACCGGCCGGCCCAGCAATTGCGCCAGGCGGGCCACGCCTTGCGCGCCGCCGGGCGGACACTGGTTGTGCGGCACGCCTTCATGGGCAATCGCTTCGGCGTAACGACGGCAATCGGGATAGCCGCACTTCGTGCACTGGGTTTGCGGCAGCAGATCTTCGATCTGGTCGGCCAGGTTTTGCGGCGCTTGAGGAGCTAAAGACGACATAGCCCGCCATTATCCCGCATTTGGGCCAAAGAAAACGGGCCGCCCGAAGGCGGCCCGACTGCAGCGATGCGACGAAATCCCGGTTCAGGAATTTTCGCGGATGAAGGCGGCAATGCGCGGCGCCACCATTTCGCGCCAGCGCCGACCCGAGAAAATGCCGTAGTGGCCGCACTTGGGCGCGGTGTAGTGCAGCTTCTTGGCCTTGGGTATGCCGCTGCACAAGTCCTGGGCCGCCTCGGTCTGGCCGCAACCGGAAATATCGTCCAGCTCGCCCTCGATGGTGAACAGCGCCACCGACTTGATGTCTTGCGGACGCACCAGCTTGCCTTCCACTTCCCAGGTGCCCTTGGCCAGGCGGAATTCCTGGAACACGGTCTTGATGGTCTCGAGGTAGTACTCGGCCGGCATGTCCAGCACCGCGTTGTATTCGTCGTAGAACTTGCGATGCTCTTCGGCCGACGTATTGTCGCCCTCGCGCAAGTGCATGTAGAAATCCCAGTGGCTTTGCGCGTGGCGGCGCGGGTTCATGGCCACGAATCCGGCATGCTGCAGAAAGCCCGGATAGACCTTGCGCCCGGATCCGGGGTAATTGGCCGGCACGCTGTAGATCAGGGTGTTCTCGAACCACGAGTAGGGCTTGTCGGTGGCCAGGTCGTTCACCTGCGTCGGCGAGCGGCGCGGATCGATCGGGCCGCCCATCATGATCATGGTCTTGGGCAGCTTGGGATCTTTTGCCGTGGCCATCAGCGAGATGGCGGCCAGTACCGGCACCGTCGGCTGGCAGACCGAGATCACATGCACATCGGGGCCGAGCAGGCGAATGAATTCCTGCACGTAGTAGACATAGTCATGCAGATGGAAGGGGCCAACCGCTTCCGGCACCATGCGCGCATCGGTCCAGTCGGTGATGTAGACATCGTGTTGCGGCAGCAGCGTGCGTACGGTGTCGCGCAAAAGGGTGGCGTGATGGCCCGACAGCGGCGCCACCAGCAAGACCTTGGGCTGCGCCAGCTTTTTGGCACGTTCTGCGCTGAGGTCTTTCTTGAAATGCAGCAGGCGGCAGAAGGGTTTTTCCAGCGCCACTTTTTCGAACACCGCGACGGTCTCATCGTCGATGGTGGTGGAATTGATGCCGAACTCGGGTTTCTCGTAAGCCTTGCCCAAGCGGAACATCAGTTCATAGCCGGCAGCGATGCGCTGCGAGAAGGGCGTATGCGCCAGCGGCGAGATCGGGTTGGTGAACAGCTTGCTGGAGGCCTCGGCCCACTGGACCAGCGGACTCAGCAAGGTCCGGTTCATTTCATGCAGTTGATACAGCATAACTATCCTTTTCTTGAAGCCATCCGATTGTGTCGGAGGTTTCGCATTGCCGCAATGCATCAAGAGGCAAGTTTATTGCATTTCCTCGGAACTGTAATGTCAGGGATCACCTGTTCGGACAAGTCCGTCTTGCAGTTCCGATCTTCATACAAGCTATATGCGGGCGCCCGATCGCTGGTGCAATTGGCGCAAGGACAAGTTCAGTTTCTGCAAGAAGCGTGCCGTACTAGGCCAGAGGTGAAACCGCCGCGACGCCGCTATGTAACGCCGCCTGGTCTTCCGTCACAGAAGGAATTGGGGGCAGCTGCGCGTAATTTCTGCCGGCTGCTCAGGCAAATTCCGATCGATTTCGGAAAGGCCTTGTCACGCCGCGGCATTTCGCTTGCCGCCAAACAAAAACGCCCGCGGGCAAAAGCCGGCGGGCGTTTTCAAGAGGCGCTGGTGCTTCAGTCGAACACCGGGGTTTCCACGCCCAGGATCTTGTGCAGCTTGGGCGAGGTGGTGGTGTACTGCATGTTGATCTTCTTCTCCGGAAAGATGATGGGCGCAGCGCCAAAGGCAGCCAGCGCGGCCTCATGGAAGCCCGAGAGAATCAGTTTCTTCTTGCCAGGATAGGTATTGATGTCGCCCACGGCGAAGATGCCAGGCACATTGGTCTGGAATTTTTCAGTGTCGACCTTGAGCTGCTTGCGCTCGATGTCCAGGCCCCATTCGGCGATCGGGCCGAGCTTGGGCGACAGGCCATAGAACACCAGCAAGTGATCCAGCGGCAGGCGCCGGGTGACGCCATCGGCGCCGGTCACCTTGATGCCGGAGAGGCGGCCGTCGGCCTCTTCAATGCCCGAGACCTGGCCGATCATGCACTGCATTTCGTACTGGTCGCACAGCTCTTTCATCTTGGCCACCGAAGCCGGTGCCGCACGAAACTCTTCGCGACGATGCAGCAGGACCACCGATTCCGCCTTGCCGACGAAGTTGAGCGCCCAGTCCAGGGCCGAGTCGCCGCCGCCGCAGATCACCAGGTTCTTGCCTTCGAAGCGCTTTGGATCGCGTACGCGATAGAAAAGCTGGCTGCCCTCATGCGCTTCCACGCCATCCACTTTCAGGGTGCGCGGCTGGAACGAGCCGACGCCGGCCGCAATGAAAATGGTCTTGGTGATGAAGCGCGTGCCGGCCGAGGTCTCGAGATTGAAACGACCGTCTTCGCGCTTTTCCACCACGGTCACTTCCTGGCCCAGATGGAAGGTGGCGCCGAAGGGCTCGATCTGCTGCAGCAGGTTGTCGGTCAGTTCCTGGCCGGTGCAAACCGGCACGGCGGGAATGTCGTAGATGGGTTTGTCCGGATACAGCTCCACGCATTGGCCGCCCACCACCGGCAGGGAATCGATGACGTGGGCCTTGATTTCAAGCAGGCCCAGTTCGAAGACCTGGAACAGGCCAACCGGGCCGGCGCCAACGATGACGGCATCGGTTTCGATCGGGCCGCGCGCCGGTTCAAGGGTGAATTCGGGAGCCTGGCCCTGGGTGCTGAGATCGGAGGTGGCAGTGGTGGTATCCATGCGACAGTTTCCTGTGGTGTTCTTGGAAGCCCGGCCGCCTCGTGGGTGGCCGGAGGGCGCGCCTGGCAGTGGTCGGGCGCGCCGGTGCAGCGGTTATGGTTTCAGCGCTCCAGGTACTGGAGCTTGTCTTTCACGTCTTTCCATTCATCGGCATCGGACAGCGCGCCGGTGCTCTTGGTGATGGACGGCCAGCCACGCGAAAGATCGGCATTGATCTTGATGAATTGCTGCTGGTCGGCAGGCACGTCTTCTTCAGCGTAGATGGCATTGACCGGACACTCCGCCACGCAGACCGCGCAATCGATGCACTCGTCGGGATCGATGGCCAGGAAGTTCTTACCTTGGCGGAAGCAATCAACGGGGCATACATCCACGCAATCCGTGTATTTGCAGCGGATGCAGGATTCGGTCACAACATGGGTCATAACAGTCCTAATCGGTCGGAATGGTGCTCGGGCTTGGAGCCGGGATGGAAGCCATGCGTTCGCGTCCCGTTCGTGGCCAGTCAAAACCGGATTGTTGCGCCCTCGGGCTGCTTGTTCTGAATGACCCTGCGGGCTGTTGGGCCGACTGCTCGACGCATCGAAATGGCATTCGCGCGCGACAGAACGGACGACAACAAAGTTCCGGTTGCAAAGCGTTGTATTTTAAGGCAAAAGGACGGGGGTAACAAACTCGAGTTAGATGGAATATGCATAAGCAAATGCGTAGCGGCTTTTCCCGATGGCATGCAGTGCGCTGCAAGCTTGCGAGCCTGCAAAGCCGCTCGCGCAGTCTTTTGCTGTTGCCGTTTTTGTTGCTGGCGCCGGCTGCGTTTGCGCTGGCCGCCAGTGCCTCCACCTGGAAGATAGGCGAGCTCAACAGCTATGCCGGCTATCCGCAATTTGCCGACGGCTACCGGCGCGGCTGGCAATTGGCGGTAGCGCAAATCAATGCGGAGGGCGGCGTGCTGGGCAAGCCGCTGGAAGTGATCTCGCTGGATGACGGGGCCAGCCGTCAAAGCGCAGCACGGCGGGTGCAGGAATTGGTGGTCAACCACGAAGTGGCAATTCTGGCTGGCACCTATCTTTCCAATGTCGGCCTGGCGGTATCGGCGGCGGCGGCCAAGTATCGGCGGGTGTTCGTGGCTGCCGGTCCGCAGACCGACGCCCTGACCTGGGAACATGGCAATCGCCACACCTTCCGCCTGCGGCCTTCCACTTACATGCAGACCGCAATGTTGGTGGAGCAGGCGGCCTCGATGCCGGTCAAGCGCTGGGCCATCGTCGCCTCCAACTATGAATACGGACAAAGCGCGGTGGCCAATTTTCGCGCGCTGCTCAAGGCACGCCGGCCGGACGTGGAATTCGTGGCCGAGCAATGGCCGGCCCTGGGCAAGATCGATGCGCCGGCGGTGATGTCGGCCCTGGCGCGCGCGCGTCCAGATGCCGTGTTCAATGCCACCTTCGGCCCTGACCTGGTGCAGTTGCTCAATGAAAGCCGGCGTACGCGGGTATTCGAGCAGGCGCGCCTGGTGTCCATGGCCAGCGCCGATCCGACCGTCATCTCGGCCCTGAAATCAACCGCCCTGGCGGGCTGGGCCGTGGCCGGCTATCCGGCCGGCGATATCGCACTGCCGCGCTACCAGCGCTTTCGTGCGGAGTATGTCGCGCGCTACGGGCAGGAACCGCAGTTGGCCGCGCTCATGGGCTACAGCATGATCCAGGCGATTGCCCAGGGCATCAAACGCGCGCAGGGCGTGGATACCGAAAAACTGATTGAAGCCATGCGCGGCATGAATTTCGACACCCCGCTGGGCAGTGTGAGTTTCCGCGCCATCGATCATCAATCCACCATGGGCGCTTTCATCGGCCGCTATGCCGCACGCAGCAATCCGCAGGTGAGCTGGACCTATGCCGATGGCAATCGCTATCTGCCCGACGAGGAATACGTGCGCGCACGGCGACCGGCTTCGGCCATGCGCTGAAAGTTGCGGGCTAGAATACGCGCAGTCCAATTGGTGGGAGTTCAATTTGATCGTTCGTAGTCTGGCTGCAGCGGGTCTCGCGCTGTGCCCCCTCTTGAGTTTTGCCGCGGAGCTGGATGGACGGCAGTTGAGCGCACCCTGGGGCTTGCCCTTTGCCGGCATGTTGCTGTCCATCGCGCTCGGGCCGCTGCTGTTCCCCCTGGTTTGGCATCGCCATTACGGCAAAATTGCCGCCGCCTGGGCCGCCGCCTTCCTCATTCCTTGCGCCTTGGTCTTCGGGCCCGGCATGGCCGGGGCCAATGTTGCGCACGCCATGCTGGCCGAGTTCGTTCCCTTCGTCATTCTGCTGCTGGCCCTGTTTACGGTGGCTGGCGGAATTTGCGTGTGCGGTAACCTGCATGGCCGGCCCGCGCTCAACACCGGCCTGCTGGCGCTGGGCACCGTGCTGGCCAGTTTCATGGGCACCACCGGCGCCTCGATGCTGATGATCCGGCCGCTGATTCGCGCCAACGACAACCGCCGCCATACCGTGCACACGGTGGTGTTCTTCATCTTCATGGTCTCCAATGCGGGCGGCGCGCTGACGCCGTTGGGCGATCCACCCCTGTTCCTGGGCTTTTTGAAAGGCGTGGATTTCTTCTGGACCGTGCGCAATGTCTTTGGCGAGACCCTGTTCCTGTGCCTGAGCCTGCTGGCGATCTACTTCCTGCTGGACAGCTGGTATTACCACCGGCGGGAAGAGGATCTGCCGGCGGCACAAGACCCGACCCCGGATTCCGCCTTCGGACTTGAGGGCGCAGCCAACATCGTGCTCTTGGCCCTGGTGATTGCGCTGGTGCTGATGTCGGGCATCTGGAAGCCCGGCCCGGCCTTCACCCTGGCCGGCGTTGCCATCGGTTGGCAGGATCTGCTGCGCGATATCGGCCTTTTGATCATCGTCGGCCTGTCGCTCAAGCTCACGCCGAAAAGCGCCCACGAAGGCAATGCCTTCAGCTGGGGGCCGATGGTGGAAGTGGCCAAGCTGTTTGCCGGCATCTTCATTACCATCGTGCCCGTGATCGCCATGCTCAAGGCCGGACCGGAAGGCGCCTTTGCCGGCGTGATGCACGCCGTGACCCGCCCTGACGGCCGGCCGGACGATCTGATGTATTTCTGGGCCACCGGCCTCTTGTCTGCCTTCCTCGACAACGCGCCGACCTATCTGGTGTTTTTCAACGCCGCCGGCGGCGACCCGCAGCAGATGATGACGACCCTGGCCACCACCCTGGCGGCAATTTCCTGCGGCGCGGTATTCATGGGCGCGATCAGCTACATCGGCAATGCGCCAAACCTGATGGTGCGGGCCATCGCCCAGGAGCGTGGCGTGCGCATGCCGGGCTTCTTCGGCTATATGGCGTGGTCGGTGGGCATACTGGTGCCCTTGTTCATCCTCATGTCCTGGATCTTCTTTCGCAACTGAATTCGCAACCGAAGAAATAAAACAAACCTGGAGACACAATGAAAAAGAAAGTCCTGGTGGCGCGTGAAATCTTCCCGGAAGTGATCGAGCGCCTCGGCCAGCATTTCGAGCTGCAGACCAATCAGTCCGACCACATCTTCAGCGAAGCCGAACTGGCGCAGCAACTGGCGGACAAGGACGGCGTATTCGCCACCTTGTCCGAGCGCATTTCACCGGCGGTGCTGGCCGCCGCGCCGCGCCTGAAAGCGGTCTGCAATATGGCCGTGGGCTACAACAACATCGATGTGCCAGCCGCCAGCGCGGCGGGCGTGATGGTGACCAATACGCCGGAAGTGCTGAACGAAACCACCGCCGACTTCGGCTTTGCGCTCTTGATGGCCACGGCGCGCCGCGTCACCGAATCCGAGCAATGGCTGCGCGCAGGCAAATGGGACCGCTGGCGCTATGACGGCTTCATGGGCGTGGACATCCATGGTTCGACCCTGGGCATCATCGGCATGGGGCGCATCGGCCAGGCGATTGCCCGGCGCTCGATGGGCTTTAACATGAAGGTCATCTATCACAACCGCTCGCGCCTGGATCCGGCGCTGGAAGAGCGGGCCAATCATGCGCGTTACGTGAGCAAGGAAGAACTGCTCGGGAGCGCTGACCACGTGCTGCTGGTGGTGCCCTATTCAAAGGATGTGCATCACCTGATCGGCGCGGCCGAACTGGCCCTGATGAAGCCAACCGCCACCCTGGTCAATATTGCGCGCGGCGGCGTGGTGGACGATGCGGCCCTGATCGCGGCCTTGCAGGCGGCAAGAATTGCCGGCGCCGGGCTGGATGTGTTCGAGAATGAGCCGGCGTTCAATCCGGGCTTCCTGGGCTTGAAGAACGTGGTGCTCACGCCCCATATCGCCAGCTCGTCACGCAATACGCGGCTGGCGATGGCCAATTGCGCGGCCGACAATCTGATCGCCGCCTTGAGCGGGCAGCGTCCGCCGAATCTGTTGAATCCCTGATGTGCTGAAATGCTGCCGCCTGCCTGGTAAAGCGGCGGGCGGCAGCGTGTCCAGGTGCACGAAGGGCGCCGCTTCAGGCGTCCTTCAACTCTTCGATCAGGTCGATGTAGCGCTGCTTCGCATCGTCCTGGCTGGTGCCCTTGAGATTGCTCCAGGCGTCCCACTTGGCGCGGCCCACCATGTCGGTGATGCCCGGGCGTTCGCCTTGCACGTCGCCGGCGGACGCCTGCTTGTACAGGCTGTAGATCTTCAGCAGGGTCATCGGATCCGGGCGCGTGGCCAGGGTCTTGGACTCCGCCACCGCTTGTTCGAATTGCTGTTGCAGTTCCATGGCGAAGCCTCAGACGCCCAGCAATTCAACATCGAAAATCAGGGTGGCATTGGGCGGAATCACGCCGCCTGCGCCGCGCGCGCCATAGCCCAGGGGGGCCGGAATCGTCAGCCGGCGCAAGCCGCCGACCTTCATGCCTTGCACGCCTTCATCCCAGCCCTTGATCACCTGGCCCGCGCCCAGCGCGAATTCGAAGGGATCGTTGCGGTCCTTGCTGGAATCGAATTTCTTGCCCGGGCTGCCGTCCGGATTTTGCAGCCAGCCGGTGTAGTGCACGGTCACGTACGCGCCTTGCTGTGCTTCATCGCCGCTGCCGGCGGTGAGGTCTTCGTATTGCAATCCGGAAGCGGTAGTTACGGTCGACATGATGGTCCTCTTTGTGGTCGTGGCTGGTCAAGGCGGCGATTGTAGCAGCGGCGCTTGCCAGCGCGTGCACGTCGCAAGCGGCTAGAATGGAGCGAACGCCATTCTTCGATTTCTCCATGCGACTATTGCTCGTCAGCTTTTCGCGCGCGCTCTGGACCCAGCTGCACTGGCGCATCCTGCTGCTGACCGTCATGCCGTTTCTGATCTCGGCCGTTCTCTGGGGACTTTTGCTCTGGCTCGGCTTGCAGCCCCTGATCGATACCCTGCATCTTTGGTTCACCGAGCGTGGCTGGTTCCAGGGCGGAGGGCAATTCCTGTCCTGGTTTGGACTGGAAAACCTGAAGCCCTTGCTGGTGCCTTTGCTGGCCATGTGGCTGCTGTTGCCGCTGATGATCCTGACCGCGCTGATCTTTGTCGGTGCCCTGGCCATGCCGGTCATCGTGCGTCACCTGAGCGCGCGCCGCTATCTGCACCTGGAAAAGAAGCAGGGCGGATCGCTCTGGGGCAGTGTCGGCATATCGATTGGCACTTTCATCCTGTTTGTGCTGATGTGGGTAGTCACCTTGCCTTTGAACGTGATTCCCCCTTTCACCTTCATCGTGCAGCCCTTGCTGTGGGGCTGGCTGACCTATCGCGTCATGACCTATGACGCGCTGTCCGAGCATGCCAGCCACCAGGAAAGACTGGAACTGATACGCCGCCATCGCTGGCCCTTGCTGGCCATCGGCGTCGTCACCGGCAGCATGGGGGCGGCGCCTACGCTGGTCTGGCTGGGCGGCGCGCTGGGCGTGATCTTCTTTCCGCTGCTGGCCGCTTTCTCGATCTGGCTGTACGTGGTGGTATTCGTGTTCTCCGGTTTATGGTTTGCCCATTACAGCCTGGAAGCGCTGACGCTGGCGCGCGCGGTTCATCCGGACGGAGCGGTGGTGGTGGACATGCCGGGCCAACAGCCAGTACTCAAAGACATCAACTGAACAAGAGAGAGCAGAGACATGGCATTCGGACTCATCATCATCGGCGACGAAATCCTTTCCGGAAAGCGGGCCGACAAGCATTTCTCGCGTTCGGTCGCCCAGCTTGCCGCGCGTGGCCTGCAGTTGGGCTGGGCCCGCTATATCGGCGACGATCCCGCCCTGATCACCGCCACGCTGGAACAAACCTTTGCCAGCGCTGACATCGTGTTTTCATTCGGCGGCATCGGCGCCACACCGGATGACCATACCCGCCAATGCGCGGCGGCCGCGCTGGGCGTGCCGCTGGTCCTGCACCCGCAAGCGCGTGAAAAAATCCGGGAGCGCATCGCCGACACCGCACGCGAGGCCGGGGTGGAACCGGACTTCGACAAACCCGACAATCTGCATCGCCTGAAGATGGGCGAATTCCCGGCGGGCGCCGACATCATCCCCAATCCCTTCAACAAGATTCCCGGCTTCAGCGTTGCCAATCCCGGTGGCAGTGGCGCGCATCATTTCGTGCCCGGCTTTCCGGTAATGGCTGGGCCGATGGTGGACTGGGTACTCGATACCTTGTATCCCAAGCTGTTTCACCAGAAGCCTTGGGCCGAGCAGGCGGTGCTGGTGTATGACGGCATCGAGTCCTTGATCACGCCCTTGATGGTGGAAATAGAAGCCGAATTCGGTGCCGTGAAAGTGTTCAGCCTGCCGCATGTAGGCGACGCCGAAACCCGCCGGCACATCGAGTTGGGCGTGAAGGGCGATCCGCAGCAGGTAGCGCAGGCATTCGAAAGGATGAAGGCCGGCCTGGATGCCCTGCAGCAGGATTACGTTCCGGCGCCAACCTTGATGCTTTAGTGTCGTTGATGCTTTGGTTCGGGCGCTTCGCTACGGGCCATTACCGTGGGAAGCTCAGGTGCCGGGAAAAGCCGGTAAGGCGGGAAGCTTCTGCCACCCGGATTCCTGGCGCTGGGCCGGGCGACAGTCGCGCTTTTCGGCGACGACCCGGCTGTCCGGCAGCAGGAACTCGCCGGTATTTTTGTCGAGGATCAGTACATAGAGTTGCTGGCCCCTGCGGTCCCTGAGGCCGATGACGCCTCGACTTTCGTAAGTCCAGACCGGGATTGGTACCAGCTCGGCATCGCGCTTGTGGACCGATCCCGATCCATCGGCGTTGAAGCTGACCTTGACTTCGCTGAACTTGGTTTTGAATGACAGGGTTTGAAACGGCCAGCATGTCCTGATGGGTTTCATGTCATCGAACAGTACCAAGTGCGACGCGTCGACCCAAAGAGGCGGGACTTTTTCGAAGCGTTGCGTGCCCGGTTCAGGCAAGACGACCTGTTCCAGCCGGAACACGGCGACGCCATCCGGCGCCGAGGCGGTCTCCATGATCTTTACCTGCAGATGCTTGGGGTAGCGATATACCTCGGGAGACCGCTCATCGGCTGCCTTTCTTCCAATCGCGGAGTCATCTATGACGATGGCGTTGGGAGCGGAGGCGGCATGAACATGCAGTGTGAAGATGAATGCCAGCCAAGGTAGAAGCTTTGAAAGTGTACGCATCATTTTCACCCTTGCGCTTCCTTCAGCATCTGGGCCTTGATGGACTCTTGCATCTGCATTTTCTTGAGTCGGACGTTTTCAGCTTCCAGCTCTTTCAGACGCGTCATCAGCGCTCCCGCTTTGCCGCCGGGTTTGGTCTGCCGCTTGGGACTGCCGAACTTGGTTCGCCAGCCATGGAAGGTTGCGGTGCTGATTTCCATTTCCCGACAAATCTCCGACACCGACTGTCCGTTTTCCGCCTGTTTGATCGCAGCAATGATCTGACTTTCCGAGAATCTGGACTTCTTCATGTAAGCGCTCCCTTGATTGGAAGATCCCAGTCTGACTCACCGATGCCGGCCGGCCCGAGAGCGATCGGGTTGCGCGTGCCGACAAGAATTGGGACTGATAATTCCCGCTTGGCAGCGCATCTGCAAAAAGTTTTAGTGAAGGCGAAGCTTCAAGATTTTTTTGTTCGTCGATCGATTTGATTGATCACTCTTTCGAGCGATCCAGGTCTGGCGCTTCACTTGCGCTTTCGGGGTGGGTGGGATGGATGGGAATGCGCTTGGCCATGGGGAAATTTTCCCGCTGTGGCTTGGGCAATTCCTTGATGCAGATTATGGGAATCGGGGCTGGCCGTGCGACGCCTTCGTCCAAGCGTCCTTCACGCACCGGCCTTCTTGCGAGCGCGCATTTTCTTGAGCTTCAGGTTCTGGGTTTCCAGTTCCTTTATGCGCTCCAACAGCGCGGCGACGATGCCTCCGTAGTCTGCTTGCCGCTTGATGTCCACAAATCTGGAGCGCCAGGTGTTGAAGGTCTTGATGCTGATACCCAGGTCCCAGCAAAGCTGCTGGACCGGCAGTCCATCTTCCACTTTCATGAGCGCGGCGACGATTGCACCGTCTGAATACTTTGGCTCTTTCATGTGCAGCTCCCTTGACTGGGGAAATCACTTTTTCCCGGACCCATCCTTCGGCTTGGTGGGTGGATATTCCTGCATCCTCTTGGGCCGCACGCCTTCTGCTTCCATCTTCCGCAGGCGTGACATCAACAGATGAGTTTCGCGGTCAGCCAAGGCTTTCAATGCCGCCCGGCCGTGGGTACTTCGCCAGCCGTTGAAGGTCTTCATGGTGATTCCCAACTCCCAGCAGAGCACTTGTACCGGCAGGCCGTCTTCCACGCGCTGGAGCGCGGCCAGGATCTCAATGTCTGAAAAATTTGACTTCTTCATGTAGAGCTCCCTTTACGAGAAAAATCCAATAGACGAGGAATCGGCCGGCGGGTCGCCGGCCGGAGCATTGCGTTGAACATCAAAGCCTGGTGATGCTTCGCTTTGTGCTAAGGCGCCAACAATGGTTCGGAAGTGCAGCCCTTCAGGACGTCTTCGGGAAACAGCGCCTGCTCCTCTGCTGGCGCACCGTAGGAATAGCTTTCGTTCATTTGGGCGATAACCGGAGGTGAAAGAGGCCGGGTCCGCCTTTCTTGACGGCTTTAATGGCGACGAGGTTACAGTGGTGAGGCCGGAGGCGATGCGCAAGCCGTTGCCGGCGGGCGCGTTCTCATAGGACGTGCCATTGCCCGCGGAGCTATCGTCCGCAAAGCCAGCGCAGATGCACTCCGCTTCGGAGGGCATGCTTATTTTTTCTCGGACCTGTCTTTCGGCTCTTTGGCCTTCAGATTTTCCTGCATCTGTATCTTCTTGAGCCGCCGCACACCTTCTGCTTCCATTTTCCGCAGGCGCGACATCAAGAGCGTAGTCTCGCGGTCGGCCAAGGCTTCCAACGCCGCCTGGCCGTGGGTGCTACGCCAGCTGTTGAAGGTCTTCATGGTGATTCCCAACTCCCAGCAGAGCGCTTGAGCCGGCAAGCCTTCTTCCACTCGCTGGAGTGCGGCGAGGATCTCAATGTCTGAAAAATTTGACTTCTTCATGTGTAGCTCCCATTACGAGAAAAATCCAATTTACGAGG
>JAEVZY010000013.1 GCA_023392035.1 Pseudomonadota bacterium | reverse complement strand
GCGCCCATGTGTCACGGCTGCTCAGTTGCCGAAGCGACCCGACTGGAAGTCCTGCACGGCCTGGAACAGTTCTTCCTTCGTGTTCATCACGAACGGGCCGTACTGGGCGATCGGCTCATTGAGCGGCTTGCCCGCGATGAGCAACACCCGTGCGGCTTGCGCGCCGGCTTTGAACTGCACGCCTTCGCTGGCCGGATCGTTGGCCAGGATGCCCATCTGCCTGCTTTCGAGCTTGCGGCCGGCCAGCTCGATATCACCGCGATAGACATACACGAAAGCGTTGTGCCCGCCCGGCAAAGCCTGCGAAAAACTGGCGCCGGCCGGAAGTTCAAGGTCGAGATACAGCGGCTCCGTCACTTCACGCTGCACCGCGCCCTGCACGCCCTGGCTGACGCCGGCAATCACCTTGCCCTGCACGCCTTCGGCGGTGGTGAAGCGCGGTAGTTCAGCGGCGCCAATGTCGCGGTACCAGGGGGCGCACATCTTGTCCTTCGCCGGCAGATTCAGCCACAGCTGAAAACCTTCCATGCGCCCGTTTTCCTGCTCCGGCAATTCGGAGTGCACCACGCCGCGGCCCGCGGTCATCCATTGCACGCTGCCGTTTTCCAGCAAGCCTTCATTGCCGGCGCTGTCGCGATGCCGCATGCGACCGTCGATCATGTAGGTGATGGTTTCGAAGCCGCGATGCGGATGGTCCGGAAAGCCGCCGATATAGTCTTCCGGGCGGTCGGTGCCGAAAGCGTCCAGCATCAGGAAAGGATCCAGCCGGCGTTGCAGCGGCTGGGTCAGTACCCGGGTCAGCTTGACGCCGGCGCCATCCGAAGTGGGCACGCCGGTGACCACGCGCTCAATGCTCCGCGGCCGCTCGATTTGCACAGTGTCTGCTTGCATGATTTTGTCCTTTCGCGCACCTGGCGCGTCAATTTGCTTAGGCCACGAGCTGTTCGATCTGTTCGCGCGCCGCAGCCAGGGCTTCCTGCTCGGCTTGCGGGCCGAGCGCCAATCCTTCCGCGTACACGAATTCGATATCGTCCATGCCAAGGAATGCCAACACCGTTTTCAGGTAAGGCACTTGGCTGTCGGCCGGCGTGTTTTTGTAGACGCCGCCACGGGTCAGGACCACGATCACCTTCTTGCCTTTCAACAGGCCTTCGGGTCCCTGCTCGGTATAGCGGAATGTTACCTTCGCGCGGGCGATGGCATCGATCCAGTTCTTCAGTTGCGTCGGCACACCGAAGTTGTACATCGGCACGCCGAGCACCACCACGTCCGCCGCCTGGATCTCAGCGATCAGCGCATCGTCCAGCGCGACCCGCGCGGCCTGCTGAGCGCTGCGCGCTTCGGCAGGGCTGAACAGCGCCTGCAAGGCCTCTTCGTCCAGGGCCGGGTGGGGATTTTTTGCCAGGTCACGCACCACCACGCTGGCATCGGCGTGCTGGGCGCGCAAACCCTGCACTGCCAATTCGGCCAGGCGGGTGGATTGCGAGCCGTCGGAACGGGCGCTGGAATTAACTTGCAGGATGTTCATGTTTGGGCTCCATGTGGATTTCAGTTCAGTGAAACCAGTCTAGGCGTTCCAAATTCAAGCCGGAAGAGCGAAAAATGGATAACATTGTTCAATACACGGAACAATGGAGCGCAAGATGAACATCGAACCGAATGACCTGCTGCTGTTTGCCCAGGTGGCCGAGAGCGGCAGTTTCAGTCGCGCGGCCGAACGCCTGGGCTTGCCCAAATCCACCGTTTCGCGCCGCCTGTCGCAACTGGAAACGCGCCTGGGAGAGCGCCTGCTGCAAAGAACCACGCGCAAGCTGTCCTTGACCGACTTCGGCCTGGGCGTGCTGGAACATGCGCGCGGGGTCATGCATGAAGTGCAGGCGGCGCAGTCATTGGCCCAGCATCGTCAGGCCGAACCCAGCGGTCGCCTGCGTGTCTCCATGCCGAGCGATCTGGCCAACACCCTGTTGGCGAGCATGCTGGCCGATTTCATCCGCCGTTATCCGCGGGTGCAGCTGGAGCTGGATCTGTCGGCGCGCCGGGTGGACCTGATCGGCGAGAACTTCGATCTCGCCCTGCGCATGGGCGCCCTGCCGGACGATGCCAGCCTGGCGGCGCGCCGCGTGGCGCAATTTTCAATCGGCTTGTATGCGGCGCCGGACTACCTGGCGGCGCATGGCAAGCCGACCGAACCGGAAGCCTTGATAGAGCATGCCGCATTGCGGCTGATGCGGCGCAATGGCGAAGCGCAATCCTGGTTGCTCACGCGCGGTGAACAAACCTGGGAAGGCCAACCGCCGGCGCCCTTCTCGGTGAATTCGCCGGAACTGCTGATTCGCCTGGCCTGCCTGGGTTCCGGCATTGCTGCCGTCGCCGATGATTTTGCCGAGCCCTATGTGGAACGCGGCGAACTGGTTCCAGTGCTGCCCGATTGGAGTCTGCCGGGCGACACTGCCTGGGCCGTATTCCCTGGCCGGCGCCTGATGCCGGCCCGCACCCGGGCCTTTCTGGACGCGGTACAGGCGCAATTCGAAAGCCCGCAATGCCAGGCGGCGCAGGCGCGCGTATCG
>JAEVZY010000363.1 GCA_023392035.1 Pseudomonadota bacterium | reverse complement strand
CCGCCGCCGGGCTGGCCCCGGCCCCAGGCCCGGACTGTTGTCCAGCGCCCGGCGCACCAGGCGGTCCAGCTCGGGCGATTGGAACAAGGCCCACCATTGCGCCGGTATGTCGGCGCCATCCACGAATTGCTGGGCCTGGCCGCCTTCGATGGGGGCCCCCGCGGTGAAGCGCGCGGTCGGCGCCGGCGTGTAGTGCTGCACCTGCGGCGCCTGCGGTGCAGCTGGTGGCTCAGTGGCGCAGGCCGCAAGCAGGGTCATCAGCAGCAGAACAGTTGCGCGCTTCATGATCAATCGAGCGTCTTGCGGTAAGTGAACACGGCCAGCACCGTGACCACGGCGGTGAACAGCAGCATGGGCCAGATGTCGGGCCACAGGTCGGCCCAGTGATTGCCCTTCAACAGGATGCCGCGCACGGCGCGCATGAACCAGGTTGCCGGCAGCAGCTCGCCGATGGCTTGCGCCCACTGCGGCATGCCGCGAAACGGAAACATGAAGCCAGACATCAGGATCGAGGGCAGGAAGTAGAACACCGTCAGCTGCATCGCCTGCAACTGGTTGCGGGCAATGGATGACAGCGTGATGCCGACCATCAGGTTGGCGGCGATGAAGACCAGCGCCACCGCATACAGCACCAGCAGGCTGCCGACGAAAGGCACGGCAAACAGGAAGCGCGCCGCCAGCAGGATGATGCTGGCCTGGACCAGGCCGATGAAGACGTAGGGCACGATCTTGCCGGTCATGACTTCCAGCGGCTGGGCCGGCATGGCCAGCAGGTTTTCCATGGTGCCGCGCTCGCGTTCGCGGGTGATCGCAAGCCCCGTCATCATGACCATGGTCATGTTCAGGATCACCGCCATCAGCCCCGGCACGATATTGAGCTGGGTCAGGCCTTCCGGGTTGTAGAGCCGGTGCACCCGCACTTCGAAGGGCGCATCGGCGCCGGCCAGCGGCGCCAGCGGACCCTTGAAATCCTTTTTCAGCACCGAGCTCACCAGTTCGCGCGCGGAGGCCAGCGCGGCGTTGGCGGCCACCGGATCGGTGGCGTCGGCTTCGATCAACACCGCCGGACGCTCGCCGCGCAAGAGCTTGCGCGTGAAGTCGGCCTCGAAAGTGACCACGAACAGGGCTTCGCCGCGCTCCAGCGCGCGGCGCCCCGCGGCTTCATCCGGCAGCTGCGCCACGAACTTGAAGTAGTCGCTGTGCTGCATGGCCGCCAGATAGCTGCGCGTGAATTCGCTCGGCTCGGACACCACCACCGCGGTCGGCAGATGCTTGGGATCGGAATTGATGGCATAGCCGAACAGCAGCAACTGCACGATGGGCAGGCCGATGATCATGGCGAAGGTGACGCGGTCGCGCTTGAGCTGCAGGAATTCCTTGAGCACCATGGCCCACCAGCGGGCAAACGAGAAGGACCTCATGGCCGCTCCTGTTCGTCGGCGCTGGCGCTGTTCATCAGGTGGATGAACACGTCCTCCAGGCCGGTTTCGGCGGGTTCGATGCGGCTGTCGCCGCCCGAAGTGGCGCGCGCCAGCGCCTCTTTCACGGCGGCGCCATCGCGCCCGGTGACATGCAGGGTCGAGCCGAATGCGGCCACCTGCTCGACCGCGCTTTCCTTCTGCAGGCGCTCGCCGATCTGCGCCAGGTCGCCGCCGCTCACCTGCCAGGTGCTCAGGCCCTGGCTGGCAATGATCTCCTGCGCCGTGCCTTGCGCCATCAGCTTGCCATTGGCGATATAGGCCAGCTTGTGGCAGCGCTCGGCCTCGTCCATGTAATGGGTGCTGACCAGGATGGACATGCCGCGCGCGGCCAGCGCATGCAGCTCTTCCCAGAATTCGCGCCTGGCCTTGGGATCGACGCCGGCCGTGGGTTCATCCAGCAGCAGCAATTCCGGCTGGTGCAGCATGCAGGCCGCCAGCGCCAGGCGTTGCTTCCAGCCGCCGGACAAGGCGCCCGCCAGCTGGTCGGCGCGCGCTTTCAGGTTCAAGCCTTGCAGGGTGCGCTCCACTGCATCGGGCCGGTCGGGCATGCGATACATGCGGGCCACGAAATCGAGGTTTTCGCGGATCGACAAGTCTTCCCAGAACGAGAAGCGCTGCGTCATGTAGCCGACCTGGCGCTTGATCTGGTCACTTTCGCGGCGGATGTCGTGGCCGAGGCAGCTGCCGCTGCCCGAGTCGGGCGTCAGCAATCCGCACATCATGCGGATCGACGTGGTCTTGCCGCTGCCGTTGGGACCGAGAAAGCCGAGGATCTCGCCGCGCGCAACCTGCAGCGTCAAATCCCGCACCACGTGCTTGTCGCCGAAGTGCTTGTTCAGGCCATGGACGTCGATCGCCAGGTCGGAGCCGGAGCCGTTCATTTCAAACTCACCGACACCGGCTGGCCGGGACGCAGGCGCGGCGCATCGGCCAGGGCCGGGCGCGCTTCCACCATGAACACCAGCTTGTCGCGGCTTTCGTTGCTGTAGATGACGGGCGGCGTGAATTCGGGATCGTTGGCGATGAAAGTGACGGTGGCGGCGATCGCATTCCCGCAGCCCTCGCAACGCATCAGCAACTGGCGCCCGGGCTGCAAGCCGCCGGCCACGGCCAGCGGCACGAAAAAGCGCAGCTTGACATTGGCCGGCGGCAGCAGGCGCAGCACCGGACTGCCGGCGCTCACCCATTCGCCCGGCCGATACAGAGTGTCGGCCACCAGGCCGGCGGCGGCGGCGCGCAATTGCTTTTGCGCCAGGCGCCAGGCTTGCTGGCTGAGCACGGCGCGCGCGGCGGCGACCTGCGCCTCTTGCGCGCGGATCTGGTCCTGGCGTGCCGGCAACCGGGCCAGCTCCACTTGTCCTTCCAGCTCGCGTACGCGGGCAGTCTTGATCAACAGGTTGGCGCGGCTGTCGTCCAACTGCGCGCGCGCAATGCCGCCCGCTTCGAATTGCGCTTCATCGCGCGCCAGTTGCAGCCGGGCCTGGTCAACGGCTGCGCGCGCCTGGTTCAGCTGCTGGTTGGCGATGCCGCGTTCAGGCGGACGCTTGCCCAGCTTGAGGTCGGCCAGCTGGGCCTCGGCCGCTTTCAACTGCTGTTCGGCTTGCCGGCTGGCGGCTTCTTCCTCGGTCGCTTCCAGGTTGAAGAGGGGCGCGCCGGCCGCGACCGTCTGGCCGCGCGCGACAAACAGTTTTTCCAGCCGGCCAGCCAGGGGCGAGCCGACGTTGATGTATTCGCCTTCCACATAGCCCTGGTACTCCGAAGATGGTTTTTCGGAGCAGCCGGCAAGGAGCGCCGGACCAAGCAGCACTGCGGCAAGCCAGTTGCGCATGCGGACCTTTCCTGGCTGATAGTTTGACCAGAACTTTAGCGCGGAAAGCGCACCGCGGCGTGTGCCATAGCAAACTCGCAGCAGCGAATGCGGTCAAATCGGGCCAGCCAACAACATGGAGTTGAGCATGAGCTATACCGACGCAAGTCGCGATACCTATGGGATGTATCGAAAAACCGGCAAGGGACCGGGCCCGCACCTGATGGGGGCTGGAACCCTGATGCATGAAGACGTGTACAACCGCAAGGGCGAAAAGCTGGGAGACATCAAGGAATTCATGCTGGACATGAATACGGGCAAGGTGGCCTACGCAGTGCTGTCCTTCGGCGGCATCCTGGGCATGGGCGACAAGCTGTTCGCGGTGCCCTTCCAGGCCATGACCCTGGATACGGTGGACAAGCGCTTCATCCTGGACGCCAGCAAGGACCAATTGAAGAACGCCCCCGGCTTCGACAAGGACGACTGGCCGGACATGGTCGATCCGCAATGGATTTCGGGTGTGGAATCCTTCTACAGCAGTTCCGCCGGGGGGCCGCTGCACTGATCCGCCGTGCAC
>JAEVZY010000324.1 GCA_023392035.1 Pseudomonadota bacterium | reverse complement strand
GGTCTGGGCCTCGCCGGCCGCCTGGCGGGGGGGCGCGGCTTTCACGCGCGCACGCGCAGCTGTGCGGATCTTTTCCGTGATCAGCTCGGTATATTCCAGCATGCCGTGCTGGATCGAGATTTTCGGTTTGGTGACGAAATCCACCGCGCCCAGTTCCAGCGCGCGCATGGTGATTTCCGAGCCGCGCTCGGTCAGGGTCGACACCATCACCACCGGCATCGGCCGCAGCCGCATCAGCTTCTCCAGGAACTCCAGCCCATCCATGCGCGGCATTTCCACGTCCAGGGTGAGCACATCGGGATTGGTGTTGCGGATCATCTCGCGCGCCACCAGCGGGTCGGGGGCGACGCCCACCACTTCCATGTCGGGCTGACTGGCGACGATCTCGCGCAACACACTACGAATCAAGGCCGAATCATCGACGATGAGGACTTTGGTTTTCATTGCTCTGGCTTTCGGACTCCTACTGCTGCACGTCTTATCGGCAGGCTTGCACGGAAACTTGATGGTCTGCCCAGGAAATTCCGGCACGCCGTCCAAACAAAACAGGAAAAAATTTTTTCCCGAAATTGGTTCCATTATCGACTGCTTGTTACTGACATGGCCTTCCAATCCAGCAGAGACCACCATGCAAAGGTCATCGACAAAACATACTGTCCGGGCTCGCCACCCGGTTGGCGCCGTCCGTTTGCAGGCGCCAGCGTCCACGCCGGCCAAGCCCCTGGATTTCCTGTTTATCGGCGGCGGTCCGGACGCCGACAGGCTGACAGCCAGCTGGCGCCGCAGCGCCACGCGCGGCAATTTGCACAGCAAACGCTTGCTGACAGATGACATGGAAGGCCGCAACAGCGCGCAGAAACTGGAGGCGCTGATGAAAGAAGTCCGCCAGATGCGGCGCCAGGGCCTGATCAATGATGGCACCCAGATCGTGGTGGACTTTCACGGCGCCGACAGCGTCGACAACAAAGTCTTCCTGACTTCGGAGAGTGAAGGCTGCTCCGGATTCACAGTCAAGGCGGAAACCTTCATGCTGAAACTGCGGCAGGCCCTGGCCGATCCTGCCGACCCCGATCAGCAAGCCTCCAAAAACCTGGTCCACCTGAACTGCTGTCATGCCGGACGACTGCGCCGGCTGCTCGCCAATGGCGCCGGCGGGCCCACTTTCCTTTACGCGGGAAAAAAGGCCAGCCTGCTGGACGATGGACTCAACACCATCAAGCAGGTCATCAAGGCCTGGTCCCGGACAAAGCGCAGCAGTCACGCGCTATCGGAAGCGGAGCTGGAATTCATCTGGTCGACCGCAACTGCGCATACTGGAGAAAACATCGCCTGGGTGGGGCACAGAAAAATCCGCAAGCACAATGCCCTCAAATCCGCCAGCGAAGCAGAGTCCGACAACCCCATCAGCCCTTCCAGGCGCGGCCGGGTGCTGGCCGCCAAACTCGAACATGGCAGTCTGAAGAGCGTGCAGCAGCTACTGGGCAAGAACCCGCGTGACGCTTACCGGCAATGCCAATTCGGTGTCGATGGGCCCATGGAGCTGGCCGCATCGAGCGCTCGCGAAAGGGGCCAGAAAATAAACTACCTGGTCGAATGCCTGGAGCATGACGTCAACCAGACCGATCCCAAAAACTCGACAACGCTGCACGTCATTGCACAGTACGAATCAGCCGGCGCGCTGCGCACCCTGATTCACCAGGGCGCCGATGTGCTGCTGGCCGACCTTGATCACTATCTGCCCCTGCATCGCGCCGCGACCAGCACTACGGACTGCTGCGAAAAAATCGAATTCCTGCTCTGCGCCGATCCGCAAAGGCAGGTGGATCGTCCCGGACCGGGCGGCCGCTCGGCCCTGCATCTGGCCGTGATGGAGTCGAATGTGGAAGCGGCGACCACCCTGCTCTTGTGCGGCGCCGATCCGAATTTCCAGGACGAGGCCGGGAACACCGCCTTCGATTTGCTGGAGGCCTTGGCCGACGGTGCAATCAAAGACGAGCTGCGCCTGAAAATGGAGCTGCTGGAGTCCAGGGTCAATCAGCTGGATGAAAAGGGCCGCAGCGCCCTGCATGTGAAGGCAGTCAAGGGCAGCGCAGATGAAATCCAGGCCCTGCTTGGCCGGAAGGCCTGTCCATTCAAGCGCGACTTGCAGGGCACCTTGCCGATTCATGCGGTGGCGGCCGGATCCCGGACCGACACCCTGGCCAAATTCAAGGCGCTCAGCGCCAGCGGCCCGCGCGTTGACGAAACCGACCTGCACGGCAACACGGCCCTGGGCTTTGCCGCAGCCGCGGGAAATGTGGAAGCGGTGCGCGCACTGCTGGAACTGGGCGCCGATCCGGGCCTGCCCAACCAGTATGGAATCCTGCCCATCCATTGCGCCCAAAAGAATGTGGTCGACCTGCTGTTGAAGGCCATGGCAAGCAGGGATGAAGACCCGGCGCCATTGCCCGACCTCTCGCTGCTCATCAACCGGCTGGCCGCCAGCGGCGACAGCATCGAGCGCTTGCAGCAATTGATGAAACTGCCGGGCGCGCTCGAGCGGCGCGACAGCATGGGCGTCACCGCACTGGCGGCGGCCGCCCTGGCAGGCAAGCTTGAAGTCGCGCGCTTGCTGCTCGAAGCTGGCGCCGCGCCCAATGTGCGCTTCGACAATGGCAGCACCCTGCTGGCGCAGCTGCGGGCATTGAAGCTGCGTGACATGGTCGCGCTTCTGCTGGAGTTCAAGGCCGACCCGGATTGGTAAGCCGGGCCGGCAATGCGCGATCCGGGCGCTGTCTCCGGCTTTGCTGACCGCTCGCGCGGCAGATCCCTGCCTGACTCAGAACTCTTCCCAATCGTCGTCGCCGGCGGCAACCAGCTTGCCGGCAGGCTTGGCCGCGGCCTTGGGTAGCGGCTGGGCAGTCTGCACCGGGGCTGGAACCGGGGCCGCAACCGGGGCCGCAACCGGGGCCTTGCGCGCCGGCACGGGCGTCGCCGCCGGCTGCACGGGCGCCGGCTTGGCTGAAGCAGCCGGCGTTGCCGACTCGCCGCCTCGCGCATCCACCTTGAAGGTGCCAACCAGCGTCGCCAGGGCGCGCGCCTGCTCCTGCATGGAGGCGGAGGACGCCGCGGCCTGTTCCACCAGCGCCGCGTTCTGCTGCGTGACCTGGTCCATCTGCGCCACGGCCTGGTTGACCTGGTCGATGCCGGCGCTTTGCTCGGCGCTGGCGGCGGTGATTTCACCCATGATGTCGGTCACGCGGCGGATCGCGCTCACCACTTCGCTCATGGTGGTGCCAGCCTTGTCCACCAATTGGCTGCCTTCGCCGACCTTGTCCACCGAATCGCCGATCAGGGTCTTGATTTCCTTGGCGGCGGCCGCGCTGCGCTGCGCCAGGCTGCGCACTTCGGTTGCCACCACCGCGAAGCCGCGGCCCTGTTCGCCGGCGCGCGCGGCTTCCACCGCCGCGTTCAAGGCCAGGATATTGGTCTGGAATGCGATGCCGTCGATCACGCCGATGATGTCGGAAATCTTGCGTGCCGATTCGTTGATGGCGCCCATGGTCTGCACCACTTGCGAGACCACTGCCCCGCCCTGCTCCGCCACCTCGGAGGCGGTGACCGCCAGCTGGTTGGCCTGGCGCGCATTGTCGGCATTTTGCTTGACGGTGGAAGTCAATTCTTCCATCGACGAAGCGGTCTCTTCCAGCGAACCCGCCTGTTGCTCGGTGCGAGCGGACAAATCGAGGTTGCCGCTGGCGATCTGGGCCGAGGCGGCGGCGATGGAATCGGTGCCCTGGCGCACCTGCAGCACCAGCGCGGCCAGGTTCTCGCGCATCGATTTCATGCTGGCCATCATGCTGCCACGGTCGTTTTTGGCAAGCCTCACATCCACCGTGAGGTCGCCCTTGGCAATGCGCTCGGCCACCTGCATGGCATCACCCGGCTCGCCGCCCAGTTGCCGCACCAAACCACGGGTGAGCAGCACGCCGGCCACAGCCGCCACCAGCGCCGCCAGCGCCGCCAGTCCTATCATCCACAGGCGCGCCGACACGTATTCCGCTTCCGCCTGGTGCAGGGTCTGCAGGCTTTGCGCCTCTTCGAGTTCGATGAAGGCCTGGAAGGCATCCATCCACTTGCGCTGCACCGGGGCCAGTTCCTTGTTCAAGACCTGGGTCAGCTCAGCCGATTTGTTGTCCAGCGCCAGCGCCGTGGCCTTGGCGATCAGCAGCCCGGCCGAACCTTCCTGCTCCTTGATTTTGGCCAGCAGTTCTTTTTCCTTGTCGCTGGCATGGTTCTCCATCAGTTCCGCCAGGGCTTTTTCGGCCTTGGCATAGGCTTCCTGATGCGTCAGCATGTTGCGGGTCTCGGCCATCAGCTCACTTTCTGCCGTCAACAGACCCAGATCGCGCAGGGAAACCATGCGTGCATACAAGGCCAGCCGCATGTTCTTGGCTTGGGCGGTTTTGGCGGCAGTCACGTTGACGATGCTTTCCAGCCGCCCCTGGATTTGCGCCATGCGCAGCACGCCCGTGATGGCAACCGCGATCAGGAGCAGGATCACCACACCATAGCCGAACGCGAGCCGCGTCCCAACCTTCATTTTTGAAAGTTTTTTCATTTTTCTTTTCTTGTTCAGTATGTCTTCGTTGCCAGGAACCGCCTGGCGCGGCTTCAGGCGAGCTGCGCTTCGATCAGTCCCATCTCCGCCGACGACATCAGCTTGTCGATGTCGACCAGGATCAGCATGCGTTCGTCCAGCGTGCCCAGGCCGATCAGGTATTCGGTGTTGAAGGCGGTGCCCATTTCCGGCGCCGGCTTGATCTGGCTGGCCTCCAGCGTGGTCACATCCGAGACGCTGTCCACCACCATGCCGACCACCCTGCCCTGCACCAGCAGGATGATGACCACGGTGAACTGGTCGTAGGTGGGCGTGCCCAGGTTGAACTTGATGCGCATGTCGACGATGGGCACGATGATGCCGCGCAGATTGACCACGCCCTTGATGAAGTCGGGCGCGTTGGCAATGCGGGTCACCGCTTCGTAGCCGCGGATTTCCTGCACCTTCAGAATGTCGATGCCGTACTCTTCCTGGCCCAGGGTAAAGGCCAGGAATTCGCGTCCCATGGTTTCGGCTGCCAGGGCGACGTTGTCATGGCCGGGGTTTGCAATGTTCATGTTTCATCCTTCATGGTTTTGGGCGTTCTGCCTCTTTTGATTGATCTTCAAAATTCTTCCCAGTCGCCATTGGCCACGGCGCGGCGCTCGCGCAGCGGCGTGCCGGACGGCTTGGCGGCGGCCGGCTCCGCTGTCTTTTGCGGCGTCGGCCGGGCCTGCGCGGGGACCGCCTTGAGCCTGGCCGGTACTGCGC
>JAEVZY010000294.1 GCA_023392035.1 Pseudomonadota bacterium | reverse complement strand
AAAAACCGGGGGGGGGCCGGCGCCCCCCCCCCGCTTCAATTTCGTTGCGCAAGCTTGGCTTAGCGCGTCTTCTCCGTGTTTCCAGTCTGGCTGCCGCCACCGACCGATGCATTGGCTGCCGGATCCGGATTGGAAGTCGCCAGCTTGGTGGCTTGCGGCACGCCAGGGTTGTCGACCCAGACCACGTTGTCATCCACCGCATACAGGCGGCAGGTTTCGCGGCTGTTCTTCTGGCACGAGGCCATCACGCGTTCCACCGGATCGTCGCCTTCCTCGGCCCAGCTCCAGGCGCCGCTCGCGGAAATGGCGAAGGCCTTCGGACCGGAACGGGTCAGGTAGTCGCGATAGGCGGCACGGCCGCGTTCACGCAGGAAGGGCACGGCATTCACGTCGTCCAGCGCGGCGAAATTGGTGGGCGGCATGGCGGGCTCTTCCGCAATCGCCACCACCTGGTCGGTCGGCAGGCCGATCTTCTTCAGGAAACGCTCGGTTTCCGGCCACCAGATTTTCACGCCGTCGCGGCTGCCGACCATGCCATGGGCGTCATTCTTGAAACGGCCATAGCTGACCAGCTCGGCAGTGCCGCCGCCCTTGGTGTAGGCGGCATACAGGCGCTTCACCAGCTCGGGGCCGAAGTAGCTGTCGTTCTCGCCATAGAACCAGAGCGTCGGATAGGCGTCGCGGCTGCCGTAGTCGGAGAAGGCTTGCACCAGCGCCGCCTGCCATTGGCAATCGCCGCCATCCGAGCGCAGGCCGCCGGCGAAGTTGATCATGCCTTTCACGCCGGGCAGCTGGCGGGTGGACAGCGCCATGGTGGCCAGGCCGCCATACGATTGGCCGGCCACCAGGATGCGGTCGTTGTCGGCCCAGCTCTGGCTGCGCAGCCAGTCGAGCGTGCCTTGCACGTCATTGGCCTGCAACTGGCCGTTGCCGCTCATGTTGCAGCCATAGTCCCAGTAGTTGCCGGTGGAGCCGGCAAAGCCGCGCCGCATCGGCACCACCACCGCATAGCCGCGTTTGACGAACTCGCGCGAGAAATGCAGGAAGCGGTCGCGCTTTTGCAGATGGGTGTCGCCGCCGTCCTTGCCGTGGTTCATCACCACCACCGGGAAGGGGCCATTGCCATCGGGTTTGAAAATCGTGGTCTGCAATTCCGAGCGGCTCTGGGCACTGGGAATCATCAGCACTTGCTCGTTCATGCGCGCGCCGACAATTTCCAGCGGGGCGGACATGGCGCCGCAGGCAGCCACGGCAAGGCCGGCGCCGGCGAACATACGAAGCAGTGCGGGGATTCGAGCAAGAGTTTTGAACATTGAGACTCGCGCTTTGACTGTGAGCAAGGTTGCCCATTCTAAAGACGCGATTTCCCAGCCTCAATATTCCTTTTGGCAAGGTGTGACGAAATATTGCGGGAACTTTTCGGGAGTGTTGAACAAAGATCTCGGCCTCTCTACTGAGGGAATTTTGAGAGGGGATACAAGATGACGATACCCGGCACGATGCCGATCCGGCATTCAGCCGGCTTCGATGAGACGCACAAAGAGGCCCTGCTGAGGAATTGCGGTGCCGCGCACGAAACTCCCCAACGGTAATGGGCATCACTGCAATGCGCTTTCCCGGCGAAGAGCAGCTGGAGGACCCGCAGGTGTGCAAGTCCTTGGCAGAGAAATACTGCTACGCGCCCAAAGCCGACGCTTGGCCTCGCCAGTTGCAGAGCTGAACAGCCCGGTCTGGCAGTGCTTTACGCGCTCAGATCGCGCATCACCGAAATCAGGTTCGATTTTCCTTCAAAGCCGATGCCTGGCAATTCCGGCATGACGATCTTGCTGTCATTGACTTGCACCCCATCCGGGAAGCCGCCGAAAGGCTGGAACAGATCCGGATACGATTCATTGCCGCCCAGGCCCAGGCCGGCGGCGATGTTGAGCGACATCTGGTGGCCGCCGTGCGGCACGCAGCGGGACGGCGACCAGCCGTGCTGGCGCAGCATGTCCAGCGTGCGCAGGTATTCCACCAGGCCGTAGGAGAGGGCGCAGTCGAATTGCAGCCAGTCGCGGTCCGCGCGCATGCCGCCGTAGCGGATCAGGTTGCGCGCATCCTGCATGGAGAACAGGTTCTCGCCGGTCGCCATCGGGTTCTTGTAATAGCTGCGCAGCACCGCCTGCAATTCATAGTCGAGCGGATCGCCGGCTTCCTCGTACCAGAACAGATTGTATTGGTCGAGCGCCTTGGCGTAGGCGATGGCGGTGTCCATGTCGAAACGGCCATTGGCATCCACGCACAGGCGCTGGCCGTCGCCAAGAATCGACAACACCGATTCGATGCGACGCTGGTCTTCGGCCAGGCTGGCGCCGCCGATCTTCATTTTCACCACGCTGTAACCGCGATCCAGATAGCTGCGCATTTCATCCTGCAGCATGCTGTCGTCCTTGCCGGGATAGTAATAACCGCCGGCGGCATAGACGAAGACTTCGCGATTGGGCTTGCCGTCGCCGTATTCGTCGGCCAGGTGCTGGTACAGGGGCTTGTCGGCGATCTTGGCCACCGCGTCCCAGATCGCCATGTCGATGGTGCCGATGGCCACCGAGCGTTCGCCATGGCCGCCCGGCTTTTCATTCTTGAACATGCAATCCCAGATCTTGTGCGGATCGAGGTTGCTGCCGTCGGCATTCACCAGCGTGGCCGGATCGGCTTCCAGCACCCGCGGAATGAAGCGCTCGCGCATCAGATTGCCCTGGCCATAGCGGCCATTGGAATTGAAGCCATAGCCCACCACCGGCTTGCCGTCGCGGATGACGTCGGTGATGACGGCCACCAGCGACAAGGTCATCTTGGAAAAGTCGATATAGGCGTTGCGAATGGGGGAGCTGATGGGGCAGGTCTGTTCCCGGATTTCTACGATGCGCATGGTGGATGTCCGTCTGTGGTTGATGAGGCAAGGGCCGTGTGGCTGGCTCTGCATGGTGGCGAAGTATACCGGCCGCATGTCCCGCATCATTCACCTGGATTCAGTTCATTCTTCACCGGCAGTGAATAGTGGTGCTAGCATGGACGCCCGCCTGCCGCGCCTTGCGCTTGCCCCTTTGCGCTTCCTTTTCGCCCGCCATGAAAACCGATTCCACCTCGGAAATGAGCTTCTTCATCCTGCTCACCCGCCACGCCAGCCTGGCCGGCGCGGCACGCGAACTGGGCATCACGCCGCCGGCCGCCACCAAGCGCCTGGCGCAGCTGGAACGGCGCCTGGGCGTGCGCCTGGTCAATCGCACCACCCGCAGCCTGTCCCTGACCGATGAGGGCGAGCGCTATCTCGGCCATGCCCAGCGCATTCTGTCGGACATTCGCGCCATGGAAGACGAGGTCAGCAGCCACCGCAGCGAGCCCAAGGGTTTGTTGCGCCTGAATGCCACGCTTGGCTTTGGCCGCACCACGATTGCGCCGCTGGTTTCGGCCTTCGTGCGCAAGCATCCGGAAGTGGAAGTTCGCCTGCAGCTCACCGACCGTCCGATCGATTTGGTGGAAGAGGCCTTCGACCTCGGCATACGCTTTGGCGAATTGCCCGATACCCGTTTGTCCGCACGCCGGTTGCTGAGCAATCGGCGCTTCTTGTGCGCCTCGCCCACCTATTTGAAGCGGGCCGGCTCGCCCCGAACTCCGCAGGAACTGACGCAACACCAATGCATCATCCATCGCCAGAACGATGAGGATGGCAGCCTGTGGCGACTTTCTCGTGCACGCAAGTGCGAATCGCTGCGGGTGCGCGGTGCACTATCGAGCAACGATGGCGATGTGGTGCTGGGTTGGGCGCTGGACGGCCACGGCATTTTGCTGCGCTCGGAATGGGATGCCGCCAAATACCTGGAGTCGGGCCGGCTGCAAGTGGTCTTGCCCGAATACCGTCTGCCGCCGGCTGACTTGTACGTCTACTACCCAAGCGGCCGGCAAATCAGCGCCCGGGTGCGGGCCTTGATCGACTTTCTGGTCTTGCGTTTTTCCGCTTGAGTTCAGCGCCGCCCCACGGCACAGAAGGCAATCCCGGAGACGATGGCGATTGTGCCCGGCACAGTCGGTGCGAGCACCTGCAACAAGATTTTTTCGCCTGGATCGCGCGAAATATTGGAGGCGATGGGAAAGGACACCAGCAGCCCCAGCACAGACGTTGCGCAGCAGACGATTGTCACGATGCCGAGTACCTCACGTGCGGCGCAGCGCCTGGCAGCAACCATTCTGGGCGCGCCCAGCTCCACATCGGCGTGGGCAGGCGCTTGACCACCGTCCTCAAGATGCGGAAGGTGAGGGTACTTGTTTTTGAACGAAGCCGTGTAAAGCGTGGCCATGCAAACTCCGGCAGTTTGAAAACGGAGCCGAGCTTGCAACAGCTGCACCAGCATGTCCGGCTCTGTTAGTGAGCATTGAAAAATCAGAGAGCCGATTGCGGTGGCCGCACTTGGAATCATGCAATGTTGGGTCGGATGCACTCGAGTCGCCGGCGCTACCTATGTTTTGTTGCGGTCAGATGTAATAGGCAAAGGCCAAAGCGGCCGCGGCGGTCAGTGGCGCCCCACTTGGAACTGCGATCACCAGGGCGCGCACAACCGGCTCCATGGGCACATTCGCGACGACCAAGCTTCCAACGAAGAAACCGACCAGGGCGGTTGCGCCGCAGCCTACCGCCGCGTAGCCTACGCGCTCACGCACTTCCGAACGCATGGGACAGCACATTCTTGGCGCCGGAGCTCCAGCGGCTGCGTCGGCTGCGTTCGCCGGTTCTTTGTCCTGGGTGGGGGTATCTGTGGGCGAGGGGCGAGTTTTATACAAATTGAACAAATTGCACATCACGACTCCATTGATCAAGGATGGCGTCGATTATGGCAAGGGGTGCGCCAGCACTCCGCTTCTGTTAGGCACACCCGAATGTCGGTAATTCCGAATACCGAAGAGCGAGCAGAAGTTCGGTAAAGCCTCAGGCGGACTTCTTGGTCAAGCCCAGGTAGGTATCAATCACCCGCGGATCATTGGCCAGTTGCTGGGCCGGGCCTTCCATGGCGATGTCGCCGGTTTCCAGCACATAGGCATAGTCGGCGGCTTGCAGGGCAGCGCGCGCGTTTTGCTCCACCAGCAGGATTGCCACGCCGGTTTCCTTCAGACGCACGATGATGTGGAAGATTTCTTTCACGATCAAAGGCGCCAGGCCCAGGCTGGGCTCGTCCAGCATCAGCAGTTGCGGCTTGGCCATCAGCGCACGGCCCACGGCCAGCATCTGGCGTTCGCCGCCGGAGAGCGTGCCGGCGTCCTGCAAACGTCTTTCCTTCAGGCGCGGAAAGAGCTGGTAGACCACATCCATCTGGTCCTTGTAGCCGGCTTCGCGGGCGCGATAGCGGCGGTAGCTGCCCAACAGCAGATTGTCTTCCACGCTCATGCTGGCGAACAGCTCGCGCTTTTCCGGCACCAGCGACATGCCGCGCGCAACCCGGGTTTCAATCGCCACGCCGGCCAGGTCGTGGCCCATCAGGCTGATGCGGCCGCGCTGCTGGCCATTGGTGGGCATGGCGCCGGCAATCGCATTCAACATGGTCGATTTGCCGGCGCCATTGGGGCCGATCACGGTCACGATCTGGCCCGCGCCGACCTTCAGATTCGCCCCATGCAAGGCTTCCACCTTGCCGTAGGAAACATGCAGGTCGCTGACTTCGAGTATGGCTGTCATCTTGTTCTCACTCAGTCGATGCCGCCGAGATAGGCTTCCAGCACCGCGGGATCCTTTTGCACCTCGGCCGGCAAACCCTGGGCGATGCGGGTGCCGAATTCCATCACCACCAGGCGGTCGGTCAGGTTCATGACGAAATCCATGTCGTGTTCCACCAGCAGCACGCTCATGCCTTCGGCGCGCAACTTCTTGAGCAGCTCGGCCAGGGCCTGCTTTTCCTTGTAGCGCAGGCCGGCCGCGGGTTCGTCCAGCAGCAGCAGGGTGGGATCGCAACACAGCGCACGCGCAATTTCCAGGATGCGTTGCTGGCCCAGGGCCAGGCTGCCGGCTTCCTCGTACAGCATGTGGCCCAGGCCCACCCGCTCCAGCTGCTTCCTGGCTTCGAACAGCAGTGCCTCTTCCTCGGCGCGGTTCAGGCGCAGGATGCTGGTGGCCATGCCCACCAGATCGCCATGCGCGCCGCGCAGGTGGGCGCCGATGGCAACGTTTTCCAGCACCGTCATGTGCGGCATCAGGCGCACGTGCTGGAAAGTGCGGGCAATGCCCAGCTTGACGATCTGGCGCGACTGCAGTCCATCGATGCGGCGCAATTCGCCTTCGCTGCAAAAAGCAATCTCGCCGCGCGTCACCGGCAGCACGCCCGTCACCAGGTTGAACATGGTCGACTTGCCGGCGCCGTTGGGGCCGATCAGGCCCATGATCTCGCCGGCGCGCACTTCGAATTCCATGTCATTCACCGCCACCAGGCCGCCAAATTCCTTGCGCGCCTTGCTGACCTTCAGCACCGTTTGCCCGGGTTCATGTTTGGCGCGCATAACCAGGGCCGGCGCGCTGTCGGGCGCCAGCGCCGACGGCTTCACCGGCAGCAAGCGCCGTACATACGGCCAGAGGCCATCGCGCGCGCGTTGCAGCAAGAGCACCATCAGCATGCCGAACACGATCACCTCGAAGTTGCCGTTCTGCCCCAGCAGCTTGGGCAAAATCGACTGCAACTGGTCTTTCAGCAGCGTCAGCAGGGTGGAACCGAGTATCGCGCCCCAGACATAACCGGCACCGCCGACCACCGCCATGAACAGGTATTCAATGCCGGCGTTCAAGCCGAAAGGCGTGGGATTCACCGCCCGCTGCATGTGCGCATACAGCCAGCCGGAGACGCAGGCCAACAGCGCCGCCAGCACGAAGGCAAGGATCTTGAGCCAGGTGGTGTTCACGCCCATGGCCTCGGCCATCACGCCGCCGCCCTTCAAGGCACGGATGGCGCGACCCGGGCGCGAGTTGAGCAGGTTCTGCACCGCCACCACCGCCAGCAGGACCACGGCCCAGATCAGGAAATACATGTGGCGGCCGCTGGTCAGGCTGAAGCCGAACAGGTTGATGGCGGGGATGCCGTTCAAGCCATCGTACTTGCCCAGAAATTCCAGATTGCCGAACAGGAAAAACAGCGACAAGCCCCAGGCAATGGTGCCCAGCGGCAGATAGTGGCCGGACAGGCGCATCGTGATGGCGCCGATGAAGAAGGCCGCCGCCAGCGTCAGCAGCAAGCCGGCCAGCAGTCCCAGCCAGGGCGAGACGCCGAGGTTGATGCTGAGCCAGGCCGTGCTGTAGGCGCCAAGCCCGACAAAGGCGGCCTGGCCGAAAGAGGTCAAGCCGGCCACGCCGGTCAGCAAGACCAGGCCGAGGGCGACGATGGAGTACAGGCCGATGTAATTGGCCAGCGTGATCCAGAATTCGGGCGTGGGCAGGAGCGGCAAGGCCAGCACCAGCGCGATCAGGGCGAGAAAGATCTTGTTCATCACTCTTCTCCCTCATCGTCCACATGGCGCGAAGTCAGCGAGCGCCACAGCAAAACCGGAATGATCAAGGTGAAGACAATCACTTCCTTCAAGGCGCTGGCCCAGAACGAGGAATACGATTCCAGCAAGCCCACCAGCAGGGCGCCGGCGGCCGCCACCGGATAGCTGGACAGGCCGCCGATGATGGCGCCCACGAATCCTTTCAAGCCGATCAGGAAGCCGCTGTCGTAATACACGGTGGTGAGCGGCGCGATCAGCACGCCGCACAGCGCGCCCATGGCCGCCGCCAGGGTAAATGCCAGGCGGCCGGCCTGGCTGGTGCCTATGCCCACCAGCCGCGCACCGAGGCGATTGACGGCGGTGGCGCGCAAGGCCTTGCCGGACAGCGAGCGCTCAAAGTACAACCACAGGCCGACGATCAAGAGTGCCGAGACGCCGATGATCACCATGCTCTGGCCGGAAATGGAAAGCGTGCCGATATCCAGGCGCGCATCGGAGAAGGGCGCGGTGCGCGAGCCTTCGGCGCCGAACAGCACCAGCCCGATGCCGACCATGGCGAAGTGCACGCCGACCGAGGCGATCAGCAACACCAGCACACTGGCTTCGGCCAGCGGTTGAAAGGCCAGGCGGTAGACCATGGGGCCCATCGGCACCACGATCAGCAGGGTCAGCAGCACTTGCAGCGGCATGGCCAGGGTGGAGTGGCCCAGGTAACGGGTGAGCAGCCAGATCGCGATCGGGGCGGCAATGAATTTCAGAGCGGCCAGCGGCACGCTCCTGGCCGCGCCCAGGCGCAGTTCAGTTGAGCGCAAGGTGTGGAAAGTGTCGATCACAAAACTGGCCAGGCCCAGCGCCACCAAGAGCGTGGCCGAATGGGGAAACTTGTCTTGCTGGATGGCGGCCAGGGTCAGTGCGCCGAAGGCCACGAACTCACCCTGCGGGATGAAAATCACCCGCGTGACGGAAAACACCAGCACCAAGGCCAGCGCCAGCAGCGCATAGACCGCGCCACTGGTAAGGCCATCCTGCGCCAGGATGGCGGCTATCGACAAATCCATACTTCCTTCCCTGATGTTCCGACTGGATATGCGGGCAGGACCCGCGCACGCATGACGTGGATGGCGGCACCCGGCGCCTTGCGCGAGTCAGGATCGACGCAAAGCTTGTGTTTTGTTTAATGGAAGCCGGGGCGGCGCGCTGCGAGACTAGCAGAATTTGCCGCGGTTTTGGCGCCCGGACGCCTGTCAATGTGGAAATCCCCGTGCCCGGCGGGTGCAAGGCTGCCGGACACGGGGTTCACAGCTTACTGCGGCGGCTGATATTTCCAGGTGCCGTTCTCGATCTTGACGATCACCCGGCTGCGCTCGTCCAGCCCGACATGGTCACTGGCCGTCATGTTGAAAACGCCATGGGCGCCGGGCAGGTTCTTCACGCTTTCCAGGCC
>JAEVZY010000239.1 GCA_023392035.1 Pseudomonadota bacterium | reverse complement strand
CCCGCCGGGGTGTCGGGTCCGGGGCGTTGGCGGCCGCGACAGCCAGGACATCAGGCGGCGCGGCGCACCGGGCGTGGCGATCGGCCCCGCCAGTCCCGGCGACACCAGCCCGGCATGGCCGAAGCTGCTTTCCTGGGCGACGTTGCCATAGCGTTCAAGAAGGACCACCTGATGGCCCTGCGCGGCCAGAAAATAGGCGTTGCATACGCCCACCACGCCTGCTCCGACAACGGCTATCTGCATGGAGCGAAGGTCCGATCAAACCGGGGAAACGCCGCGCACCGGGCGCCGCGAAGTGAGGTACAGCAAATGCAGGACATGGGGAGGCGGCAAGCAGGCAATTGAGGAAACGGCGGCTGGCCGTCGGCTTGCGATTATGCCTCAGAGTCGCGCGCGCGGGGAGCGCCGCAATGCCGATTGCGGCGGCGCAAGCACACATCAGGGCGCCGGCGCCGCCTGGCGGCTTACCCGGGACGGCTTACATCTTCTGGTAGGCGTCGATGATGGCGCGGCCCTCGGGGCCGGCTTTCTTCAACCAGTCGTTCAACATCACCTTGCCGACCTCCTTCATGTCGGCTTGCAGCTTGGGGGAAGGTTGATGAATGGTCATGCCCTTGGCCTTCAATTGCTCCAGGTACCACTGGCTTTTTTCCTGCGAGATCTTCCAGCCGCGTGCCTCCGCCTCGGCTGCGCTCTTCAGCAGCGCCGCGCGCAGGCCAGGCTCCAGCGCATCGAGGCTTTTCTTGTTGACGATCACGGCATTCTTCGGCAGCCAGGCTTGCACGTCGTAGAAGTTCTTGACGTGCTCGTACATCTTGGAATCGAAGCCGGTGGCGCCGGAAGTCATGGCCGCTTCCACCACGCCGGTGGCCAGCGCCTGGGTCAGTTCGGAAGCCTGCACCGTCACCGGCTGGGCGCCGACCAGCTCGGCGATCTTGCTGGTGGCCGGACTGTAGGCGCGCCACTTCACGCCCTTCAGGTCGGCGGCGGAATCGATGGTCTTCTTCGAGTAAATGCCTTGCGAAGGCCAGGGCACGGAAAACAGGATGGTCATGCCCTGCTTGCCCAGCAGATCGTTCATGGCCTTGCGGCTGGCCTGCTCCAGCTTCTTGGCCTGCGCATAGGAAGTGGCGAGGAAGGGAATGCCATCCAGCCCGAACAGGGGATTCTCGTTCTCATAGGCGTTGAACAGGATTTCGCCCGCTTGCGCCTGGCCGCCCTGTACCGCGCGCTTGATCTCGGTCGCCTTGAACAGCGAAGCATTGGCATGCACCGTGATCTTCAGCTTGCCGCCGGTGGCCTTGTCCACGTCGTTGGCAAACTGCTGGATGTTCTCGGTATGGAAATTGGTCGCCGCGTAGGCGGTGGGGAGGTCCCATTTCACCTGGGCCTGCGCGGCGGTGGTCAACAGCAGGGCGGACAGGACAAAACCAGTGCGGGCAATGCGCATGCTCAGAACTCCTCGGTTGGGTTGTGCCGGGCTGAACGAAACGTGGCGGACATAGATTACTTTCTTTCTAGCATTAAAAGCAATGCCAAGTCCGCCCGCTTCGGTCCTGCCTTCCAGCTGGATTTTCAGCAGCTGAATTGCTCAGCCGTTGAAATTTTCAGCCCGGCCTGCCACCGACTTGCCCGCGGGGCGCTTACTTCACGTTACGCCCCACCGCGCCGCCCACCACGGCACCGCCCACAGTGCCCAGGGTGCTGCCGCCGGTAATCACATTACCGCCCACCGCGCCCACGCCGGCGCCGATGGCCGTGTTGCGGTCTTTCGTATCCCAGCTGCTGCAGCCGGCCAGGCTCAGGATCAGGGCTGCAATAGTCATGCTCATCGTTGCTGTGCGTTTCATGATTGACCTCCTCCATTGGGGTTCAACAAGGCCGCGCTGCGCCGGCCGTTCATGTGCGGTGCTGGTAATTGGAAGTAGCTGGGCGCAACGAGTTTCGCGAGTGAACCGATCCATTGCGGATCGATCAAGCGCAGTTGACCGATGACAATTCGGCGCGTTGAAAGCAAAACCTCCTGCCCGACAATCATGCAGACTGTCTGGCAGACAAGCAGGACGCGCATGCCCATCACACCGCCCAAACCCGCCCAGGACCAAGCCGCAGCCCAGGACAACGGCAAGCCCCTGCACACCGCCAGCGGCGAGCCGGCGGAAACCTACCAGCCGCGCCATCCGGAAACCAGCCTGCCGCCTTATCCGGTCATTGCGCGCGGCTTGACGCTCTCGGTGCTGACTGCCCTGGCGCTGCTCTTCTGTCTGCAATGGGCGGTCAAGTTCCTGGTGCCGATGACGCTTGGCATCCTGCTGGCCTTCACGCTCAACCCGGTGGTCAAGGCGCTCGAGCGCATCCGCATTCCACGCAGCCTGGCCACGCTGCTGGTGATGGCGGCGGTGCTGATCGGCCTCGGCTTTGGCATGGACCGCCTGCGCGGCGAATTCCAGTCCATCGTGATCCAACTGCCGGAAGCGGCGCGCAAGCTGGCGCTGGAAGTGAGCGGTCCCGGCGACGGCGGCCCGAGCACCATCGAGCAGGTGCAAAAGGCGGCTTCGGAACTGGAAAAGGCGGCCACGCCCGAGTCCGAGCGCAAGCCGGCGCGTCCCAATTCCGAACCGCAGGCTTCCCATATCCGCGTGCCCGAACTGCTGTGGATGGGAGGCGTGAACGCCATGGAGTTCGTGGGCCAGGCGGCGATGGTGGTGTTCCTGGTGTATTTCCTGCTGACTTCGGGCGACACCTTCAAGCGCAAGCTGGTGCGGCTGACCGGGCCTTCATTGGCCAACAAGCGCATCACGGTGCAAATCCTGGATGAGATCGGCAGCTCGGTACAGGGCTATATGTTCATGCTGCTGGTGACCAATTCCCTGCTGGCGGTGATGATGTGGGGCGTGCTGCGCTGGGTCGGCCTGGAGAACGCCGGCGCCTGGGCCGTGGCCGCCGGCTTCCTGCACCTGATTCCCTACTTCGGTCCCTTGCTGGTCACGCTGTCGACCGGGCTCACGGCCCTGGTGCAATTCGGCAGCCTGACCACCGCGTTGCTGGTGGCGGCGGCGTCGCTGGCGATCGCCACCTTCATCGGCATTTTCGTCACCACCTGGATGACTGGCAGGATCGCCCGCATGAATCCGACCTCGGTCTTCGTCGGCTTGCTGTTCTGGGGCTGGCTATGGGGCGTCTGGGGTCTGCTGCTGGGCATCCCGGTGCTGGTGGTGGTGAAGGTGGTGGCCGAGCATGTGGAGCAGTTGCACGGCATCGCCGAGCTGTTGAGCGACTGAGCGACTGAGCGAGCGAACAACGCGGCGGGCGCAGCGGCCCGCCCCGCGCCTACTTGACTTGCGCTGCCCCTTCCCAACCGCCGCCCAGCGCCAGGAACAGCGCCACCTGGTCGGCCGCGATTTGCGCGTCGGAGGCCGACAGCGCGCTCTCGGCGCCGGCCAGCGTGCGCTCGGCATCCAGGGCGGTGAGGAAATCGGCGCGCCCGTATTGGAACAGGGTCTGCGCCTGGCGCGCCGCCAGCGCGCTCTGTTCGCGCGCCTCTTTCAGCGCCGCGTGGCGATCGAGCTCACGGGCGTAGACCGTCAGCGCGCTTTCGGTTTCCTGCAAGGCTTTCAGCACCGTGGCATCGAAATTGGCGAGCGCGGCATCGTTGCCGGCGCGCGCCTGTGCAATCCGGCTGCGCGCCGGACCGGTATTGGGCAAGGTCCACGAGATCAGCGGACCCAGGCTCCAGCGAAAGGCATTGCCGGCGCCGAACTGCTCCAGCAGGCCGGTGCTGCCGACCGACAGTCCAAGGCTGATGCTGGGATAAAGATCGGCGGTGGCCACGCCGATGCGCGCCGTGGCGCCGGCCAGGCGCCGCTCGGCCTGGCGGATGTCGGGCCGGCGCCGCAACAGCGCCGCGCCATCGCCCACCGGTATCGGACTCTCCAATTGCGGAACGCGGCTGCATTGGAGCAGGACAGCGGGCAGGCGGCCGGGCACCTCGCCGGTCAGCACCGCCAGCCGATACAGCGCCACCCTTTGCTGCGC
>JAEVZY010000231.1 GCA_023392035.1 Pseudomonadota bacterium | reverse complement strand
GCACAATTCTTTGCGGAAGCCGCGCATTACTACACGCAACGCAGTGGCCTCGGAAACTTCACCCCGGCATGATTCAGCCGGTCGATCCAAAACACCAAAACACCCTTACCCATCAACTTCTCATTTCAGAAGGAACACCATGAACCAACGCGTCAATCTCGGAAAGGCCGCGCCCCGTCTTTACCAGGCAGTGGCCGAACTCGACAAACTGGCTTCCGAATTTGCGGCCTCAGTCGATCTGGCTGAGGGCTTTACCCATCTGCTGCGCCTGCGCGCCTCGCAAATCAACCAATGCGCCTTCTGCGTCAGGATGCACAGCCGCGATGCGCTGGCCGCTGGAGAATCGCCCGATCGCCTGAGCGTATTGCCCGCATGGCGCGAAAGCGCGTATTTCAGTGAAAAAGAGCGTGCGGCACTTCAACTGATCGAGGCCATCACGCTGATCGCCGACGGGCAGGTGCCGGATTCGGTTTACGAACACGCGGCTGCCACCCTGACTGCAGGTGAGATCGCCGCTGTGGAATGGCTGGGGATCGTCATCAATGCCTGGAACAGGGTGGCAATCAGCAGCCGGTACAACGTGGCGCCTTGATGAGGAAAGGGCGCTCCGGCGCCCTTTTGAGCTTCAGGCGAATTGATAGCGCAGCACCCGGCGCTTGAGGTTTTCCAGCAGGAGCTGATCAATCAGGGGGCCAGGATCGCAATCGTCAGGATGCTGGCCATCACTCCCACCACGTCGGCGATCAGATGTTCCGCCAAACCGTGCTCATCCCAACCAGCGCCAATCGTCTAGCTCGAAGAGGTCGCAAACAGCAGGCTGACGTGACAGCAGTCGCTTTGTTGATTTGACATAATGCTGATTATGCCTTGTGCAAGGGATATGGCAGACGCCGCACGAAGCGACTGATTGGTGGTTGGCCCAGCACCGGGCTGGTATGTCCCATTGCGCTTGCGCTCGCCGACCAAGGCCGGATCTCTGCCTGACGGAACACAGCCACCTGCTGCCAGTCGTAGCTTGACTAGTCCGGTGCCGAGCCGGATGCGGAACTGTCACCAGACCGTAATCCAGTCGTTCACGTCATCACCGAAGGAGAACAATATGGTTACGCGCCCCCGCTGACATTGTCAGCCCGACGGACACAAAGATCTTACCGCCTGAAACGTCTATCGACGATGCACGCCGCCAAGGGCGCACTCCGTACGATAAGCCGACTCCTGCCAACACAATCTTCCTTTTCATTGACCATCAGATTGGTCTGATGGCCGGAGTTCGGGACTTCACGTCGCTAGCGGAATACAAGAGCAACGTGGTCGGACTCGCCCGCACTGCGAAAGCGCTAAAGATTCCCGTGCTGCTGTCATCATCCAATGCCCAGTGGCAGAACGGTGACACCCTTTCGGAGCTTAAAGAAATATTTTCCGACCAGCCGATCTACCGCCGCACCGGCATCATCAACTGTTACGAGGACCCCACTTTCCGTAAAGCGTTGCAGGACTTGGTGAGTCAGACAGGTCGCCGGCACATCGTCATATCAGGCGTGACCATCGGGACCTGCTGTGCGTTCCCAACTCTTTCGATGCTGCAGGACGGCTACCGGGTTTTCCCGGTCATCGATGCCTGTGGCGGCTGGAATCGCTATGAGGTTGAAGCGGCGATGTTGAGAATGGCTCAGGCAGGGGCAGAACCGGTCACCACGTTTGCCTTTGCATGTGAACTACAGGCTGATTGGAAGCTTCCGACGGGGAACGACATGTTTGTGCCCTTTGTGGAAAATCTTCCGGAGTATGGATTCATTGTCCAAAACTTCTGGAACAACGCAAACCAGCATGTCGTACCTGACCCGTTCGGAATGGTGAAATAACGAAGTGATGCGCGACCAGCATGTAGGTAGCCCAGCAGCCGATCGCCGGGCCCATCAGCCATCCCGATAGCCCGCCTCGCGTTGGCTGCGTACTGCAAGAACAAAAACGGTATCGAGAAATTGCACGTAACGGTACAAGGCGACATAGCCCTTGGTGCGCTGTCCCATGACAAGCTCACGGTCGCCTTTCGGGGTTGGTCGCCCGATCAAGGGGTTTTGCTCGAGTACAGAAAGGGCATCAACAATGGCGGCGACGCGAGAACCGCCATCCGGCACGTCATGAGTTTGCAGGTGCGCCAAAATCCGGTCGAAGTCTTCGGTGACCTTGGGCAAGAATTTGAGGACGGCCATTGGCCTGGCCGTCAACGGCTGAACTTTTTGGGAATCGGGCTTGGCACGGTTTCACCGCGCGCCCTCCGCTCCAAGTATTTCCGCATTTCGTCCCAGGAAATGCATTTTCCATCGGCGAGGAAATCGGAGAAACGCTGCTCGCCCGTCGCATGAAAATCCGCGCGCTGCTCTTCTTGCTCCAACTTTTCAGCGATCGCTTGCAACATGAAATTGTGCGGCGTGGTCCCGGTCTGCTCGGCCAATCGGGCCACGCGGTCTTTCAATTCTTCGGGCAATCGGATGGTGGTCGTCGACATATCAGCCCTCCGGGGACAGGTATTCGAGGCAATGTAGCACAAATGTGCCACATCCTCCAGGCGATGCCAAAGCACATCACAAAACTTGTGCCCGCTCCTTACACCTCTCAAGCCTGAAAAATTGTGCAACGGGCCGGACGTCCCAGCAAGCGCAATTCCTTGCCCTGTGGGCCAACTCCTGACCGGCTCCGCCCTTGGCATCCGAAATGATACCGGGTAGTATGAAGCCCGAGACATGCATGCCAAGATTTCCTTATGTGCGCCAAGATCCTGATCGAAAAAGCCGGCCCCGTCACCACCATCGTCATAAACCGCCCCGAGGCACGCAATGCCCTCGACATCGAGGCGACCCGCCTGCTCGGCGAAGCGCTGCGCGCTTTTGAGGCCGATCCGGAAGCACAGGTGGCGGTCCTGTGGGGCGCGGGCGGCGCTTTTTGCGCCGGCGCCGATTTGAAGGAACTGGCCGCCGGCATGCGCTATGAACCCTGGGCCGGCAGTGCAGGCGGCCCCTTGCGCGCCCCGCTTTCCAAACCCGTCATCGCCGCCGTATCGGGATATGCCTGCGCCGGCGGATTGGGCGTGGCCCTGTGGTGCGACCTGCGGGTGGCCGAAGAGAACGCCACCTTTGCCGTGCTCTCGCGCCGCTGGGGCGTGCCCATGAGCGACGGCACCACGGTACGGCTGCCGCGGCTGATCGGCATGGGCCGCGCCCTCGATATGCTGCTCACCGCCCGCAAGGTGGATGCCCATGAAGCCGAGCGCATCGGACTGGTCAACCGCGTGGTGCCGGTCGGCCAGTCGCGCCAGGCGGCGGAAGAACTGGCGCGCCAGATCGCGGCATTTCCGCCGATTGCAATGCTGTCCGAGCGTCGCTCGGCCCTTGAACAATGGTCGATGCTGGAAGACGCAGCGCTCATCAATGAAGCCGCCCTCTCGCTGGCGGCGCGCCAGCTGGAAGCCGAAACCGGCGCCCAGGCATTTGCCGAAGGCGCCGGCCGCCATGGGACCCGCGCATGAAAGCAGTGATCTGCCGCGGCTTTGAGCCTGACCAGGCGGCGCTGGAAGACTGGCCCGAACCCCACCTGCCGGAGGACGGCGTACGCATCGCCATCAAGTCTTCGGGCGTGAGCTTCGCCAATCTGCTGGTCATGCAGGGCAAGCATCAAAACCGCCAGGAACCGCCCTTCATTCCCGGCACCGAAGTGGCCGGCGAGGTTATCGAATGCGGCCGCGCCGTAAATCGCTTCAAGCCCGGCCAGCGGGTCGTGGCCGGTTTGCGCGCGGGCGGCTTTGCCGAGCAGGCCGTGGCGGTCGAGAGCAATGTGTTTGCCCTCCCCGACCAGGTGAGCTTCGACCAGGCCGTGCAATTTCCCACGATTTACGCCACGGCCTATGCCGGCCTTGCCTGGCGGGCAGCCCTGCAGCCGGGCGAGACGCTGCTGGTCCATGGAGCGGCCGGCGCCAGCGGACTGGCGGCGGTTGAGCTGGGCAAGCTGATGGGAGCGCGTGTCATCGCCACCGCCGGCTCGCAGGACAAGCTGGATGCAGTGCTGGCACAGGGCGCCGATATCGCCATCAATTACCGCGAAGAGGATTTCCGCCAGAGGGTGCTGGATGAAACGGCGCAGCGCGGCGCGGATGTGATCTTCGATCCGGTCGGCGGAGCCACCTTCGATGCTTCACTGCGCTGCATCGCCCCCGATGGCCGCATCCTGCCGATCGGCTTTGCCGGCGGCGGCATTCCGCAAATTCCCGCCAATATCGTGCTGGTGAAGAACATCACCGTCATCGGCCTCTACTGGGGCTATTACATGGGCTGGGCAAAGCAAGCGCCGCCGCCCGGCACCAGCATCCGGGTGCGCCAGGCTTTCGACACCCTGCTGGCCTGGACCGCGGCCGGCCGCCTCAAGCCGCGTCTGTTTGCCCGCTATGCCCTGGACGATTTCCGGCAAGCCCTGGAAGCCATCGCCAACCGCGAAGCGATCGGCAAGATTGTCATGCACCCATGAACGTTTGCTGACGCAAGCGATAACGCAACCGCCAATGACCGCTGCCACGCACGGTCCATAACAACGGAGACCCTCCATGATCCTCAAAAAAATCCTGACCGCCCTGCTGCCGCTGGCTGCCAGCGCACTCGCCCTGGCGCCGCTGCCGGCCCTGGCCCAGTTTCCCGACAAGCCGATCAAACTGATCGTCCCCTACCCGCCCGGCACCGGCACCGATACGGTGGCCCGCTACGCCGCCAAGCGCATGGAAGCCGTGGTCGGCAAGCCAGTGGTGGTGGAAAACAAACCGGGCGGCAATGCAATCATTGCCGCGCAAACCGTGATCGGCGCAGCCCCCGATGGCGCCACGCTCCTGTTCGCCGCCAACGGCCCGGTCTCGACCAACGTCGCCCTCTACGACAAGCTGCCCTACGATCCGCTGCGCGACCTGACGCCCGTGGCGCGCCTGGCCTTCGGGCCCATGGGCTTGTTCGTTCCCGCCAACTCGCCCTACCACACGGCCAAGGAATTCTTTGAGGCCGCCAAGGCCAATCCCGGCAAGCTCAATTACGGCAGCGGCAGCGCCACCTACAACATCGCCTCGGAATGGCTGATGTCCCTGGCCGGCACCAGCGCCCGCGCCATTTCCTACAAGGGAGCGGCGCCGGCGCTGACCGATCTCGCCGGCGGACAAGTGGACTTCGTGATTGCCGACTACAGCGGCGCCCTGCCCCTGCTCCAGAGCGGCAAGATCCGCATGCTGGCCGCCACCACCGACAAGCGCCTGCCTTCGCAGCCCTCGATTCCTACCCTGCAGGAACTGGGTTACAAGGAATTCTTCCAGGTCGCCTGGTGGGGCATTTTTGCTCCGGCCGCCACGCCCAAGCCGGTGGTGGCCACGCTGGAAAAAACCCTGGTCGACATCTTCAGCGACAAGGAAAGCGCCGACTATCTGACCCGCAGCCACTACCTGCCTTTCGTGGCCAGCGCGGAAGAATTGCGGCGCTTCCAGCAAGCCGAGATCAAGCGTGAGAGCCGGCTGGTGGTGCAGTTCAAGATTCCGAAACAGTAAGGCTGCCGGCCTGCACGGCGCTGGTCCCGGGCCGGCGCCGCTTCAGGCTTTGAGAAGCGCGTGGCGGGCGAATTCCGCCACTTCATGCGCGATGCGCTCGCGATCTTTCTCAGTCTCGCGCCGCCGCGGACGGTACCAGCGCGAAGTCCAGTTGAGCGCGCCCAGCAAGGGCTTCACGGACAGGCGGGGATCGAGCTCGCGAAATTCACCGGCCACGATTCCCTCTTCAATCACCTGCACATATAACTGCTCGTTGCCGTCACGCAGGGTGGTGATGGCTTCCAGCTCTTCGCGTTCTTTTGCACTGGTGCGCCCGCTCAGGTGCAGCTCCAGCCCCTGGGCGGCAACCCGCAAGTAAGGCAGATGCCGCATCATCAACAGCGTATGGGCATGGGCCATGCGGTACAGGCGCTGCGAGGGAGAACCGGGGCCGGCGACATGCGGACCGATCGCTTCGCGGGTCAATTCCATCGCCCGTCTTTGCACCGCGAAGAACAGCGCAGACTTGTTCCGGTAGTGGTAATAGATGATGCCCTTGGTGGCGCCATAGGCTTGGCTGATATCGTCAAGCGAAGCAGCGGCGAAGCCCAGCTCCATGAAGACCGAAGCGGCGGCATCGAGGATGGCCTGCGGCTTGTCTTCGAGCGGTTCAGCGGCAGCGGCCGTGGAGGCGGCCGGCCGGCTGGCACTGTCGGCCGGGGCAGCGGTGCGGGATGTCTTGGGTGGCATGGCGATCGGTGGCTGGTTTGGCGCGCAGTTTAACCGAGCTCGGGCCCGAACTCGGCGCGCAGCGCGGCGCCATGCTGATCCAGCGCCGGCACCGGCCGGTATTGCCGGTCTTCTCCCCGGAATTGGTAGGCCGGCGCCGCCATGCGCGCCTCGCCATGCGGCGTCTGCACCGCAATGCGCCGCAGGTGGGGATGATCGGAAAGCTCGGCCACGGTATTGATGGCGGCATAGGCCACCTTGGCGGCGGCCAGTCGCTGCCGCACCTCGGCTTCCTCAAGCTGCGCCAGAATGGCGCCCACTTCCGCATCCAGGGCCGCGCGGTTCTGCACCCGCTTGCGGTTGCTTGCATAGTCGGCGTGCGCGGCCAGGTCGGGGCGTTGCAGCACATCCTGCGCGAAGCGCTGCCATTCGCCATCGTTTTGCACGCCAACCAGGATCTGGCGGCCGCCGGCGACATGGAAAGCGCCATAGGGCGCAATGGTGGGATGGGACAGGCCCACGCGCGGCCAGACCGTGCCGGCATAGTCGTAGTGCAAGAGCGGCACATTCATCCAGTCGCTCATGGCATCGAACAGCGAGACATGGATCGCGCTGCCTTCGCCAGTGCGTTCGCGTTTGAACAAGGCTTCCAGAATTGCGGCATGGGCGTACATGCCGGTGCCGATGTCGCAAGCCGAGACCCCCACCCGGCCAGGCGCCTCCGGCGTGCCGGTGACGGAAGCCATGCCGCTTTCGGCCTGCACCAGCAAATCGTAGGCACGGTTGCCGGCGTAGGGCCCCTCTTCGCCGTAGCCGGTGATATCGCAGGTGATCAGGCGCGGATTCGCTGCGCGCATGGCGCGCCAGCCAAAGCCGGCACGCTCGGCCGCGCCCGGCCCCAGGTTCTGGATCAGCACGTCGGCGCGCGCGATCATGGCTTGCAGCACGGCCAGGTCCTCCGGCTTGCGGAAGTCCAGCACCACCGACTCCTTGCCGCGGTTCAGCCAGACAAAATACGTGCTGTCGCCCAGCACCGCATTGTCATAGCCGCGCGCGAAATCGCCTTCGGCGCGTTCGATCTTGATCACCCGCGCGCCGGCATCGGCCAGGCGCGAAGAGGCGAAGGGAGCGGCGGCCGCCTGCTCCACCGCGATGACCAGTATTCCTTCCAGGGGTTGCGCCACTTGATTCTCCATTGATGTCGGCTTGCCGCCTTTCATAATACTGAGTAGTATGAGCCGAACGCAAGCACCCCTCCCGCAGGAGATAAAAAAGATGACCCACCTCGGCACCCTGGACTGGCCTTTTTTCGAAGACCGTCACCGCCAACTTGCCACTTCGCTACAAGCCTGGTGCGCGCAGAACCTGGCTGACGGCCGCTTGCAAAACGTCGATGACGAATGCCGCCGCCTGGTGAAGTTACTGGGTGCGGCCGGATGGCTCGAACATTGCGTGCCGCGCAGCGGCCCCGACGCCGGCGCCGGCATCGATACCCGCGCTGTCTGCCTGCTGCGTGAAACGCTGGCCAGCCATTATGGCCTGGCCGACTTTGCGCTGGCGATGCAGGGCCTGGGCTCGGGCGCGATTTCGCTCGAAGGCAATGCGGCGCAAAAGACGCGCTACCTGCCGCGCGTGGCCAGCGGCGAAGCGATTGCCGCCTTCGCCCTGTCGGAACCTGAGGCCGGCTCGGATGTGGCCGGCATGCGCTGCCAGGCCAGGCGCGAAGGCGACGAATATGTACTCTCAGGCGAGAAGACCTGGATCTCCAACGGCGGCATCGCCGACTTCTACGTGGTGTTTGCGAAAACCGATCCGGATGCCGGCACGCGCGGCATAAGCGCCTTCATCGTGGACGCAAACACCCCAGGCCTTGAGATTGCCGAGCGCATCGATGTCATCGCCCCCCACCCGCTGGCCCGCCTGCGCTTTGAAAACTGCCGCGTTCCGGCTACCCAACTGCTGGGTCAGCCGGGCCAGGGATTCAAGCTGGCGATGCGCACGCTGGATATTTTCCGCACCTCGGTGGGTGCCGCCGCATTGGGCTTTGCGCGCCATGCCTACGATGCTGCGCTCAAGCGTGCCACCAGCCGCAAGATGTTCGGCCAGGCCCTGGGCGAATTCCAGCTGAGCCAGCAAAAGCTGGCCGAAATGGCGACCTCGATCGATGCCTCGGCCCTCTTGGTCTACCGGGCCGCCTGGATGCGCGACGCCGGCCGCAATGTCACGCGCGAAGCCGCCATGGCCAAGATGCATGCCACCGAACACGCGCAGCAAGTGATCGACATGGCGGTGCAGATGCATGGCGGCGAAGGCGTGCGCAGCGGCAGCGTGGTGGAATCGCTCTACCGGGAAATTCGCGCGCTGCGCATCTATGAAGGCGCAACCGAAGTGCAGCAGCTCATCATCGGTCGCGACGTCCTGAAAAGCGCTGCCGCGCAGGAGGCATGATGGGACCGCTGTCCGGATTGAGGGTCATTGACGCCAGCAATTTCGTGTTCGGCCCGGTGGCCACGCAGATGCTGGGCGACATGGGCGCCGAAGTGATCAAGATCGAGCCGCCCGAAGGCGATCCCACCCGCAAGATCGGCAAAAGCGTATCGCCGCTGATGGGCTCGTTTTTCCTGAACCTCAACCGCAACAAGAAAAGCGTCGTGCTGGATTTGAAGCGCAGCGAAGATGTCGACAGCCTGCTGGCATTGCTCGATAGTGCAGACGTCTTCCTCCACAACATGCGCGGCTCGGCAATCAAGCGCCTGGGCCTGGATTACGCAAGCCTCCAGGCGCGCTACCCGCGCCTGGTGTATGCCGCGGCGCTCGGCTTCGGCGAGAGCGGCCCCTATGCCGGCCGCCCGGCCTATGACGATGTCATCCAGGGCTTGAGCGGCTTGTGCGGCTTGAATGCGCGCATGAGCGGCACGCCCAGCTTCGTCCCCATGCTGATGACGGACAAGCTGTGCGGCGTCTACCTGGCATTTGCGGTGGCAGCAGCACTGACCGAGCGCGAACGCTCGGGCCGCGGCCAGCAAGTGCAGGTGCCGATGTTTGAAACCATGGCCGCCTTCAATCTGTTGGACCACATGGCGGACGCTGTATTTGCCGACAGCGGCGCGCCGCTCGGCTATGCGCGCGCTTTCGGCAAATATCACCGGCCACTGGCGACGGCAGACGGCTCGATCTGCCTGATCGCCAATACGGACGCGCAGTGGAAGCGCCTGTTCGAATTGCTGGGCGCTCCGGAATTGGTTGCCGACGCGCGCTTCGCCGATATCGGCAGCCGCATCAGCCATATCGACGCCTTGTACCAGCTGGTGGAAGAAAAGCTCAAGGCAAAGACCTCGTCCGAATGGGTCGCCCTGCTGGAAGCAGCCGACCTGCCCGTGGGCCCGGCCAATGAACTGAATGCGCTACGGGAAGACCCGCAGCTGTCGCAGACCGGCTTCTTCCAGGAACACAGTCATGAGAGCGAAGGCAGGCTCAGTTTTCCCGCCTTGCCGCTGGAAATGTCGCGCACGCCAGGCGGCGTGCGCCTGGGCCCGCCCCGTCTGGGCCAGCACACGGAGGAAGTGCTGGCCGGACTTGCGGGAACAGCAGGCAAGCACGTCGAATGATCAAGCCGGGCACGGGGCTCGGCTAGATCCTGAACCCCCGAGCATCGGTCTTGATCCCATCCCGGTAATTGACGATCCGCTCCGGCGAAATATGAATGCCCAGCAGTTCCGTCACCTCGTCCGGGCTGGTGGTGAAGGCATGCCAGATGCCGGGGTGCAGCTCCACCGTATCGCCCTTGTGCGCCACCACGGTCTGCAAGCCTTCCGGCGCTTCCACCCGGAATTCCGCGCTGCCCTTCAGGATGATCAGGTACTCGATGTAGGGATGGCTGTGAAACGGCACGTCGTAGCCCGGCTGGCAGGTTTGCAGGGCCGAGCGGATCGGCGTGCTTTGTTCGGGGTCGCCGATCAGTACCCGCAAATCGCTTTGCGGTCCGTAGGACACATACTCGGCATCGCCGAGTCGCTTGAATCTGAATCCACTCATTTCCATCTCCAGGTAAGGGTTGCCTACGCTTGGCTTGCCCCGCTTGCCGCCCGGCTTGGGCCCATTCATGCAGCCAGGTTGTTGCCGGACAATCCGAGGTAGGTATCAACGATCCTTTGGTCGCCGGCCAGTTGTGCCGCCGGTCCTTCAAGCGCGATCTCGCCGGTTTCCAGCACATAGGCATAGTCGGCAATCTCCAGCGCCGCGCGCGCGTTCTGCTCGACCAGCAGTATCGATACGCCGGCGGCGCGCAAATCGACAATGGTGCGAAACATCTCCTGCACCATGATGGGCGACAGGCCCAGGCTGGGCTCATCCAGCATCACCAGCCGCGGCTTGGCCATCAGCGCCCGGCCGATGGGCAGCATCTGGCGCTCGCCGCCGGACAGCGTGCCGGCCAATTGGGTGCGGCGTTCCAGCAGGCGCGGAAAGCGCGCATACACGGCATCCAGTTCGCCCTGCAGGCGCGCGCGCCGGCGGCAGCGCGCAAACGCGCCCAGCACCAGGTTCTGTTCCACGCTCATCTCGGCAAACAGCTCGCGCTTTTCCGGCACCAGCGAGAGGCCGAGCTGTACCCGCTCTTCCACCGTGGCGCTGGCCACGTCATGGCCAGCGAATTGCACCCGGCCGGTGCTGGGCAAGAGGCCCATGACCGCGCCCAGCAAGGTAGACTTGCCGGCGCCGTTGGGACCGATCACGGTGACGATGCTGCCCGCCTCCACCTTCAGCGAGGCGTCGTGCAAACCTTCCACGGTGCGATAAAACACCCGCAGCGAATTCACTTCCAGCAAGCTGCTCATGCGGCGCGTCCCAGGTAGGCTTCAATGACGGCAGGATTGGACTGCACCTGGCGCGGCGAACCGCTGGTGAGCATCTCGCCAAACTGCATGACCACGATGCGGTCCGCCAGATTCATCAGGAAATCCATGTCGTGTTCCACCAGCAAAATGCTGACGCCTTCGGCGCGCAAGCCGGCCAGGCTGGCGGCCAGCGCCTTCTTTTCGGCATAGCGCAGGCCGGCCGCCGGTTCATCCAGCAACAGCAGCATCGGGTCGGCGCACAGGGCGCGCGCAATCTCCACCAGGCGCTGCTTGCCCAGTGCCAGGGTGCCGGCGGCGTCGAACATGTGCTCTGTCAAACCCATGCGTTCGATCTGGCGCGCGGCTTCGGCCAGCAGGCGCTGGTCTTCGGCGCGGTCGGTGCGCAGCATGGCCGACAACACCCCCTTCTCGCCGCGCAAATGAGCGCCAATGGCGACGTTGTCCAGCACCGACATGTTGCCCACCAGGTTCACATGCTGGAAGCTGCGGGCCATGCCGCGGCGGGCGATTTGCGAAGGCGTCAGGCCGTCGATGCGTTCGCCGCAAAGCGATACCTGGCCGCCGTCGCAGGCCAGCACGCCGCTCATCATGTTGAACATGGTGCTCTTGCCGGCGCCATTGGGACCGATCAGGCCCAGGATTTCACCCTTCTTCACTTCAAAGGACATGTCGCGCACAGCAACCAGGCCGCCAAAACGCTTGCTCACCTTTGACACCTGCAACAGGCTGTCGTGCGGCGGATAGACGCGGCGCGGCAGCGGCTCGGCCTGCGGCGCCAGCTTGCGTTCACGGGGCTTGAGCGCGAAGCGCGCCAGCACCGGCGCCAGGCCGGCGGTGGAACGATGCAGAATCAGCAGGATCAGCGCGCCGAGGAACACCACCTCATAGT
>JAEVZY010000178.1 GCA_023392035.1 Pseudomonadota bacterium | reverse complement strand
CGCGGGGGGCGGGCTCTGGCGTTCTGCTCGATGAACTCGAATCGAGTCGCCTGCTGGCAGGCATGGGGCTACGCTTCGCGCCGAGCCAGGCGATGCCGGTGCCGGTGCCACGTCCGCCGCTTGATCTGGAGTTTCCGGTGGTGGCCAAGGTCTTGTCGGCACAGGTACCGCATAAAACCGATGTCGGCGGTGTGGTGCTTGGGATAGACAGTGCAGCCGAGCTCGACGCGGCCATGGTCCGCATCGAAACGAACCTGCGGCAAGCCTTGCCCCACGTGCCGCTCAAGCAGGTGCTGGTACAGAGCATGCTGCGCGGCGTCGGCGAAATGCTGTTGGGCTTTCGCGTCGATCCCGACGTCGGCCCGATCGTGCTGGTGGCCATGGGCGGCGTGGCCGCCGAGTTGTTGGACCAGAAGTCGATCCGCCTGGCACCGGTGGACGCAGCCATCGCGCGTGAAATGCTGGATGCCTTGCCCGGCAGCGCTCTCCTGCAAGGCCATCGCGGCCGGCCACGCGGCGATATCGAGGCGCTGGTGCAAGCCATCGTCCGCCTGTCACAACTGGCTTTGCTGGACGCACCGCAGGTACTGGAGGCCGAGGTCAATCCGCTGCTGGTGATGGAAGAGGGCAAGGGCGTGTTCGGACTGGATGCGCTGGTGCGCCGGCCCTGAATCAGGCGCCGGCCATGATCAAGGCTGGCAGACAAAGGCCGAAACCACAGTCCTTCCTCATACCTGCCGGGATGCGGCGAAATCCGTCTTCGTCATCGCCTGTCGTTGTCCCAGCAGTCGTTCGAGCATCCGCTGGCTGTGCAAGATGGTCTGGGCGTGCCGCGTGTCGGCCGGATGCAGTCCCAGTCGCAGCAGCGGCGCCCGGGCCAGCGCCTTGCGCGCCAGATCGTTGGCCGGGCGGGTCATGCGGCCGCCCCAGGCGCTGCGCGCGCTGTAGACCAGGGAAGGCGCAAACAAGGCCGTGCCCTGGCGCAGCAGATGAAAGCGCGACCAGGTCGTCGTGTAAATAAAACCCCACTGGCGCAAGGCGGTCCAGCTTCCGCTCGACAGCAGCCAGGCCGGCGCGACGAAACCTTGCGGCGTCCATCCGCGCGCCTCGAACCACGCGCGGCCGCGTTGCAGTCTTTCCCCGGCAGGCTCGGCTTTCAAGGCGGAGAACTCGCCTTCGCTTTGGGTGTACACGCGCCTCCAGTACCAGGTCCAAGGATTGCTCGGCGCCGGCCCTTCGTCGAGATGGGTGTAACCATGCAGGGCAAGTTCATGTCCCTCGCGCCGCAGTTGCTCCAGCCAGGCGCAATAGTCGGCGTCCTGCGGCCCCGGTTCGGCGCGATGCCAGGCCGGCACCACCAGCAAGGTCAGCGCGATCGGCGCCACTTCCTGCACCGCCTGCAGCAATTGCCGGCACATGGGCCAGGTCGCCGGAGCGACGTCGTGGATAGACACGCACAGCGCCCTGCAGCCGCTGTTGAGGCCAGCGCTCATGCCAGCACCCCAACGCCGGCCGGCCTGGGTGCGCCAGGCAGCACCGTGGCGTAGTGCTGCAACAGCCTGGGGAGGACGCGGTTCCAGGCGTGGCGTTCGACGGCGCGCTGGCGCGCGGCAGCGCCCAATGCCTTGAGGTCGCGCTCGAACAGGCGCCGGACACCGTCGGCCAGCGCCCGGCTGCTGCCCGGTTCCACCAGCGTGCCGACGGCCTCGTCCACCAGTTCGGCCACGCCCGCCGCGTTCACGCCGACCACCGGAATGCCGCTGGCCAGCGCCTCCAGCACCACCAGGCCAAAGGTCTCGGCGTCGCCGGGGTGGACCAGCGCATCGCAGCTGGCCATGATCCTGGCAAGCGAACTCGTGCTCTGAAAGGGCAGGCAGGTGATGCGGCCACGCGAGTACACCGGCTTGGGCGAACCGACCATCAACAAGTGATAGGGCGCACTCAGTTTTTCCATCGCGTCGATCAAGATCGGCAAGCGCTTTTCGCGTGTGAAACGCCCGGCGTACAAGAGCACGCGCGCGCCGGCCGGCAAGCCGAGCGATTCGCGCAGGCCGGCATCGCGAAAGGCGGGATTGAATCTTCTGGTATCCACGCCCAGCGGTTGATGGCGAATATGCTGCAGGCCAAGAAGCTCCAGGCTGTGCAAGGTGGCACGGCTGGGCGCCAGTACCAGGTCGAATTGGCGATACAGGCGGCGCAGATAGCTTCGCGCCGCGATGCAGGCCGCGTTTCCGAATCGCTGGTACACGATGCCCGGCAGGTCGGTGTGGTAGTAGGCAACCGCGGGCACGCCCAGCGCTTCCTTGGCCGCCAGCGCCGCCCACGCCAGCTGATACGGATCGCCCGCTTCGATGATGTCGGGACGCAGCGCCTGCAACTGACGCACGGCGAAAGAGGAGGAGAGCGGCACGCGGATGCCGGCCGCGCCGGGGATGAAGATGCTTGGTATGGAGATGAGCCGGTGCTCGTTGTTGAGCGGCTTGGCCGAGGTAGGCGCGATCACCGTATGACGGATTCCCTGCTGGCGCGCCAGCCAGTCCGATTTGGCCGAAAGGTAAGTGCGCACGCCACCAGTTTGCGCGGGATAGAACATGGTGATGTCGACGATGTGCACGTACCAACCCCTGCATTGGACTGCCGGTGGGCTACTGCCCCTGGCACTCCTAATGACATTCAAACCGCGCTTCAAATGCACGGCAAAGTCATCGGCTTTGAGTGCGCGCAACGCCAGGCGGCGCAGGGAGCCGGCCTTGCCCGCCGGTCATGAGGCGTGTCGCGCTGGCAAGCTTGCGGGAAGTCTGAAAAAAAATAGCCCGGCGCATGCCGGGCTATTTCGTCGCTGGTGCTTTTCTGAAATCAGGCGAAATTCTGGTTCACGAAATCCCAGTTCACCAGGTTCCACCAGTTCTCAACGTACTTGGGACGTGCGTTGCGGGTGTCGATGTAGTAGGCGTGCTCCCAGACGTCGCAGGTGAGCAGGGGCTTGTCGCTGCCGGTGATCGGGGTGCCGGCGTTGGAGGTGTTGACGATGTCAACCGAGCCGTCGCCTTTCTTCACCAGCCAGGTCCAGCCGGAACCGAAGTTGCCGACGGCGGACTTGCTGAATTCTTCCTTGAACTTGTCAAACGATCCCCACTTGGCGTTGATGGCGTCCACCACCTTGCCGGCCGGCTTGCCGCCGTTGGGGCTCATGCAGTTCCAGTAGAAGGTGTGGTTCCACACCTGGGCCGCGTTGTTGAAGACGCCGCCGGAGGATTTCTTGACGATCTCTTCCAGCGAGGCATTTTCGTATTCGGTGCCCTTGATCAGGTTGTTGAGGTTGGTCACGTAGGCCTGGTGGTGCTTGCCATAGTGGTATTCCAGCGTCTCCTTGGAGATGTGCGGCTGCAACGCATCCATGGCGTAGGGCAGGGCGGGGAGCTTGTGTTCCATCTTGCGTCCTTTTCTGTTTGTTCACGGGGGAGTCGGTGAACCGCACATTGTAAGGGGGAAGTGGACGGATTGCTTGATCTGCATTGCAGTTCCGTCCATTTGGCTTCAATCCAGATTCGGCTGCACGCTGGCGATACCGACTTCGGCGCTGCCTTCGGCCAGCCGCATCTGCACCGTGCGTCCCGGCTTCAGGGCGGCCGGCGAGCGCAGCACCTGGCCCTTGCGGTCGGTGACGATGGCATAGCCGCGCTCCAGCGTGCGTTGCGGATTGAGCATCTCCAGTTGCGCTGCCAGGCTTTGCAGGCGCGCGCGGGCATGGCGTTGCTGGGCCTGCATGCAGCTGCCGAGCTGGCGTGCCGCTTGTGCCAGATGACGTCGTTCGCCGGCTGCGTCGGGCAGGGCGGCGGCCATGCGCGATTGCAAGTGGGTGAGCGCAAAGCGCCGCTGCGCCAGCGGCGTGTGGGCGCCATGCGCCAGCCGTCCCTGCAGGGCGGACAGGCGCAGGCGTTCGTGCTTCAACAACTGCGCCGGACTTTGCAGGCGGCGCGCCAGCCAGTCCAGGGTTTGCGCCTGTTCCGCCAAGCGGCGCGCCTGGCATTGCACGATGCCGCGCGCGCGCTGTTGCAGGGCGGCCAGCCATTCCTGGCGCGGACGCGCCGCCAGTTCGGCCGCCGCGGTGGGGGTCGGCGCGCGCAAGTCGGCAGCGAAATCGGCAATGGTGAAATCGGTTTCGTGGCCGACGCCGCTGATCACCGGCATGCTGCAATCGGCAATCGCGCGCGCCACGACCTCTTCATTGAAAGACCACAAGTCCTCGATGCTGCCGCCGCCGCGACATACCAGCAGGACATCGCATTCGCGGCGCGCCGAAGCGGTGGCAATCGCGCGCGCCACCATGGCCGCCGCGCCTTCGCCCTGCACCGGGCTCGGATACAGGATCACCCGCACGTGCGGCGCGCGCCGTGCCAGCGCCGCCAGCACGTCGCGCAGGGCGGCGGCCTTGGGACTGGTGACCACGCCTATGCAGCGCGCAAAGCCGGGCAGGGGGCGCTTGCGCTCGGGGTCGAACAAGCCTTCGGCAGTGAGCCTTTCCTTCAGGCGCAGGAAGGCTTCATACAGATTGCCCAGGCCGGCGCGGCGGATCGCTTCCACATTGAGCTGATAATCGCCGCGCGGCGCATACAGCGTAACCAGCGCCCGCACCTCCACCTTGTCGCCCTCGCGCGGGATGAAGCCGGCCAGTTGCGCGCGCCCCTTGAACATCACCGAGCGCACCTGGGCCTTGTCGTCCTTCAGGGTGAAGTACCAATGGCCGGATGCGGCGCGGGTGAAATTGGAAATTTCCCCGGCCACCCAGGCCAGGGGGAAGCTGCGCTCGAGTACCCTGGCCACCGCCTGGTTCAGTGCCGAAACGGCAAGCACCGGTGGTCCGCTGGCGCTGCTGGCTTGACTTTCAAATTCGTTCATGCTGGTTTGAGAGTGTCTTCTGTCCACAAAAGCGGGGATCTTGCTGGGAGCTGACAGTTGCGTGGCGTCATTCTGGTGAATTCAGGTAAGTGTTTGATTCAAAAGAACTTTTGCCTTTGCTCCAGACTTGAGCAGAATCAAAAAAACCTTACGAATCAATGACTTTAGCTGTTGCGGCCTGATTTGTTCACAAAGTTATCCACAAAAACTGTGGGCAATTTCGGGGCGGCTGAAATCCCCGCATTGCAGCATCAACAATTTCCAAATCGCCATTGAAAGTTAGCTCTTACTAACGAGCCTTGATGGCGCCGAGTCCAGCCTGCAACAGCCCGGCTTGCCCGCTCCAAACGCAGCATTTACCATTGCATGCCGCGCAGCAGTAGCCTGCGCGATTTTGTTGATAGGAGCTTGTTTCCTTGTTCGCAATCATCCAGGCTGCCGGTTGGCCCATCTGGTTTTTGTTGGTCGCATCCATCGTGGCGGTGGCGCTCATCGTGGAGCGCATATTGTATCTGCGGCGTGCGCGCATTCTTCCGCCCAACCTGTTGCAGGAAGTCATACGGGTTCATCACAACGGCAAGGTGACGCCCGAAGTGGTGACGCAACTGGAAGCCAATTCTCCGCTCGGCCGGGTGCTGGCCGCCGGCCTGCGCAATGTCGACGCGCCGCGCGAAGTGATGAAGGAATCCATCGAAGAAGCCGGCCGCGGCGCGGCCCACGATCTGGAGCGTTTCCTGACCACCCTCGGCACCATTGCCAGCCTGGCGCCGCTGATGGGCTTGTTCGGCACCATCGTCGGCATGATCGAGCTGTTCGGCAGTTCGAGCGCCAACGGCACCGATCACACCCAGCTGGCGCATGGCATCTCGGTGGCGCTGTACAACACCGGTTTCGGCCTCGCCATCGCCATGCCGGCCCTGGTGTTCTACCGCCATTTCCGCGCCCTGATCGACAGCTTCATCGTCGACATGGAGCAGCAGGCGATCAAGTTCGTCGACATCGTGCACGGCGAACGCCGGCAATAAGGAGCGGCGATGAACTTCCGTCGCGGCGCGAAACGGGAAGATCCCGAGATCAACCTGATTCCCTTCATCGACGTGCTGCTGGTGATCCTGATCTTCCTGATGATCACCACCACCTACAGCAAGTACACCGCATTGCAGATCACCCTGCCCACGGCCGATGCCGAGAAGGCGGTGCAGCAGCCGCAGGAGGTGAATGTGGTGATCGATGCCCAGGGACGCTATGCCATCAACAATGTGCCGATCGCCTTTCGCGATGTGGCGCAATTGTCGGAGTCGCTGCGCCAGGCCGCCGGCCAGAACAAGGACGCGGTGGTGATCATCAATGCCGATGCGCTGACGGCGCACCAGTCGGTGATCAATGTGCTGGAAGCGGCGCGCCAGGCCGGCCTGCCGCAGGTGAGCTTCGCCGCCCAGTCCAGTCGCAAGTAAGCAAAGGGGTCTGGCT
>JAEVZY010000170.1 GCA_023392035.1 Pseudomonadota bacterium | reverse complement strand
TTCAATTGGATAGGGCAGGGAAACTTTCGCCCCGCAGAAGCGCTTCCCGCTTGGTACAACGCAAGGCCGCGCAATTTTTTTCGGAAGGCCCAGTCTCACCGTTTCAATTCGCTCCGGCGATCGACATTACGCAAGGTTCGCAAATGAAAAAAATTGCCTTGATCAGTGAACATGCTTCCCCGCTTGCCATGCTGGGCGGCACCGACAGCGGAGGCCAGAATGTGTACGTGGCCCATCTGGCGCGACAGCTGGCGCGCATGGGCTACCTGGTGGATGTCTTCACGCGCCATGACCATGCAGGCCAGGAGCGCATCGTCGAGTGGGAAAACAATGTCCGCGTGATCAACGTTCCCGCCGGTCCGGCCTGCTGGATACCGAAGGAACAGATGCTGCCATTCATGGATGAATTCGCGCGCTACATGTTGCGCTTTGCGCGCCGCCAGAGCCAGCCCTACGATCTGGCGCACGCCAACTTCTTCATGTCGGGCATGGTGGCGCTCGAACTCAAGCGCCAATTGGGCCTGCCTTTCGTCATGACTTTCCATGCCCTGGGGCGCGTGCGCCGACTCTGCCAGGGTGCGGCCGACGCCTTTCCGGATGCGCGCTTTGCAATCGAAGAAGAGTTGATGCGCGAGGCCGAGCGCATCATCGCCGAATGCCCGCAGGACAAGGCTGACATGCAGCAACTCTACCTGGCCGATGCGCGTCGCATCGACATTGCACCCTGCGGCTTCGATCCGGATGAATTCGGCCCGGTGCTGTCGGATGTGCGCATGGAGCTCGACCTGGAGCCCAACGAATTCGTCATCCTGCAGCTGGGGCGCATGGTGCCGCGCAAGGGCGTGGACAACGTGATCCGCGCCCTGGCGCTGCTGCGCCAGGTGCTTGGCACGCGCGCCCGCCTGCTGGGCGTGGGCGGCAACAGCGAAAGCGCCGACCCGGTGGCCACGCCCGAGATCGGCCGCCTGATGGAGTTGGCGTTCGAGCTGGGCGTGGCCGGCAGCGTCAGCTTCATCGGCCAGCGGCCGCGCTCGCAACTGCGCGCTTTCTATAACGCCGCCAATGTCTTCGTCACCACGCCCTGGTATGAACCCTTCGGCATCACGCCGGTGGAAGCCATGGCCTGCGGCACGCCGGTGATCGGCGCCGCGGTGGGCGGCATCAAGTCCACCGTGGTGGATGGCCAGACCGGCTTCCTGGTGCCGCCCAACGATCCCGAGGCGCTGGCCGAAAAGCTGCTATGGCTGCAGCAAAATCCGCTGCATGCGCAACGCATGGGCTGGGCCGGCATGCGGCGCGCCAACCTGCACTACACGTGGCGCACGGTGGCGCGCCAGGTGGCCAATTGCTACGAACTGGCCGCGCCCGAGCCGGAAGTGGCCGCCGATGCCGAGCTCGATGCCAGCCTGGCGCCGGCCCAGTTCCTGCTGCCGACCCAGGCTGCCGGTTGAGGCGCGCATGATCACACTCGGAATCAATGCGGCCTATCACGACAGCTCGGCCGCGCTGGTAAAAGATGGCGTGGTGCTGGCGGCGGCGGAAGAAGAACGCTTCACCCGCATCAAGCATGGCAAGCGCCCGGTGCCGTTTTCCACCTGGGAGCTGCCCTGGCATGCGATCGACTATTGCCTGTCGGTGGCAGGCGTCGATCTGCAGGGCGTGGACCATGTGGCCTATTCCTACGACCCGCAACTGCTGCTGGGCGAACGCGGGCAGGAGAGCACGCTCTCCTTGCCGATCCAGCCTTCGGCCGCGGCCAGCGAATGGATGTCGCCCTGGGACCCGCTGTTCCTGTCGTATATCGTCAACGCGCCGCGCCAACTGGTGAGTGGAGCGCCGCATCACATCAAGCGCCGCTTCGAGGGCGCGCGCCATGACGGGCCGTTCCTATGGCATAACGTCGAACACCACCTGGCGCATGAAGCCAGCGCCTTCCTGGCCGCCCCCTTCGATTCCTGCGCGGTACTGACCATGGATGGCCGCGGCGAAGCGGCCACCACCAGCTATGGCGTGTACCGCGACCGCCGCTACCGGCGCATCAAGCAGATCAACCTGCCGCATTCGCTGGGCCTGCTGTACGAGCAGGTGACCGACTACCTGGGCTTCCTGCATTCGTCCGACGAATACAAGGTGATGGCGCTGGCCTCCTACGGCGATGCGCTGCACGTGGAAGCCTTCCGCAAGATATTGCGCTATACCGGCGAGGGCGAAGTCGAAGTCGCGCAAGTCGATCTGCAGGAATTGTTCGGCCCGCGCCGCGCGCGCGGCACGCCTTTCGCCAAGCCGCACATGGACATTGCGCGCTCGCTGCAAATGGCGCTGGAAGAAACGGTCCTGAAAATGACTGACTGGCTGCAGCGCGAAACCGGCGAAGAGAATCTGGCCATGGCCGGCGGCGTGGCCCTCAATTGCGTGATGAATTCCCGCGTGCGCGATGCCGGCCGCTTCCAGCAGGTCTGGGTGCAGCCGGCGGCGGGCGATGCCGGCACCGCGCTCGGCGCTGCCCTGTGGGTGGATGCCGACCAGCGCCGCAGCCTGGAGCGCAATTGGCAGATGGACCATGCCTATCTCGGCCCGGAATACAGCGACGAAGAGATCGAGGAATTCCTGCGCTACACGCGCCTGCCTTACCGCCGCATGGACAATATCGCCGAGGCTTGCGCCGAGCTGCTGGCGCAGGACAAGGTGATCGGCTGGTTCCAGGGTCGCATGGAATTCGGGCCGCGCGCGCTGGGGGCACGCTCCATTTTGGCTTCGCCGCTGCACGCCTCGATGCAGGCGCACTTGAATGAAATCAAGGACCGCGAGGACTTCCGCCCGGTGGCGCCGGTGGTGATCGAAGAGGAATGCGCCAACTGGTTCGTGAATGGCAGCGTGGCGCCTTTCATGCTGTTCGTGTTCGACGTGCGCGAAGACAAGCGCGACCTGATTCCAGCGGTGCGCCATGTGGATGGCACGGCGCGGGTGCAGACCGTGAACCGCAGCCAGCATGCCCTGTACTACGACTTGCTGCGCGCCTTCCAGCGCAAGACCGGGGTGCCGGTGCTGATCAACACCAGCTTCAACACGCGTGGCATGCCGGTGGTATGCAGTCCGCGCGATGCCATCGAGTCTTTCTGTTCCACCCCGATCGACGCCCTGGCGATCGGCTCCTTCCTGTTGCGCAAGAGCGCGGATGGCTGGCAATGAAGCCCGAGCGCATCGCCGTCTTTCGCGCCCTGCAATTGGGCGACATGCTGTGCCTGACCCCGGCCCTGCGCGCCCTGCGCGCGGCGCGGCCGCAGGCAGAGATCACGCTGATCGGCTTGCCCTGGGCCGCCGATTTTGCGCGCCGCCTGGCGAAATACATCGATCGCTTCGAAGTCTTTCCCGGCGCGCCGGGCTTTCCCGAGCAGCCGGCCGATGAGGCGGCCCTGCCGCGCTTCATGGAGGCCATGCGCGTGCGCCGGTTCGATCTGGTCTTGCAATGTCATGGCAGCGGCGAGCTTTCCAATCCGCTGCTGGCGCAGTTCGGCGCGGCGCGCCTGGCCGGCTTCCGGCGGGCCGGGCAGCCGGCGCCGGATGGCGCCACCTTCATAGTCTGGGATGAAGATCGCAGTGAAGTGCTGCGCTTTCTCGATTTGTTGAAGCAGCTGGATATTGCGCCGTATGGGGCCGCGCTGGAACTGCCGCTCACCCAGCAAGACTTCGATGAACTGAAGCAGGCGGTACCCGGCCTGGCTCCGGCCGGCAGCTACGTCTGCATCCATCCTGGCGCACGCTTTCCCTCGCGCCGCTGGCCGGTGCAGCGCTTCGCCGCCGTGGCCGAGCGCATGGCGGGGCAGGGCTTGCAAGTGGTGGTGACCGGCTCGGCTGCCGAAGCCGCGCTGTGCGCGCAACTGGCCACCACGGCGCGGGTGCCAATCTTGAATCTGGCCGGGCAGACCTCGCTGGGCGCGCTGGCGGCGCTGGTGGCCGGCGCCCGTCTGCTGGTGTGCAATGACACCGGCTTGTCGCACGTGGCGGCGGCGCTGGCCACGCCTTCGGTGGTCATCAGTTCCGGCAGCAATGTGCAGCGCTGGTCGCCGCTGGACCACGAACTGCACCGCGTGCTGTGGACGCAAACCGAATGCCGGCCCTGCCTGCACAGGGAATGCCCACTGGACGATCACCCCTGCGCCAGCGCGGTGAGCGAGGCCGACGTGTGGCGCGCGGCCGCGCCCATGCTGGAAAAGGAGAACGCATGAAGGAAGCACACTGCAAACGCATCCTGGTGACCGGCGGCGCCGGCTTTCTCGGCTC
>JAEVZY010000106.1 GCA_023392035.1 Pseudomonadota bacterium | reverse complement strand
AATGCGGCTTTTGCACGCCGGGCATGGTGCTGGCGGTGAAAAGCCTGTTGGCAGAAATTCCGCAACCCACCGATGAACAGATCCGCCACTACCTGCGCGGCAATATCTGCCGCTGCACGGGGTACGTGAAGATCATTGAAGCGATCAAGGATGTGGCCCGGCGTCTTGCCGGCCCCACCAGCATGGAGGAAGGCAAAGCATGAGCAAGCAACATGTAATGATTGCCGGCGGCGGCATGGGCGGCCTGGTCGCTGCCCTGGCGCTGCTGAAACGCGGCATCGATGTCGATCTGTACGAGCAGGCGCCCGAGCTGCGCGAACTGGGTTCGGGCCTGTGGGTCTCGCCCAATGGCGCCCGGGTGCTGAATGCGCTGGGCATGAGAGACGCCATCGAAAGCATCAACACCAATGCCAACGATCGCGTGGTGCGCCTGTGGGACAGCGGCCAAAGCTGGTCGGTGTACAGCCAGCAGACCGGCACCGACCACAACCTCATCATGGTGCTGCGTTCGGAAATGCACCGGGTGCTGGTGGAGGCGGTGCAGGCCATCAAGCCCGACGCCTTCCACCTGAATGCGCGCGTGTCCGGCTTCACGCAAGACGATGCAGGCGTGACGCTGCAATTCGAAGACGGCCGCACGGCGCGCGGCACGGCGCTGGTGGGCGCCGATGGCCTGCACTCCAAGGTGCGCGCCGCCGCCTTCGGCCCCTCGCCGGGACGCTTCACCAATGCCCTCGCCTGGCGCGGCCTGGTCCCGATGGAAGCGCTGGCTGAACATCATCGCTTGCCGGTGGCTTCCACCTGGGTCGGACCGACAGCGCATGTCACCAGCTATCCGGTGCGCAAGGGCAGCCAGCAGTTCGTGTCTTTCTCGGGCCAGGCGGAGAGTACCGAATGGACCGTGGAGTCCTGGTCGGAAATGGGCTCCATCGAAGAATGCCTGCAAGACTTCCAGGGCTGGCACCAGGACATCATTGACCTGATCAAGAACGCGCAGACCCTGTACAAGTGGGGCCTGTTCATCCGCGAGCCGCTGCAGCAGTGGAGCCGCGGCCGGGTCACCCTGTTGGGCGACGCCTGCCATTCGATGGTGCCGTATCTGGGCCAGGGCGTGAACATGGCCTTTGAAGATGCCGGCGTGCTGGCGCGCTGCCTGGAGCAATACGGCGAAACCGATACCGCGCTTGCCTTGCAGCGCTATTCCAATGCGCGTGCCGCCCGCGGCGCCAAGACCGTGGACCGTTCGCTGGGCATGCAATACGTGTTTCACAACGAAGCCCTGGCCAAGCTCGATACCGCCGTTCCCTACGTCAATCAAAACTGGAGTGCGGCCAGCATGAAAGAGCGCTACGACTGGCTCTTCAGCTATGACGCCAACACTGTAGCCCTGTGAAGAATGCCATGAGCCAAGCACCCCGTCCCTGGGACGACATCATTCCCGCATCCGAACAGGCCTTGTACCGCCAGGCCGGCTTCGGCACGCCCACCGGACTGGGCCAGCGCCCGGCCCTGCTGGTGATCGACGTGCAGTACCGCACCGTGGGCCGCGAGGCCATGCCGATCGAGCAAGCGGTCAGCCAATATCCCACCAGTTGCGGCGAACTGGGCTGGGCCGCCATTCCGCATATCGCGCAACTGGTGGAGCAGTTTCGTCGCCTTGGCTTGCCGGTGCTCTATCCGCATGTGGCGCCCAAGGCCAGCCATGATCGCGGCCAGTTCGGCGACAAGGTGCCGGGCGTGATGGAGATCCCCAGCGAAGGCTATGAATTCGTGCGCGAGATCGCGCCGCGCGAAGGCGACATCTGCATTCCGAAATACCACGCCAGCGCCTTCTTCGGCACCGCGCTGGCGAGTTACCTGGTCAGCCTGAAGGCGGATTCCATCGTCGTCACCGGCTGCACCACCAGCGGCTGCGTGCGCGGCACGGTGGTGGATGCCTGCTCGATGAACTACAAGGTGGTGGTGCCGCAGGACGCGGTGTATGACCGCTCGCCCACCTCGCACAAGGTGAACCTGTTTGACATGGCGAGCAAGTACGCCGACGTCATGCCCACCGCCGAGCTGGTCAACCTGCTGCGGGAACGCAAGCCGTGAGCGGCCAGGTTCTTTACCGCGGTTACGACCGCGCCGGCCTGGACGGCGAATACGACAACCGCAACAAGGTGCCCGGTTTCGATTTCGCCGCCTTCCTGGCCGAGCACGAAGCCAGGAGCGTCGCCGCCCGCGCCCGGCACGACTGCGTGCTGGATGTGGCCTATGGCAGTCATCCCGGCGAGCGGCTGGATATCTTCCGCGCGCCGCAAGCGGATGCGCCGGTGCATGTGTTCTTCCATGGCGGCTATTGGCGCATGCTGGACAAGCGCGACTTCAGCTACGTGGCCGATGGCATCGTGCCGCATGGGGTGACGCTGGTGGTGGTGAATTACGCGCTGATGCCCACGGTGACGATGGGCGAGTTGCTGGCGCAATGCCAGCGCGCGCTGCAGTGGGTGGCCGCCAATATCCAGGCCTGGGGCGGTCGGCCCGATCGGATTTCAATCTCGGGCCATTCCGCCGGCGGCCACATCGCTGCCATGATGCTGGCCATGGCCGGCACACCGGCATTGACCCATGTCTGCGCCATCAGCGGCATCTACGATCTGGAACCGATACGCTTGTGCTTCCTGAATGAAGTCCTGCAGCTCAAACCGGAAGAAGCGGCGCGCTGCAGCCCGCGCCTGCTGCCGCGCCTGCAGTGGGCACCGCTGTCCATCGTGGTCGGCGAACAGGAAGGACAGGAGTATCTGCGGCAGTCGAGCGAGATGGCGCAGGCCTGGACCGGCGAGGACGACCGGCCGCGCTTGCACGTCCTGCCCGGCGTCGATCATTTTTCCGCCCGTGCCGAACTGGGCGATCCGGCCAGCCGCATGGTGGCGCTGGCCCTGGGACATGAAGGCGCCCGATAAGGAGAAGCCAAAATGGCGATCAGCAACGCATTGCTCGAATCCTGGAAAACCCTGCTCAACCTGTGCCGTCTGACGCCGCAGGAAAACGTGGTCCTGCTGCTGGGCGAGGAATCGCATCCGGATCACGTTGCCTGCGCAAGGCTGGCGATCACGCAACTGGGCGCGCGCGGCATGAGCCTGCAATTGGGCGAAGCCCCGATCACCCGCATGGCCGGCGAGAGCACCGCCTATTACGCGCCGACCGCGCTCACCGGCAATCTGCCGGCGATGGAAGCGATGAAGCGCAGCCAGTTGGTGATCGACTTGATGGGCATGTACCGCGGCTCGGAACAGGAAGAGATTCTTGCGGCCGGCGCCCGCATCATCCTGGTCAAGGAGCCGCCGGAAGTCTTCATGCGCCTGATGTCCACCCCCGCCGAACGCGAACGGGTGCTGGCCGGCGCCGCCATCCTCTCCAAGGCCAAGACGATGCGGGTGCATTCCAAAGCCGGCAGCGACATGACGGTGCGCCTGGGCCAGTACAAGCTGCTGGTGCAATACGGCTTTGCCGACGAGCCGGGCCGCTGGGACCATTGCCCGAGCGCTTTCGTCGGCATGTGGCCGGATGAATTGTCGGCCCAGGGCACCATCGTGCTGGCGCCGGGCGACACCATCCTGCCCTTCAAGACCTATGTGCAGACGCCGATCACGCTCACCATCCGCGACGGCAGCATCCGTGACATTGCCGGCGGCCTCGATGCACGCTATCTGCGCGACTACATGGAAAGCTTCAAGGACCCGGAAGGCTATGCCGTCTCGCACCTGGGCTGGGGCCTGCATCCGCGCGCGCACTGGACGGCGCTGGGCATGTATGACAAACGCCAGACCAATGGCATGGATGCGCGCTCCTTCTGGGGCAATTTCATGTTTTCCACCGGCCCCAACGCGGAAGGCGGTGGCAGCCGCCACACACCCTGCCACCTGGACATTCCCATGATGGATTGCAGCGTCGAAGTCGATGGCGTCAGCATGGTGGAGGAAGGCCGGGTCACCATGCCGGGCGCCTTGTGAGCCAGGCCGCGGCCAGCGTGCAGGCGCCGCGGGCCGTGCTGCCAAGGCTGCGCACCGGCTGTTATGCACTGGTCATTTTGTGCTGGCTGCTGGCCCGATTGTCGGGACTGACGCTGGCCAATCACGCGCTGTCGCTGGCCACCATCGCCGCGCTGGCGGTGTCGCTGCCGGCCTTGTCCGGCATGGCGGCAGTGCTTTCGCTGGCATTCCTGATAAGCGGCGGGACCATGCTGTGGGCGGCCGCGGTGCCGCCCATGGTTTGGCTGCAATCCTTTGGCCAGATGGCGCATCTGGTGGCACTGTTCAGCTTGGTGCCGCTGCTGGCGCTGCCGGTGCGCCTGGGGGGCTATGGCCATGCGATGTCGACCCTGCTGGCCGGGCGCCTGTCCGGCATGGGCGCGCTGAATCGGCTGGTCAGCCTGCTGGCCTACGGCTGCGGCGCCTTCATGACCATGGCCACCATCCCCATCATGTTTTCCAGCTTGAAGCCGGTGCTGGCCGACTTGCCGGCCAATGAACGCGCGCGCTTCGTCACCGTCTCCATCACCTGCAGCCATTTGCTGGCCATGCTGTGGTCGCCGGTTTCCGGCGTGCTGGCGGCGATTCTTACCGGCTTGAAGGTGAGCTGGTTTGCGGTGGTGGGCGTGATGCTGCCCCTCTCCGTGCTGTCGCTCTTGGCCGGTTGGCTGGTGTTTGCCCTGCTCGACCGCCAGGCGCATCTGGCCCTGCCGGCTGCCGCCGCGCCGGCGCCGCAGGCATTGCGCCAGGCACGCGCCAAGCTGCTGCAATTTATCGCCGTCATCCTGTTGCTGGTGGCGATCACGGTCGGGCTGGATCTGCTCTTGCACCTGGGACTGGTGACCTCAGTCGTGCTGTCCCTGATCCCCTTCACGCTGGCCTGGGCCATGGCCATCGGCCACGGGCGCGGCTTCCCCGCGGCCGCGCTGTCGGATCTGGCGCAGCGCCTGCCGCGCATGGCGGAAATGTTCTGCATCTTCCTGGCCGGCGGCTTCTTCGCCAGTGCCTTGAATACTTCCGGTTATGTGCATGAAGTGAACCAGGCCATGCTGGATTTCAATCACCTGCTGGGACCGACCGGCTTCATGCTGAGCCTGCCGCTGGTGGCGATGGCGGCAGCCCTGGCCGGCCTGCATCCGCTGGTGGCGATTGCCGTGCTGGCGGAATCCCTGCGGCCGGAACTGCTGGGAATTCCGGCGCATCACCTGGCGATTGCCCTCACCGGCGGCGCCTTGCTCACCTATATGTGCGGCCCGTTCGGCGGCACCGTGGGCCTGGTCAGCAGCTACGCCGGCGTCTCCACCTGGCGCGTAGCGGCCTGGAACCTGCCCTGCGCGCTCAGCTATCTGGCCTTGTTGATGCTGACGCTGGCGCTGCTCTAGGCCGCCAGGCGCGAGACGCCAGGACTGCCGGCGTTTTCTCCCGGGCGAATCTTGTAGCGATCGACGATTTCCGCCAGCGCATCGGCCTGCTCGCGCATGGCGTGCGCGGCAGCGGCGGATTGCTCCACCAGCGCGCCATTCTGCTGGGTGGCTTGCTCCATCTGCACGATGGCTTGGCTCACTTGCTCAATGCCGGCGCTCTGCTCATTGCTGGCGGTGGTGATCTCACCCATCAGGCCGGTCACGCGGTGAATGCTCTCCACCACTTCGCGCATGGTGAGTCCGGCCTGGTCCACCAGGCGCGTGCCGGCGCCGACCTTGTCGACCGAATCGTTGATCAGCGTCTTGATTTCCTTGGCCGCCTCGCCGCTGCGCTTGGCCAGGTTGCGCACTTCCATCGCCACCACGGCAAAGCCGCGGCCCTGTTCGCCGGCACGGGCAGCTTCCACCGCCGCGTTCAGCGCCAGGATGTTGGTCTGGAAGGCGATGCCGTCGATCACGGCGATGATGTCGGAAATCTTGCCCGATGCGGAATGAATATCACGCATGGTGGTGACCACTTCGGCCACCACTTGGCCGCCCTGCTTGGCAATGGCTGAAGCCGAGATCGCCAGTTCATTGGCTTGACGCGCATTGGCCGCGTTCTGCTGCACGGTGGAGGTGAGTTCTTCCATCGCCGAAGCGGTCTCTTCCAGAGAACTGGCCTGCTGCTCGGAGCGCGCCGACAGATCGCGATTGCCGCTGGCGATTTGTCCAGCCGCCCTGACAATGGCGTGGGTGCCGTTGGCGAGCGTGCCGACCATGCGCGCGAGGCTGTCGTTCATGTCTTTGAGCGACTGCATCAGGTGCCCGGTTTCGTCCTTGGACTCCACGCTGATGTCGGCAGTCAGGTCGCCGCTGGCCACGATGCGTGCCAACTCCGCGGCACGGCCCACCGGCCGCGTAATGCCGCGCGAGATCAGCCAGGCGCTGCCCACGCAAGTCAGTACCAGCAATACGCCCAGCGCAATCATCAGGTCTCGTCCATGCCGATAAGCCTGTTCGATCTCGGCCGCCTTGCGATCGATTTCGGCGCGCTGCATGGACAGCAGCTCCAGCAGCACCTTTTCGTAGTTGCGCGCAGCCGGCACGTATTCCTGCTCAAGAATGCGCAGCGCCTCGGCCGCATTGCCGGCCTTCTTTTCCTTCATCGAGCCGTCGCGTGTTTTGAGGTACTGGTTGCGGGCCTCGCCGATGCGCTTGAACAGCTCGCGCTCGGCGTCGCTGGACAAAAGACTCTCAAAAGCTTTCTGGATGTCGGCGGAGTTGGTGGCCACGACATCGTCCTTGAAGAAAGTTGCCAGCGAGTCGTCGCTGCTTTTGGCGATGGCAGTGGTGCGGCGAATGCCGGCGAATACATTGCGGTACCAGTCGGCGGTGAGGCGCTCTTTCTTGAGCGGCAAAGCCATGGTTTCGCGCGTGGCGTCCGCCACGCGATTGAGTTGGTACAGGCCGACCACAATGGAGGCGATGCAAAACAGAAGGGCAAGGGAAAAGCCGAAGGCCAGCCGGGTCCCGATGCGGGCGTCTTTCAGGAATGACATGTGGTGCTGCTACCAAAAATCAGATGCGAGAACCTGATATCGGCAGGAGCGGCCAAAGCTTTAGCGCGCTGGAGGCCGGCCGACGGCCGGACGCCTCAACTGAACATATGCAGCAAGGTAGCCGACTTCATCATGCAGGCGGAAATCAGTACGGCTGCGGCCAGGAGCGCGGCCGTGACAGCGGTGAGGTAGACCTTCATGGCAAATCCTCCTTCAGTCACGCATTCAGTCACGCAAGATGTTGTCGCGAATCTTCTGCAACAGCTCTGCCGCCAGTTCCACTTCTTCCAGTTGCATGCCCTGCATCATCCGTTGCCGTAATCGCAATGTCAGCTCTTCCAGCGCCGGAATCTGCGCCTGGCCGCGGGCAGTGAGCGAAACCCGCTTCCGGCGGCTGTCCGATGCATCGGTCTCGCGCCGGAGCCAGCCCTTCTTCTCCAGCCGGTCCAATAGCGGCACCAGGGTCGGGCCTTCTATACCAAGCCGCCGCGCCAGCTCGCTTTGCGCCAGCGACGGCGGATTGCGATGCAATTGCACCAACACTTGGCGCGTGGAGAGCGACAATCCCAGCGGCTTCAAGGCCTGGTTCATCTGGAATCGCCATTCGCGCGCCACTTCTCCGATCAAGAGCGCCACACGTTGCCGCGAGCGCGGCAAGGCGTCAAAATCCGCAATCACTTTCTTCCGAGCAGTGCCTGTCATTCCCGGGGCGTCGCTGTGCTATCCTCAGTGACCGTTAGTATAGCTAATGAATTGTCGGCCTGCGTTTCCAACATGTCCGTATCTGTAAAAAAGCTTGTCCTGATAGCCCTTGTGCTGGTCCTTGCCGGCGGCAGCGTCTATGCCCTGCGCACCGAGAAAACCCAGGCGCCCGCCAAACCTGCCGGGGCCGGCGTGGCCGTGAGAAGCGGCATCGCCGAGAAGCGCGACATCCCGGTGGTGGCGCGCACCAACGGCAATGTGGTGCCTTTCAATATCGTGGAAGTGCGCCCGCAAGCGCAAAACGTGGTGCGTGAAGTGCACGTGCGCGAAGGCCAGGACGTAAAGGCCGGGCAACTGCTGTTCACCCTCGACACCCGGGTCGACAGCGCCAATGCCGAACGGGCCCGCGCCCAGGTGGAGAAAGACAAGGCCGACCTGACCGAGGCCATCGCCAACCTGAAGCGCAACGAGGAACTGCTGGCGCGCAAATTTGTGGCGCAAGCCGCGGTCGATACCGCGCGCGCCCGGGTGGATGGCTTGCGCGGCACCTTGAAAGCCGATATCGCCGCCGCCGAGGGCAGCAGCGCCACCCTCTCCTACAACAAGATCGTGGCCAGCATCAGCGGCCGCATCGGTCTGATCAATGTGCATGCCGGCAGCCTGGCGCAACCGACCGGCTTGCCGATGCTGACCATTGCCCAGGTGGAGCCGATCGCGGTTGCCTTCTCGCTGCCCGAAAACGAATTGCAGAACATCCGCGCCAGCTATGCCGGCGGCGAAGCGCCGGTGAAAGTCACTCTGCCCGGCGGCGCCGTCATGGGCAAGCTCTACTTCATCGACAACGCGGCCGATACCCAGACCGGCACCATCAAGATGAAAGCGCGTTTCGAGAATGCCGACCGGCGCCTGTGGCCCGGCACCTATGTGAACGTCAGCCTGGTCACGCGCACCTTGAAGGATGTGGTGGTGGTGCCGCCGCAAGCCGTGGTCACCGGCCCGACCGACAAGGTGGTGTACGCGATCCAGCCCGACAGCACGGTCAAGATGCACAAGATCAAGGTGCTGTCGATTGACGAAGGCCTGGCCGCCATCCAAAGCATAGCGCCCGGCACCAAGGTGGTGGTGGAAGGCGCGCAGAACCTGCGGCCCAACGTCAAGGTGCGCGAGGCGCAAGGCGCGCCGGAAAGCAGCGCCGGCAGCGCGGGTTCGCCCGCCAAGCGGCTGTGAAACGCGGCTCTGAATCGCTTGCCTGATCGGTTTTTCAGTCTGAATCCCACCATTCCAGCCAGGGCTGCGCCTTGAACCTTTCCGAACTCTGCATACGCCGTCCGATCATGACCATCCTGCTTTCGCTGGCAGTGGTTGTGCTGGGCGGGTTCGCCTATTTCAAGCTGCCGATCGCGGCCCTGCCCACCTACAATTCGCCGGTTATCCAGGTGACCGCGCTCTTGCCCGGCGCCAGTCCGGAAATCATGGCGGCCTCGGTGGCGACGCCGATGGAAAAGCAGTTCTCCACCATCGAGGGACTGTCCACCATCAGCTCGGCCAATACCCAGGGCAATAC
>JAEVZY010000005.1 GCA_023392035.1 Pseudomonadota bacterium | reverse complement strand
GCCTGGCCTTGGCGCTGCATTTGCCCGCGGGTTCGCCTTGCAAATAGCGCTCGCATTCGGCGAAGGCTTCGGCCAGTTTTTCGGCGTTGTGCGTGGCTTTGAGATTGGCCGCTTCCAGCAGGCTGCGCAGGTTTGCGCTGTCCTTGCGCCAGGCTTCGCGGGTGTCGGCAAACAGCTGCGCCATGCGCGCTTGCAAGTCCTCGATATCGACATTGCTGGCGACCGGCCATTCAACGCGCACGCCCGATTTGGCCACATGGCGACGCAGCAGGGCCTGGTATTTTTGCGGCGTATCGCCGCGCTCCAGTAGGTAGCGCACCAGCGGCAAATGGCTCTGGGTGCTGATGCGCGCGCGCCAGAAATCGTTGACGGCTTCGGCCAGTTCCTGGCTGTCGTCCTGCGTGATCTCGCTGCTGAAAGGCATGCCGGCGGCGAACGGCGATTCGGCCAGGGCGCGCTGGCAGAAGGAGTGGATGGTGCAGATCGCCGCTTCGTCGAAGGATTGCAGCGCCAGGTCCAGTTTCTTGATCAGGTCTTCGCCGGCGTGGCCCTGGGACTGCAAGTGCTCCAGCAAGCGCGCGATGAAGGGATCAGCCACTGGCTTGGCACTCACCGCCTGGACGGCGCGCAGGGCGTCCAGCATGTCGACGATGCGGCTGCGGATGCGTTCGCGCAGCTCGGCGGTGGCGGCCTTGGTGAAGGTCACCACCAGGATCTGGTCAACCTGGCAGTCTTTTTCCAGCAGCAGACGCAGGTAAAGGCCGGAGATGTTGAAGGTCTTGCCGGTGCCGGCCGAGGCTTCGATCAGGGTCTTCTCGTCCAGGCTGGCGGCCAGCAGGTCGAACTGGGTGGCTGGCTTCATGCTTGCTCCACGCTCAGGACTTCCAGCATGGGGCCGAACACGGCTTTGGCATGTTCGAAGAAGGCCGCGTCCAGCGCTTGCAGGCCGCGCAGGGCCAGCTGCCAGGCCGGGTCTTCGCCTTCGCCGGGTGCGAAGTCGCTGCCTTCCCAGACGCTGCGCGCGCGTTCCGGATTGCCTTCGCTTTCCACATAGGCCCAGGCCGCGCGCGGATAAAAATGCAGGGGTGCGCGCAAACCTTGGCGCAGCAGCGCCAGCAATTCGGACAGCTTGTCATGGGCATCGGGCACCGGCTGCAGGCGGATGCGCTGGTCGCGCGCGATCCACTGCGTGGTGGGATTCTCGACCGCGCAGCAATTGAGCACCAGGTGCTGGATCCAGGCCGCCAGATAGTCGCCGGCGCGCAGGTCGCCGTAGCGATAGCGCACCAGGCCGCCGGCGCGCAACTCGGAGAGCGCGCCTTCGAGCAGCCAGTCTTCATCATCGAATTTGAAGCTCAGACTGAAGCTGACTGGCGGCAGCAGCGGCGCGGCCAGCTCGGGCGCCAGGCGGTCGGCAAAGTCCTGCAGTTGCGCCAGCTCGTCCTGCAGCAGCAGTTCGCCCAAGGCGCCGGCGGGAAATTCAAGGCCGGCGCGCGCCAACTGTGGCAAGTCCTCGGCCGCTGTGCCGTCCAACAGGCGCGGCAACAGGCGCTGCGCCAGCTCGATGCGCGACCAGCCATTGGGCAGGAAGGCTTCGTCGTCTTCGATTTGCGGCGCTTCATCCGGCAGCGTCAGGCGCAGCCGATGGCGCAGCAGATAGCGCGCCGGATGCCGGAAAAATTCGAGCAGGCTGTCGGCACTGAGGCGCCGATGTTCTTCATCCGTGGCCGGCAAGGGTTCGGCAAAGAAGCGCGCCCCGCCCTCATCGCCAGCATCGGCTTGCACACGCGCCAGCAAGGCCTGGCAGTAATCCGTGTGATAGCTGAACAGGCGCGCATTGCGGCCATCGAAATAGGCTTCGGCAAAGGCTTGCAGCGGATGTTCCAGCACCAGCGCCGCGCGTGCGGCCTGGCGGCTGCTGCGGCTGGCGGGATCGGCGGCGCAGGCTTCGACCAGCACATCCAGCAGATCGGATACCAGCACCGAAGGCGGCAGCGCGGCATTGTCGCGCACGCTGCGGCCGGTATAGCTGAGGTAGAGCTTCTTGCGCGCGGCCAGCAGCAGATCGAGAAACAGATTGCGTTCCTCTTCGCGGCGGTCGCGGTCGCCGGGCAGGCGACTATGGCGCATGAGGTCGAACTCGGACGCGCGGTTCAGGCCGGGGAAAGCGCCATCGGCCAGGCCCAGCATGCACACCATGTCGAACGGCAGGCCGCGCAGGCTGGACATGGCGGCGAAGGTGACGCTGCCGGTGGGCGCGCCGCCGCGCGTGGTTTCGCCCAGCGCATCCTTGAGCGCGGAGCGCAATACCGGCAGCGGCAAGGCGAGCTCGCCGACCGCCTGCATGCCCTGCGTCAGTTGCAGGATGGCGGCGCGGGTGGCGCCCAGGTCTTCCAGTTGTTCGCCGCCGGCGCGCACGAACTGCTCCAACAGGCCCAGCAGGCGCTCGCGCCATTGCGCGGGCGGCGCCGGCACCGCCAGCACCTGATCCCAGTGCGCCAGGCGCTCCACAAAGTAGTCGAGCGCGGCCAGGATGCGGCTGTGTTCGCCTTCGACATTGCCGGCGGCCAGCAAGCCGGCGCAGGGGCTCTCCACTTCGGCCGGCAAGGCATAGCCCAGGTACAGGCGCGACAGGCCTGCTTCAAAGCTGTGGCGCTGGGCGCCGGGCGCGCCGAAGTGCTGGCGCTGTTCGCCATCCAGCCCCCAGTGGGTGCGGGTTTGCGCCAGCCAGCCGAGAATGACTTCCTGCTCCTGCGCATCGATGCCGAAGGCCGCCGCCACCAGCGGGTTTTGCAGCAAGCCATAAACCTGGCTGGCGTAATGCCGGGTGCCGGCCAGAGCCAGCACTTCCAGCAAGGCAGCCGCCACCGGATTGGCGCTGCTGGCCGGACGGCCGGTGATGCGATACGGAATATGGCGCGCGCCGGCGGCGCTGCCGAAGACTGCATCCACCAGCGGCGCGGCCTGTTCCAGATCGGGCAGCAGCACCAGCACGCGCGAGGGCCGCAGCGGATCCTGCGGGTCGTTGAAGACGGCCAGCAATTGGTCGTGCAGGACTTCCAGTTCGCGCGCCAGGGTGTGGCAACTGTGAAAGCTGATGCTGCCGTCGGCGGCCATGCCGGCGGCGCTGCCGGGCTCGATCTCCTGCATGTCCAATATGGCGGACTGCAGGCAACCCAGCAGGCTGGGCTGCAGGTGCTCGACAAAGGCTTCTTCATCGCTGGCCGGCGCCGCCTTGTTCAGCAATTGCTCCAGGAAGCCGCGCGACTGCCGGCCCCACATCGCCAGCAATCGATTGCCCACTTCCAGGTATTGGTCGCGCCCGCGCGCGGCCAGCCAGGACAGGCGACGCGGATCGACGATGTCGAACCAGTAGTCGCGACAGGGATTGTGCAGATAGAGATGGACCTCGACATGCGCCGACAGCGCGATCAGGGCATCCAGGTAGACCGGCGGCACGGTGGGCAGGCCGAACACATGCACTTGCTGCGGCAGCTGCGCCAGTCCGGTCAGATCGATGCGCGCCAATGCATCCTGGAATTCGGCGAAGGGATGGCGTGCCGGCAAGCCGAGCTCTTGCGCCAGGCGCTGCCACAGCGCGCGCTGCCAGGCCTGGTCTTGCATCACATCGTCCCGCTCCCCTGCCGGGCCGAGATGGGCGTCTTCGCCGCGCAGCCAGGCTTCCACCCATTGCGGCCGATAGGTTGCGTATTTGTCGAACAGGGCTGCCACCGCTTGCGCCAGTTCGTACTGCATGGCCGGATCGGCTTGCGCCAGCCAGGCCGCCAGGCGCGGATGCCGGCTCACCAGCGCGCGCTCGGACAGCGCGGCGTAGATGCGCCAGGCCAGGCTTTGCGCATCCAGCGGCGACACCGCCGCCACCGGCAACAGGCGTGCCGCCTGCGCCCACAGCCATTGGGCCAGGAAGGAGAACTGCACATTGGCGCACACGCCCAGGGCATCGGCCATGCCCTGCTGCACGAAGCTGCGCTGGGCGATGCTGGGCACGACCACTTGCAAGGCAGCGAAGGGATCGGCCGGTCCCTGGCTGGCCAGGCGACGCAGGAGCGCGTCGCGCAAGGCTTCCGGGTGATTGGAATTGACGAGGTGCAGCACGCGTGCGGAAGGCCGGCGCCCGGGCTCAGGCCTGTTTGAGGGCGGCCGTCATCACCACTTCCACCTTGTAGAAGGGCCGCGCCAGGCGCGCTTCCACGGTGGCGCGCGGCGG
>JAEVZY010000388.1 GCA_023392035.1 Pseudomonadota bacterium | reverse complement strand
GCCTGCAAGACCCTGGCATGCACGTCCGGCACCTATCTCAAGTATTCCCTCACCAATGCAAAGCAGAATGCCGGACTACTGGTAGGCGTGGGTGGCGGCATTGGCCTGCAAGGCGTGGAACAGGCTGCAGCAATGGTCGACATGGTCAAGAACCTGCCCGAAACGCTGGCAGCGCTCAAAGCGATTGTGAGCGACCCGCAATTCCGGGAAAAAATGGGCGAAGCAGTCGTTGCCGACTACCAGCAACGCATCGATACCCTGACCCGTGCGTATAACGACGGTGGTTTTGACGGCAGCGTCACGGCAGGCGTGGAAGCGGGCCGCCTGGCGGTGGACATCGTTGCGCTGGGCACGGCCGCAGCAGGCGTCACGAAAATGGTGGCGATCACCGCCAAGGCTGGGGCGGGTTTGGTTGCCGGCGATGTTGCCAATGTCGCCGCGGGTACGGCGAAAAGTGCAGCAAATTTTTCAAGAGAGCTTACGCCATCCGATTTAGGCGTTAAGGGCCTTGTTCAAGAGCTACACGGATCTCTTGTGGTTAAGGATGGAGTCGCAACTATGCGAGTCGATATGATTCGCGGTGAGATAGAGAACCCATTGCAGGTAGTAGGCAACATGGTGGAAACTGCCAAAGCAAATGGGGCAACGACATTGCGGATAGAGGGCACAATTGCGAATGAGCGCCTGTACAGGGTCTTGGAACGGCGCTATGGGCTCACTTCGAACGGCGCAACTGATTCAATCACAATTCCGTTGAGATAAAAGATGGACACTTCTATCCGAGCGAAACGCATTCTGACTCAGCTTGGCAACTACCAAGCCATAGATCTTGCACAAGATCGACCGTCCAGTTTATCCGATGTGAATCTTGGTACGCCTATTGGTCGCTATAGAAACTCTGACGTACAGAACGATGTCATTTGGATATTTGAAAATGGTTTGGCTTGGTTCGAACGAGATCAAGTAACTAGTCTTCGATTTGATGAGCTGGCTGAAGTCATGCTGCCGGATGGTAAGGAAAGCGAAAGGCTGCAACTGAAAACGAAAGATGGGAAGCCATTTCAGTTACCGGTTCGAGGTCATCGGGGCCGCTTCCTCGATTCATTGGAGATGCTCAGATTTCTTGACCGTGTAATGCAGGACATGCAAAAGGCGTCGCGCTCTCATCTTGAACACTGACGTCAAGTGATAACAGTGATTGGAGGCGCCCATGATGAGCGAAGCGGCTGGGCGTGCACGGAACTTATTACACTCGAATCGAAGTCCTTTATTGGATTAAGTCTTGAGGGGCAAGATTCCCTTGTAGAGGGTCTGGCGAAGAAAATCAGAGAGATCACGAGTTAGGGCGTCTGGCACACCCCTGAACCGGAGGCCGCCGCCGGCCGCAGAAATCAACCCACCAACTTCCGAAACGCCTCCAACACCGCCTCCCCTTTGAAGGGCTTCACGATCCAGCCCTTCACGCCCGCCGCGCGCCCGCGCTCCTTCATCGCCGGGCTGCTTTCGGTGGTCAACATCACCACGTTCACAGTCGAATTTCCCAAGTCCTTGCGCACTTTCTCCACCATGGTCAGGCCGTCCATGTTGGGCATGTTGACGTCGCACACGACCAGCCGCACGCCGGGGTCGGCGCGCAGTTTGGACAAGCCATCCATGCCATCCACCGCCACGTTGGTATCAAAGCCCTGCTTGCGCAAAAAGCCGGCGACTTCCTCGCGCACGGTGCCGGAATCATCCACTACCAATATCTTCGCCATAGTTACTCCGTGAAGAATGCAATTCAAAAAAGTTCAAGCTCGCCGCTGCAGGCAAGGTCTTCTTCCTGCACCTCGAGCTGAAAATCGATGTCGCCCGCGCCCAGCAGGCAAAGCAGCGCGCTCACCTGCACGCTGTCATTGATCTCCATGCGGCAGCCATCCAGCAGCAAGGGCTGCAATGAAGGCAGATGCGGCAGGCTGGCGCCGCTGATGGTGGCGGGCGTGGACATGCCGAGGTCGGGAAAGACCTGCTGCAATTCCTGGCCGATGACGCCGCAGGTCAGGTTGGCGATTTCACCGAATGCGTCTTCGCCGAAATAGGCGCGCGCCGCCTCGCTATCGTGCACACCCAGGAGCACCAGCAGGTGAAAGCTGAGCGAGGAAATGGTGATCAGCACCGCGTCCGGGGCGCAGGCCAACAGCTCCTGCGCCGGTACGCCGGAGATGTTGACCTGATCCCCGTCCGGGCGCTGAACCAGACGCAGCCGGCCGGCCTTGTGCAAGGCTGAACGCAGGCTGGATGCGGCACGTTCGCTGATCATGCGGCCACCTTCACCAATTGCAGCGGTGCCGACTGCAACGCGCGCGCGGTGGATTCAATCGAAGCCAATGTCGCCAGGATCATCTTGCCGCCGGCCTGGATGTCCTGGAAGGCGGCGGTGGTCAGCAGATCGTTGCGGTTGAGGCTGTCCCTGTAATCACGCGACAGCACTTCGGCGCGATTGGCGAGGGTGCGCACTTCGGCCGCCACCATGGCAAAGCCGCGACCGGCCTGGCCGGCGCGCGCGGCTTCGATGGATGCGTTGAGCGAGACCATCACCACGTGTCGGGCAATCGAGCGCAACTCGTCGCTCTGCATGTGCATCTCGCGGTTTTGCGCCAGCAGCACATTTAGCTGCTCATGCCAGCGTTCGAAAGTGGCGGAGAGTTGGCCCAGGCGTGCCGCCTCGCCGGCAATGCGCGCCGCCGAAGATGAACGCTGGGAAAGCAGGGCGCGCAGGTCCTGCGCCTGCGCCTGCGCATGTTCCAGCGCTTGCGCCGCAGACCTGGCCTGCTCCTGCGCCGCCTGCAATTGCTCCTGCAGTTCGGCTTTGGCGCGGTGCATCTGTTCCATGCCCGTCTTGGCCCGGGTCAGGACCTGGGTC
>JAEVZY010000201.1 GCA_023392035.1 Pseudomonadota bacterium | reverse complement strand
GGGCACCTTCTGCTCCAGCGCGGCCTTCGCGCCGCGCACGAAACGCTCGCCGACCACCGAGCCCATGGAGCCGCCCATGAATTCGAACTCGAAGCAGGCCACCACCACCGGCAGGGCGCGGATCGAGCCGCCCATCACCACCAGCGCATCGGTTTCATCCGTGGTTTCGATGGCGTCCTTCAGGCGGTCCGGATATTTCTTGCTGTCCTTGAACTTGAGGGTGTCGACCGGCAGCACTTCCTGCCCGATCTCGTAACGGCCTTCGGCGTCCAGCAAGGCGTCCAGGCGCTCGCGGGCGCGGATGCGCATGTGGTGGTCGCACTTGGGACAGACATGCAGATTGGTTTCCAGGTCGGTGCGATACAGCACCGCTTCGCAGGAGGGGCACTTGAGCCAGAGACCTTCCGGCACCGAACGGCGTTGGGTGGCGTCGGAGCGCTGAATGCGCGGGGGAAGCAATTTTTCAAGCCAGCTCATGGTGACCTCGTGTCCTGTTCGGAATGTTGCGGCGACCGCGATTGTAGCAGCGGGCGCGATGGCGAGATATGCCTTGTTCAAACGATCAAATGTTCAGCGCTTGTTCGGCAAGCTCGCCATCGCGGTCTTACTTGCCGTCCAGCGCCTGCCTTATCGTGCGCAAAAAGCCCGCGGCCGCGGCCACGGCCTGGTCCTTGGGATGGTTTTCCATCTCCTGGATGATGCGGCTGCCGATCACCACCGCATCCGCCACGCTGGCCACCGCCTTGGCGGTGGCGCCGTCGCGAATGCCGAAGCCGACGCCGATCGGCAGGCTGACATGCTTCTTGACGGCGGCGATGCGCTCCGCCACTTCCTGCAGGTCGATATTGGCCGCGCCCGTCACGCCCTTGAGCGAGACGTAATAGCAAAAGCCGCTGCCCCACTGTCCGACCTGGGCCATGCGCTCTTCGGTGGACGTCGGCGCCAGCAGGAAGATGGTGTCCATGCCGTTTTCATGCATGGCCTGCGAATACTCTTCGCATTCCTCGGGCGGATAGTCGACCACGATGGTGGCATCCACTCCCGCTGCCTTGGCTGCGGCAATGAAATTCTGCTGGCCCATGTGCTCGATCGGATTGGCATAGCCCATCAGCACCACCGGCGTGCTGGTATTGGTCTGGCGAAACTGGCGCACATAGTCCAACACGTCGTGGATGGAAACATTGAACTTCAGCGCCCGTTCGCAAGCGCGCTGGATCACCGGCCCTTCCGCCATGGGATCGGAAAACGGCACGCCAAGTTCGAGAATGTCGGCGCCGGCCTCGACCAGCGCATGCATCAGCGGCACCGTGAGCGCCGGATCGGGATCGCCTGCGGTGACGAAAGGAATCAAGGCCTTCTTGCCCTGTGCCGCCAGCGCGGCCAAAGTGGGAGCGATTCGTGACATGTCTGCCTCTTGTTGTTATGCGCCGGCCTTGCCCGAATGCGCCTTGTCATATTCCTGCACGGAGTGCATGTCCTTGTCGCCGCGCCCGGAAAGATTGACCAGGATGGTTTTATCCTTGGGCAAGGTCGCGGCCAGCTTGGCGGCATAGGCCAGCGCGTGGCTCGATTCCAGCGCCGGGATGATGCCTTCAATGCGGCAGCAGGTATGGAAAGCCGCCACCGCTTCCTCGTCGGTCACCGACACATACTGGGCGCGGCCGATGTCTTTCAGGTAGGCATGTTCCGGACCCACGCCCGGATAATCCAGGCCGGCCGACACCGAATGGGTCTCGATCACCTGCCCGTTCTTGTCCTGCAGCAGATAGGTGCGGTTGCCATGCAGCACGCCGGGCGTGCCGGCCAGAAGCGACGCCGCATGGCGGCCGGTTTCCAGGCCCTCGCCGGCCGGCTCGACGCCGATCAGCTGCACGCCCTTCTCTTCCACATAGGGATAGAAAATGCCCATGGCATTGGAGCCGCCGCCCACACATGCCATCACGTAATCCGGCTGGCGGCCGGTCAGCTCGGGCATCTGCACCCGGCATTCCTGGCCGATCACGGACTGGAAATCGCGCACCATCATCGGATACGGATGCGGACCGGCCACGGTGCCGATGATGTAGAAAGTGTTTTCCACATTGGTGACCCAGTCGCGCATGGCTTCGTTCAAGGCGTCCTTGAGGGTCTTGGAGCCGGATTCCACCGGCACCACTTTCGCGCCCAAAAGGCCCATGCGGTACACGTTCTGCAATTGACGGCGAGTGTCTTCGCTGCCCATGTAGACCACGCATTCCAGGCCGAAGCGGGCGCAGATGGTGGCGGTGGCCACGCCATGCTGGCCGGCGCCGGTTTCGGCGATCACGCGCGGCTTGCCCATGCGCTTGGCCAACAGCGCCTGGCCCATGACGTTGTTCACCTTGTGGGCGCCGGTGTGGTTCAGGTCTTCGCGCTTGAAGTAGATTTGCGCGCCGCCCATCATCTCGGACCAGCGGCGGGCGTGGTAGATCGGGCTGGGACGGCCGACGAAATGCTTCAGTTCATAGCGGAATTCGGCCAGGAACTCCGGATCGCGACTGTAGTGCGCGTAGGCTTGCTTCAATTCCTGCAAAGCGTGGGTCAGGGTTTCGGAAGCGAAGCTGCCGCCCCAGGGGCCGAAGTGGCCGCGGCTGTCGGGCATGCGATAGCTGGCGGTTTGATAAAGCGCCATCTCTTCCAATGGATGACGCTCGCCGTGGCCGGCGAGAGGGCTGAATTCTTTCATGATGGGTCCTTCTGCAATGTCTGGTCTGGTTCAGGCAAGAGGCGCATCGATGGCAGCATCGGCGGCGCGCACGGCGCGCACGAAGTCGCGCATCTTGCCGGCATCCTTGATGCCCTTTTCGCGTTCGATGCCGCTGCTGACATCGACCGCGTGCGGGCGCACGCGGGTCACGGCTTCAGTGACGTTGAGTGCGTTCAACCCACCACTCAAAACGACGCGAGGCGCGAGTTCTTTTGGGACGAGAGACCAATCGAAGACCTTTCCGCTGCCGCCATAGGCGTCGACCCAGGTGTCGAGCAGCAATCCAGAAAAATGCGGGCTCGCCGCAAGGCAAGCCCGCTCGTATTCTAGCAAATCGTTCGCCTGCATTTCCGGCTTGATGCGCAAGGCGCGCGTAAAAGGACGGGACACTGCATCGGCAATCGCGGCGCATTGCCCCGGCGTTTCATCGCCATGGAATTGCAGGCCGGACAAGGGCACGCGCGAGAGCACCTGCCGCACCTCATCCAGGCCGGCGTTGACGAACAGGCCAATGGCGCTGACATAAGGCGGCAAGCCGGTCAGCAGCGCGCGCGCCTGCTCGATCTCCACGTGACGCGGACTTTTCTCATAGAAGACCAGGCCGATGGCATCGGCCCCGCAGGCGACGGCCACGGCCACATCTTGCGGCTGCGACAGGCCGCACAGCTTGATGCGGGTGCGATGTGGCAGGTTCGAATCTTGTGCATTCATGATCGTAAGGCTCACGGCAAAAGCAATCCGAGCGGGCCGGCGGCCGGCTGGCGCGGCAAGTCCCATTGCGCATCGTAGTCGACCCGCGCCAGGTACAAACCATCGGGCGCGAAGGTGGGTGCGGCCAGGCGGCGATCGCGCCCAACCAGCAACTCATGCGGCCAGTCGATGGGACGGGCGCCGGTGCCGACCTGGACCAGCGAACCGACGATATTGCGCACCATGTGATGCAGGAAGGCATTGGCGCGCAGCGTGAACACCACCAGCTCGCCATGGCGCACCACCCGCACTTCATGCATGTCGCGCTCGGGCGAGCGCGACTGGCATTCGGCGGCGCGAAAGGCGGAAAAATCATGGGTGCCGACCAGATGCTGCGCGGCCTCATGCATGCGCTGCGCATCCAGCGGCCGAAACACCCAACCCACCCTGCCCTGCAACAAGGGCGAACGCACCGGGCTGTTGTAGACCACATAGTGATAGCTGCGACCGGTGGCGCCATAGCGCGCATGGAAGGCTTCGCCTTGCGGATGGGCAAACTGGGCGGCCCAGCGCACGGCGATGCTGGGCGGCAGGTAGCTGTTCAGGCCGCGCACCCAGGACACATCGGCGCGCGCAAGTTCGGTGTCGAAATGCACCACCTGTTCCAGCGCATGCACGCCGGCGTCGGTGCGTCCGGCGCAATGGGTGCCGATCTGCTGTCCGCAAAAACGCGCCATGGCGGCTTCCAGCACGTCCTGGACGGCATTGCGCGAGGGCTGGGTTTGCCAGCCTTTCCACGGCGATCCGTCGTATTCGATTCCCAGGACTATGCGTTTCAAAGCTGCTCTCACTGCGTCTGCATGACAAGGGCCGCAGCATGACAGATTCGCCAAAAAAAACAAACGTGCTTCCCGAAGGAGAGCACGTTTGTCTGGCAGGCCGGTAGAAAATCAGGCCAGCTTTTCGAGCAGGGATTGCGCCTTGTCGGCTTGCTCGGCGCTGCCGCCCTTGAGCACTTCGTCCAGCAATTCGCGGGCGCCCTCCAGGTCGCCGATCTCCTGGTAAGCCATGGCCAGATCGAGCTTGGTGGCCATTTCCGGATTGCCGGCGCTGGTGTTGCCGGCCAGATCGGGCAGGCCGGTGCCGGCCGCGGGCGGCGTATCCAGATCGAGATTGAGCGCGCCCATGTCGAAGTCGAGCGGCTGGGCCGGTACCGGCGTGACCGGGCTGGCGCTTTGCGCGTCGAGTGCGGGCGCGGCTTCGGCGTCCAGAGCGGGCAGGCTCAGTTCCAGCTCTTCGGTTTCGGCCAGGTCTTGCGCAAGCGAGTCGGCCGCGGCGGGCGCGGTCGGCGGTTTGATCAGGTCGAAATTGAAATCGAGCGCGGGATTGGCGGCCGGGGCGGCCGCGGCTTGCGGCTGCGGCACGGCTGGGGCCGGAGCAGCCGGCATTTCCGCAGTCAGCTCACGTGCGCCCAGCTTGCTGAGGTCGAGATCGAATTCCAGGGTGTTGCCGTCGCCTTCTTCAAGTGCTGATTCAAGTGCCGGCTCGGCCAGTGCGGCGAGCGGCTGCGCCTTGGGTGCCGCAGTGGCATCGGCGTCCAGGGAGAAATCCATGCTGTTGCCGTCGTCCGTGGCCGGCTCTTCCTGGGCGAGGACCGGAATCTCAGCCGGCGCATCGTCAAAATCAGGATTGGCTTGGGCCGCCGGTGCCTGGGTCCTGGGCTCGTTGCCGCCGGTGGTGGTGTTGAGCAAGGCGTCCAGATCCAGCTCGTCGGCCGACTCGTTGCTGGCCGCCAGCGGCGCTTTCGGCTTGGCATTGGCGTACAGGGGATTGCCGGGATCGACCGCCGCGCCCAGCTCGGCCGCTTGCGGCCATTCCGGGCATTCGCCCTTGGTCATGCTGTACAACTCGCTGGCCACGGTATCGAAGGCGCGCAGGTCTTTGCGGCTGGCATAGATTTCCAGCAGCTTCAGGCGCACCGCGTGCCTTTCGGGTTGGGTGCGCAGCGCTTCCTTCAGGATTTCCTCGGCCTGGGCATCGCGACCGTAGGCAATGTACACATCGGCCTCGGCCACCGGATCGACTTCATTGGTATCGAGCTGGCTGGCCGAAGGCGTGAAGCTGGAATTGAAGACACTGCTGGTATCCACGCTCTGGCCGCCGCTGGTGCCGAACAGCGTGTTGGTGGCCAATTGGGAATCGGACGTAAGCACGGAATCGCTCATGCTCTTCTTCTGTTCGCGCCGCTGGCGGCCGATGCGGATGCCCAGCCCGGCCAGACCGGCCAGCACCAGGGCGCCGGCGCCCAGCACCATCGGGTTGTCGAGCAGTTCTTCCATCAGCGTGGGCGGTGGCGGCGGAGGCGGCACCACCAGCTTGGGCTTGACCGGCTTGGGCGGCACGGCAGCAGGTGCAGCCGCCACTGCTGCGGCCGGCGCGCTGGCCTGAGCTGCCGTGGCGGAGGCGTCCGCAGCAGCCGTGGCAC
>JAEVZY010000190.1 GCA_023392035.1 Pseudomonadota bacterium | reverse complement strand
GATGCAGGGCAAGCACTTCGTCAAAGGCGGCGCGCGTGAGGTCCGGCCCTTCCTGGACCAGGAGCGAGAATTCCCCCTTTTCGCGCGCCAGCTTGTTGCGGAAATACTTGATGTTCTGGCGGGTGGTTTTATCCAGGGAGTTCCAGCAGCTTTGCCGGTCTGTCGCCAGTTCGACCACGGTATCGCGCCCGGCCGCCAGCTTCAGCATGGGCATGCGCAGCAAGGCCAGGTCGGTGTCGATGGAGCGCATGCGTATCACCGCCACGTGGCGATAGCGCGCCAGCATGTGCTCGGCGAAAGCCGCGATGTCATATGCATTGAGGGAGAACACTTCATTGACCACCTCAAGCGTTCGTCCCCGGATTCGGTACAGCAGCACCACATGTACCTGGCCATCGCGCAGGGTCACATAGCTGCTGATCCCTTGCGTCCAGCCTTCCATTCGTGCACGCAGTGCGCAGGAATGGACGCTGCCATGCAGTTGATCAAGGGCGCACTCGACGAACAGGGGAATTTCGCCTTCAAAGCAAAGCGGACCCTGAGCCCGCGCCCGTGCATTGACTATCTGCCCCAGCAAGTCCGCCGCATCCGGCACGGCACGCATGCCCGGCAGCTCCTGGAGTGTCGATTCGATCTGTTCACGCGCGCTCATGCCGTTTCACTCCTATGCGCCGGTCGTCTCGGGAAAATGTAAAACCTGACAGCGATGTCAGGATACTATTCAGGTGGCTTTGCCCTTTGCGCCACGTTAATTTCAATGAAGAAAGGATGCCGACTGGCGCAAATTTTCCGGGAGCAAGCTCAGCGCGCGTTCTTGCGAAGCTTCGCCAGCGACATGAGTCGCCGGTCGCGCCAGGCGACCCTTTGCTCCCATTGCGAAAGCGGAAGAAGCGCACGCCGCTGCCGCTCCACCGCCGCCACCAGCTCCGGCGTCCACGGATCGTTCTGCCCGCGTTCCCGGCCCATGCGCGCGTAGGCCGGTCCCATTTTCTCGGCGTGGGAAGCAATACCGCCCCGGGTATTGAGGTCCGCCGTTTCGAAGGGGCCGATCACGGACCACCGCATGCCCACGCCGTCTCGCATCACGCGGTCGATGTCTTCCACCGAGGCCACGCCATCGCGCACCAGGCAGTATGCTTCGCGCAGGACGGCGCCTTGCAGGCGGTTGAAGATGAATCCCTCCGCTTCACGCCTCACCACGACCGGCGACATGCCGGCGGCTGCAAACATCACATGCGCACGCTCGATCGCCGCCTCATCCGTGAACGGCGCCGGCACCAGCTCGATCACGGGAATCAGATAGGGCGGGTTGCCCGGGTGCGCAATCAGGCAGCGCGAGCGGCCGGGCAAGCCATTCGCGATTTTCGACATGGTGATGGCGGACGAGGCGCTGACCAGAATCGCCTGTGCGGGCGCTGCGCGGTCGATCGCCTGGAACAGGGGAAGCTTGATCTCCAAGCGCTCCGGCGCACACTCGATCACCAGGTCGGACTCAGCGCACACCGCCTCCAGGGTTTCGACCGGCTCCATGCGGCCCACGATGTGGGGAATCGCTTCATCCACCAAACCGAATTCCTGCAAGGCCGCCAGGCGATCGCGCATTTCCGCTGCCACCGCTTCACGGCGAGCCGGATCCGGATCCTGGATCCGGACTGCGGCGCCGGCCCGGGCGAAGACGATGGCAAAGGCCACCCCGATACTTCCCGCACCCACGATGCCAACCCGCAAGTTCGCTTGGCCGGTCGGCTCTTTGCTCGTCATGACTTCAGTCATCGTATTCATCCGATAAAAAAATAGCCCATGCCTCGGGGCGAGGCATGGGCAAACCTCTCAGCAGTAGGTACTGGAAGGAGACAATCTGCGCCGCTACAAGCCGAGCCGGGAAGACCAGTGCGCGGCCTGTTGCGTGCCAAGCCAGTCCTGCAGCTGGTCCCGGGTCGTTGCGGCATCCGGTTCTTTCGGGCCGACCGGTTTTTGCGCCGGCGTTTGCGAAAAGCGTGGTGCGGGAGCCGGCTGGACGATGCCGTCGACCGTGATGAAGGTGTTGCGTGCCGCCAGATGGGCATGCGTGGGCGCCTCGGCCGGGCTCATCACCGCGGCCACGCAGGCATCGCTACCTTCCAGCAGCGCGCACCATTCGTCGCGGGTGCGCTGCTTGAAGCGCGCAGCGAATATGCGCTTGGCTTGCGGCCAGGCCGCACGGTCGTTTTGCTGGCCCAGTTCAGCCGGATCGATTTCCATGCGTTGGCAGAGTTCGGCATGGAATTTGGCTTCGATGGGCGCCACCGAAATCCATTTGCCGTCGGCGCACTGGTAGGTCTCGTAATACGGTGCGCCGCTGTCCAGCACATTGGTGCCGCGTTCGCCCAGCATGCCGGCGGCCAGCGCTCCAAACAGGGCCGTGGCCAGGGACGCCGTGCCATCGACAATCGCGGCATCCACCACCTGCCCCTGGCCGGAGCTTCGGGCATGCAGGATGCCGGCCAGCATGCCCAGCGCCAGGTAGAGCGCACCGCCGCCGTAGTCGCCTACCAGATTGAGGGGCGGGGTGGGCGCTGCGCCGGCGCGGCCGATGGCGTCCAGCACGCCGGTTACGGCGATGTAGTTCAAGTCATGGCCGGCGGCCAGCGCCAGCGGTCCATCCTGTCCCCAACCCGTCATGCGTCCATAGACCAGGCGCGCATTGCGCGCCAGGCATGGCTCTGGTCCCAGGCCGAGGCGCTCGGTGACGCCGGGACGAAAGCCCTCGATCAGGCCATCGGCCTGTTCCACCAGCGCCAGCGCGAGTTCGCGTCCCGTCTCGCTTTTCAAGTCGAGCTCTATCGTGCCGCGATTGCGCAAGACCAGATTGGTTTTGAGCGACTGGGGGATGCCCAGTCCACTGGGTGTCGGCCGGTCGATTCGAATCACAGTGGCGCCAAGGTCGGCCAGCAACATCGCGGCGAAGGGGCCAGGTCCTATCCCGGCCAGTTCAACTATACGTATTCCCTGCAATGGACCCACACATGACTCCTGTTTAGTGTTGTTCAGTGCCTTGCTTGGCGGGGCGCCGCTTGCCGCTGCCGTTGTTGTCGGCGTGGAGGGCGCACATCAATTCGTAGCGCGTGAGCGAGCCCATCAGCAGGCCGTTGCGCTGGCTGTCGCATTGCAGGACTTCGCGATGCAAGGCCAGCGAGAGTTTGGCCGGATCGTAGCCTTCGACCAGCAAGACCCAATCCACATAATGGTCCGGCAGCGCGCGCCGCACGATTTCCGAATTGGAGCTTGACGTGATCTCGGCATCCGATTCGCACAGCGACATCGACACCATGCATCCGGACTTGATCAGGTTCTGCGCCAGCTGCTCCTTGATGTAGCGGCGTGCCACATCTTCCTTGCCGTCGATCGCCTTGCACTGGACCACGATCATCGAGCCGCCGATTGCGTTGCCGCTGTTGCGCCAGGTTTCGCGGCAGACCGCGCGCACCACGTTCTGGAAGCGAGTCAGGATGCGCTGCGTGCGCGGGGTCGGGCGCTGCAGCACTTCCCGGTAGGCCGGCGAGATGAAGTCTTCTATCGTGCTCGAGCGGTACACGATCATGTAAGCGGGCTGGCTGCCGATGGCGCGGTAGCGTCGCACCGAGCGCATGCCGGGAACGCCCAGGCGCTCCTGGAAGTGCTCCTCGGGATACCAGCGGTTGAAGTCTTCGTCGATCTCGGCCGGAATGTCGTGCATCAGCAGCATCAGGCCGGGGGGCGATTCGCGCTCTGTAGTCATTGCTCTTTCGTTCAGTAATGGGTGAAGCTGCATTCAGCCTTCAATCGTAATCCAGCAAGATCCGTTCCACTTCCGGCGCAGTGCCAAACGGCGCTCGGATTGCGTGAGTGTATGCACTGCATTCACCGGCATCAACCCGGGTGTCTGCGACAAGCACAAATGCCGCGGCAGGCGCTTCGGCGTGTACGCATAAGTCGAGCCAAATATCCTGCCTGCACTTGGCACGTTGCTTGCAAAACCTACCCCGGAGCGAACCCGCTTGCAGCGGGGCGCCAGACAAGTGCCAACTACCACGGAGACCACGCATGTTTGCAGCAGACACCCTGAAAGGCCGTGTGGCCTTCATCACCGGCGGCGCCGGCGATATCGGCTTTGAAATCGCAAGCACCTACGGACGCCTGGGCGCCACGGTCGTGCTGGCCAGCCGCAATGAAGAACGGCTGAACCAGGCGCGCGAGGAATTGAGCGCGCAGGGCATCCGTGTCGCCACTTTCGTCACCGACGTGCGCGAGTTCGATCAGGTGAAAGCGGCGATCGACGCTACGGTGGATTCCTTCGGATCGCTCGATGTGCTCATCAACAATGCCGCAGGCAATTTCCATTGCCCGACCGCCGGACTGACGCCGAAAGGATGGCGCACCGTCATCGATATCGATCTGAACGGAAGCTTCTACGGCTGCCTGGCCGCCTATGAACATTTGAAGCGTTCGCAGTTCGGTGGCTCCATCATCAGCATCATCACCATGCTGGGCGTCACCGGCTGGCCGGGAGCGGCCCACGCCGCCGCCGCCAAAGCCGGCATTCTCTCGCTGTCGCGCACGCTGGCAGTCGAGTGGGGGGATGACCAGATCCGCGTCAACACCATTTCACCGGGCCCGATCGGCGACACCGAAGGCGTCAAGCGCATGTATTTCGATACCGGCCGCGATGAGCTGGAACGCAAGAAAACCGCGCTTGGCCGCTTCGGCAAGAAGTCCGATATCGCCAATGCCGCCGTCTACCTGGCCTCGGACCTGGGGGCCTACATGACCGGCGAAAACATGGTGGTCGACGGCGGCCGCTGGCTCAAATATGTCGCTGCTTGAGGCAAGGAAGACATGCCAATGAACTCCCGCATTGAACTGCCGGCGCGCATCGACACCGCCGCCACCGAAGCGCTTGGCATACGCTACCCGATCGTACAGGGCGGCCTGGCCCGCATCGCGCGCGCCGAACTGGCGGCGGCGGTTTCGGAAGCCGGTGGGCTGGGCCAGATTGCAGTGGCAGGCCTGGCAGAACCGGAACTCCTGCGTGCCGAAATCCGCAAGGCCAGGCAGCTGACCCGCCGGCCGATCGGCGTCAATTTCCCGGTCGGCCATCTGCGGCTGGAGCACCTGATCCATCTTGCGGCCGAAGAGGGGGTGGAAGCCGTGTCCTTCACCGGCGGCAATCCAAAACCCTATATCGAGCAACTGAGAAACACCTCGGTGCGCATACTCGTCCTGGTATCAGGACCCGAGCAGGCCAAGAAGGCCGAGCAGGCCGGCGCCCATGTGCTGGCCACGGTCGGCTATGAAGGTGGCGGCCACATTGGGCGCGGCGACCTGACGACGCTGGTCGCCATTCCGCTGGTGCGTGCAGCGGTGTCGATTCCGGTGCTGGCCGGTGGCGGCATCGCCAATGGCTTCGGGCTGGCCGCGGCGCTGGCGCTGGGCGCGGACGGCGTCGAAGTCGGCACCCGTTTCATCGCCGTCAAGGAAGCCTTCGCCCATCCCAATTACAAGCAAGCCGTGGTGCGCTCCGGCAGCGACGCGACGGTGGTGATCAAGCGCAGCATCGGCACCCCCGGCCGGGCCCTGGCCAATGACTGGACCGCAAAGATACTGGGAATGGAAGAACGCGGCGCCGGCAAGGACGAGGTGTTGAGCCTGGTTAGGGCCGATGCCAATGAGCGCGCCACCGATGGCGGCGACATGGCCAACAGCGTCGCCTGGCTGGGGCAGTCGGCGGCCCTGATCGATGACATCCCCTCCGCCACGGAAGTGGTGCAGCGCATGGTAGCCGAAGCGTCCCAGGCCACCCGGCGCCTGATGCAGTGTTGCGGCGTTTGATGGCTGGATGCGCAAGGGGCGGGGTCATTCCCGCCCGCTTTTCTCTTTACTTCCCTTGTCTTTCAGCGGCCACGCGCGCGCGGCGCGCCGGCGCATAGGCTGCTTCGCCCAAGGCTTCAAACAGATCGCGGCTGACTTCGAAGTGCCGCGCAAGCCCGGTCTTTTCCAGCAAGGCGATTGGCCCTTCCGGATAGCCCAGGCCCAGGCGCAAGGTGAGATCCATGTCATCCGCCGTGGCCAGGCCTTCATCGAGGCGGCGTAGGGCTGCGTTGTAGTAGGGCCGCACCAGCCTGTCGATGATGCGGCCGGCAAAATCGCCGCATAGGGCAACCGACAAGCCGGCCGCTTCCAGTACGCTTTTGGCGGCGGCAATCGCCGATTCCGGTGTGGCGGGCTGGCGCACCAGTTCAACCAGGTCGGAAGGATCGGCCTCGCCCAGACGGAAGCGGTTGAAGCCCAGCACATTGCCGCCTTCGCGGCCGCGGCCCTCGCCGGTGTGCACGCCCAGGCATTCGTTGCCAAGCTCAACCAGGATCGCGGCATAGCGCGCGCGGTCTGCGATATCGTTGAGGGCGGCGCCGGCCCGGTCTCCGATCAGGACCAGCACTTCAGCCGTGTCGCCGGCGCTTTCGGTCAGTTTGTGCGCGGTGGGAAAAGAACGGCTCTCGCCGCAGACGATTACGCGATGGTGAATGGTCATCGTATCAAGCTCCAAACATGGCATTGCCTTCATAGCTGTAGAAACCGCGCCCGGACTTGCGGCCCAGATGGCCGGCCGCGATCATGCGCTTGACCAGCGGCGGGCAGGCCGCGCGCGGCTCATGCGTGACGCCATGCAAGGCTTCGCACAACAGCAACTGCGTATCCAGTCCGATCAGATCCAGCAATTCAAGCGGCCCCATCGGATACCCGAGTCCCTTCTTGATCGCCATGTCGATGTCGGTCGCCGAGGCGACGCCGGCTTCGACCAGGCGGATCGCATCATTGTTGTAGGGCACCAGGAAGTAATTGAGGATGAAGCCCGGATTGTCCTTGGTGCGCACCGGCTTTTGTCCCATCGCCTGGCACGCGGCCCAAGCCTGCTGAAAGCTTTCTTCGCTGGTGTTCAGGCCGGGCGACATTTCAACCAGTTTCATCAGCTGGGCCGGCAGGCAGAAGTGCATGCCGACAAAGCGGTCGTCGCGACCGGAGCCGGCGGCGATTTCGGTGATCGAAAGGGTGGACGTGTTGGAAGCAAACAGCGTATGCGGCGGGCACACTTCGTTGAGCTGGGAAAAAAGGACGTGCTTGACCTTCAGGTCTTCGAACACGGCTTCGATCACCAGGTCGCAGGCGCGCATGTCGGCGATGGTGCTGGTGAACTGCATGCGGCCGAGTATTTCCTCGACTTCCCCTTCGGTGAGCTTGCCGCGCTGCACGGACTTGGCAAAGAATGCGCCGACCTGCTTGCGCGCGCGCTCCAGCACTTCCGGCTTGGTGTCGAACACCAGCGTATGCATGCCCGCGCGCGCGGCGACTATGGCGATGCCGGAGCCCATGGTGCCGCTGCCGGCCACGCCTACGGTTCTGACTTGATTCATGGTTCAACCTCGTTTGGTGAGAAAACTGCGGCCGATCAATTGCCGGTGCACCTGGTTCGTGCCTTCCCAGATCTGGGTGATCTTGGC
>JAEVZY010000084.1 GCA_023392035.1 Pseudomonadota bacterium | reverse complement strand
GTTCCTTCAGGCGCGATCCCACGGATGAGCGCACGGGCAATAAGCCGTCCAGCGCGGCGTCGAAAGTGTCGCGGGCGGCCTTGAGCGTGCGGTCGCGCTGGGCGTTGCCCACCGCATTCATGCGCGGATCTTCCAGCCCCTGGATCAGCGAATCGAGGGTGCTGAACAGGTCCTGGTAGGCGTTCGGGCGCACGGTGAAGATGTCGCCATCGGCCGGGGTGCTGCCGGACAAGGTGAAGGTGACGCCATCGACCGTGATCGGATCGCCATCGACATAGGCGCCGGTGGTGGCCGGCGTGCCGGTATGCTGCGGATCGAGCCTGTTGTCGAACACCGAGTATTGCGCCGCGCCCGTGGTGGCATCCACGCCGCTGATTACCACTTCATAGTCGTGGCCGGTCAAGGCAGTGGCATCGGTGATGCTCATGCCGGAAATCGCCAGGTTGCCCTGGTTGCCGCTGGCCGCCGCGACGCCATAGGCCTGGTTGCGAATGCGCTGGAACAGCATGTCGCCGGAGTCGCCGGTGGCCATCTCGCGCGAGGGCCCCACCATCAGCGATTTCTGGCCCTGGTCGCCTGCATAAACGACGCCGCCGGTGGCCGGGTTGACGGTGAATGGCTGCTGGTCCACTTGATAGCCGGAGAACAGATAGCGTCCCTGGCCGTCGCGAGTGTTCACCAGACTCAGCAGTTGTTCGTACTGGGTCCGCAGATCCGCCGCCAGGTATTTGCGCTGGCTGGCATCGAGCGAGGCATTGCCGGCCTGGACGAACTGGGTCTTCATGCTCATCAGCATGTTGGAGATGTCGTTCAGGGTCTGGTCTTCGAACTGCAGCGAGTTGCGGGCCTGGGTCCGGTTGTTGGCAAAGGTGCTGTTGATCGATTGCGATTGCGTCACTTCCAGCGCGCGCGCGGCGGCCACCGGATCGTCCGATGGCGTCAGGATGCGGCGGTTGGCCGCAATCTGCTGCTGGGTCTTGAGCAACACAGCCTGCGCGCTGTTGATGCGCGCGCTGCCGGCCTCGAAAATACTGCTGGTGGCAATGCGAATTCCGCTCATGATGTGTCCCCGATCCCTCAGCCGCCCAGCGTCAGCAGCAATTCAAACAAGCTCTGCGCGGTTTTCATGACTTGGCCCGCGGCCTGATAGGCCTGCTGGTAGCGCAGCAGATTGGCCGCTTCTTCGTCCAGGTTGACGCCGGATTCGGAATCGCGCGCGGTTTGCGCCAGGCTGGCCAGCTTGCCGGCCGATTCCGATGTCACCGACAGTTCCTGGGTCTTGTTGCCCACGGTGTTGACCAGCGCGGCATAGGCGCTTTGCAAGGTCATCGTGCCTTCCACCAGGTTGGTGGTTTGCAGCTTGCCCAGCGCCACCGCGTTGCGGCCGTCGCCGCTGCCGGCACTGTTGGCGCCCACCGTGAAGGTGTCGCCCACGGCCGGCTGGCCGGTGATCTGCATGGTCCAGCCGTTGTAGCTGATGTCCGAGCCCGGGGTATAGGTGAATTCGTTGGCCGGCGGCACCGGCAGACTGGCGCCGCTGCCGGTCACGGTATAGGTGGTAGCCGAGGTGAAGGTGATGGTGACGTCGGTGCGCAGGTCGGGATCGGTCGGCACGCCGGGGTTGACCGTGCCGGCACTGATGGCGCTGGTGCCGGTGTTGGTGGCGGTGGCGATCGTGCGAATCGGCGCGGCGGCCGCGATCTGGCTCTTGTCGTTCAAGGCCACCGCGATCCCGAGATTGGCATTGGCGCCATTCACGGTGGGGCGCACCAGGAACTGGTCGCCCAGCTTCAGGGCACCGGAGAAATTGAATTGCAGGCCGTCCAGTTGATCGCTGGTGAAGGTCTGGCCGTCGGACAGGCGGGTGATGCGGTACTGCAGCGGCTGGGCCGGCAGCACCTCTTCCTGCATGATCTCGACCTTGTAGTCGCTGGTGCCGAGCTGGCTGGCGTTGGTGATGTCGGCCGTCACCGTGCCGCTGCCGGTGTTGGCCGTGCTGGCGCTCACCAGGGGCTGCGCCACGCGGAAGAAGGGCTGGCCCATGGCGCCGTTCTGGTCCTGGCCCAGTTGCTGCTGCGCGTTGACGGCGCTGCCCAGCACGATAGCCATGCGGCCCAAGGTGTTCTGCGCCACATCCAGCGACTGCGAGCGGAAATCCAGCAGTCCCTGCAACACGCCGCCGCCGAAGGAATTCTCGGCCAGCATGGTGGTGCCCTGCTGATTCTTGTAGCCGATTTCCACGCGGCCGGAATCGGTGGGCGACTGCATCTGCACCAGGTCGAAAGTCCGGTTGCCCACCACCATCGGCTGGCCATTGCCGATGTAGATGTCATAGCTGTGGCCCTGCTGCACGGTCGACACCTTGACCAGCTTGGACAGCTCGGTAATGGCCTGGTCGCGCTGGTCCAGCAGATCGTTGGGCTCCTGGCCATTGCTGGTTTGCATGGCGCGCTCGATCTGCGTATTCAGGTCCGCGATCTGCTTGGCATAGGTGTTGACCTGATTGATGGTGGTGACCAGCTGGGCATTCACGCCCTGGCGGATGTCGGTCAGCTGGCTGTCGAGCGACTGGAAAGTCGCGGCCATGCTCTGCGCATTCGACAACAAGGTCTGGCGCGCCGAAGACGAACTGGGGTCCGAAGCCAGACCCTGCACGCCGCTGAAGAAACTCTGCAAGGACGGCGATACGCCGACGCTGGGGTCCGACAACATGTTGTCGATCAGCGTCATCTGCTTGTAATAGGTATCGAGCTGGCCCTGCGAGGTCTGCGTGCTCTGCAACTGGTTCTGCAGGAACTGGTTGTAGACGCGCTGCACCGCCACCACCTGCGTGCCCTTGCCGACAAAGCCGCCGCCCAGGTTCTGCCCGCCCATCGTGCCCTGCACCACGATCTGCCGGTTGTAGCCGGGCGTGGACGCATTGGCAATATTGTGGCCAGTGGTCGCCAGGCCGATCTGGGCCGCATTGAGCGCGCTTTGGCCGATTCCGAGAATATTGGGCATGTTCTTTTGGTCTGGGGTCGGGCGCGGGCTGAGTCGGCCCGCACGCTTTCAACGGCGCTTTGGCGGAAAACTTTAATCAGGCCGGTATCAAGCCGACAGCCGGCGCTGGATGATGCTCGACAGCTTCTGGGCGTAATTGGGATCGGTGGCATAGCCGGCGCGCTGCAGGCCGTGGGCGAATTTCTGCGCGTCCTGGGCGTTGGCCACCACGTTCTTGTAGCGTGGGTTGTTCGACAACAGCCTGGCGTAGTCCTCGAACGCCGCCGCGTACGACTCGTAGGCGCGAAACTTCTGCACCTTCTTTTGCGGCACCCCATTCACGTATTCGGTGGTGGCCACATCCACGGTCTTGCCGCTCCAGTTCTTGCCGGCCTTCACGCCGAACAGGTTGTGGCTGCTGCTGCCGTCGGCTTGCCTGATCTCGCGCTTGCCCCAGCCGCTTTCCAGCGCCGCCTGGCCGAGCATGAAGTTGGCCGGAATGCCGGTCAGTTCGCTGGCCTTCTTCGCGTGCTCGCTCAGCTTGTCGCGAAAGGCGCGCACGTATTCGGGCAATGAAGTGTGTTTCTTGCCGTTGCCGGCAGCGGCTGCGCCGGTGTTGTTTGAAGCCTGGTTGACAGCGTTGCTGGGCGCATTGCCGGCAGGGCTTGTCCCCGCGCTGCCGCTCTCCTTGACTGGCATCGGCTTGGCCGTCAAGTCCAGCCCTGCCGGCAAGGTCGCGCCCTGCCCCTGACCATTGGAGAGGCCGGCATTGTTGCCGAGCTGGCGCACCAGCGCTTCGGCCAGGCCGATGCCGCGCTTGGCGAAGTTCTCCGACAGCTTCTGGTCCAGCATGCTGGTGTACATGCGGCTTTGCTCGTTGTCGAACATGCCGTCCCTGGGGCCGGCGTCGCGCATGCTCTTCATCATCATGTTCATGAAGAGCGCTTCGAATTGCTGGGCCGCGGCCTTGATGGCTTGCGGCTGGTTTTGCTTGGCCGCCAGCTTGACGGCGTTCAGGTCGTTGGCATCCAGCGCGGCGCGCATGCTGGCATCGTTTTGTATCGCCATCAGATGATCTCCAGTTCAGCGCGCAGCGAGCCGGCGGCTTTCATCGCCTGCAGGATGGACAGCAAATCCTGCGGCGTGGCGCCGATCGCATTCAGGGCCTTGACCACATCAGCCAGCGCCACCGCCTGCTTGAGCAGCACCACCTGGCCGGGATCTTTCTTGATTTCGATGGTCGAGTTCTGCACCGCCTGGGTCTGGCCGCCGGCCAGGGGGTTGGGCTGGCTGACCGTGTTCTCGGTGCTGATCACCACCGACAGGTTGCCGTGCGAGACCGCGCAGGTATCGAGCGTGACCGACTGGTTCATCACCACCGAACCGGTACGGGCATTGATGATGACCTTGGCCGGCAGCTGGGCCGGCGTCACCGACAGGCTTTCCAGCATGCCGAGGAAATTCACCCGCTCATCCGGAGTGCCGGGCACCCGCACCTGGATCACGCGGGCGTCGCGCGCTTGCGCGGTGGCGGCGCCGAAGCGCTGGTTGATGGCATCCACCACCCGGCTGGCGGTGGCGAAGTCGCTTTCGTTCAACTCCAGCTGCACCATGTTGTTCTGGCCGATCGTGGTCGGCACTTCGCGTTCCACGGTGGCGCCGGCCGAGACCCGTCCAACAGACAAATGATTCACCTGCGCCTTGCTGCCATTGGCGGCGGCGCCCACGCCGCCCACCACCACATTGCCCTGGGCCATGGCGTAGATCTGGCCATCGGCGCCTTTCAGGGGCGTCATCAACAGCGTGCCGCCGCGCAGGCTCTTGGCATTGCCCATGGACGACACGGTGATGTCCAACGTCTGCCCCGGCTGCGAGAACGCCGGCAGCGAAGTGGTAACCATCACCGCCGCCACGTTCTTCAGTTGCATCGAGTTGGCCGAAGGCAGGTTCACGCCCATGTTCTGCAGCATGCTGGTCACGCTTTGCACGGTGAAGGGCGTTTGCGTGGTCTGGTCGCCGCTGCCATCCAGGCCGACCACCAGGCCATAGC
>JAEVZY010000039.1 GCA_023392035.1 Pseudomonadota bacterium | reverse complement strand
GGCCTGGGGCAATGCCCTGGAAGCGCTGGAACAGCATGAGCCGGCCATGTTCGCCCTGACCCGCGCCATCGAACTGGATGGCGCCTGTGCCGAAGCCTGGACCGGCAAGGCGGTTGTGCTGCATCGTCTTCAGCGCTACCAGGACGCGCTGCCTTGCCATCTGCAAGCCGTGCAACTGGCGCCCGACAACGCGGGCGCCTGGACCAACTTCGCCAGCACGCTCAAGCAGATGGAGCGCTACGCCGATGCCCTCACTTGCTGCGCGCGGGCGCTGGCCCTGCTGCCGGTTCCGGATGCGCAAGCCGTGCGGGCGGCCGGCGACAACGCCCAATCGCTTGCCTGGATCAGCGTGCTGACCCACCAGGCGCACCTGCTGCACCAGTTGCGTCGCAATGAAGAAGCGGCGCAAGCCTTCGGCCAGTTGCACGCGCTGCTGCCCGAGCATGCCGGCTTTTGCAGCATGCTGCTCTACGTGCGTCGCTCGATCGGCGACTGGCATGAAGACGAACAGCTGCTGCAGGAGGTGCGCAGCAAGGCCGGCGATAAAAAAACGGTCTGCTCATCCTTCGCCATCATGGGCGTGGTGGACGATCCGCAATTGCAGAAACGCGCCATGGAGAACGCCGCCGCCACGTTGCCCAAGCCAACGCGCGTGCCCAGTTTTGCCGCCGCCGGCGCAGCGCGCATCCGGCTGGCCTACCTCTCGGCCGACTTTCACAAGCATGCCACCGCCCACCTGATGAACCGCTTCTTCGCCATGCACGACCGCCGGCGCTTCGAAGTGTATGGGGTATCGCTGGGCCGGCGCGTGGACAGCATGACCGCGCAGCTGCGGCCGCAATTCGATCACTTCATTGAAGCCGCAAACCTGCCCGACGCCGAACTGGCGCACACGCTGCGCCAGGAGGGCATGGATATCGCCATCGACCTCAAGGGCTATACCTACGAGGCGCGCCCCGGCGTGTTCATCGAACGCATCGCGCCCTTGCAAATCAGCTGGCTTGGTTTTCCCGCCACCTGCGGCGGCAGCGCCATCGACGTCATCCTGGCCGACCGCCACATCATTCCCGACTCGCATCGCCAGTACTACACCGAGCAGGTGGCCTGGGTCGATGGCTGCTACCAGTGCAACGATGACCAGCGGCCGATTGCGCCCCATGCGCCCAGCCGCAGCGAACTCGACCTGCCGCCGCAAGGCTTTGTCTACTGCTGTCACAACGCGGTATGGAAAATCACGCCGACCCTGTTTTCAAGCTGGATGCGCATCCTGCACGCCGTGCCCGGCAGCGTTTTGTGGCTGCTGGAGGAAAGCGAGGCGGCCGTGCGCAATCTGCGGCGCGAAGCGCAGCTGCGCGGCATCGATGGCGCGCGCCTGGTATTTGCGCCGCGGGCGGCGCACGAACATCATCTGGCGCGCCTGGCGCGCGCCGACCTGTTCCTGGACACGGCGCCCTGCAATGCCCATACCACCGCCAGCGATGCGCTGTGGGCCGGCTTGCCCTTGCTGACCTGCACCGGCCAGACTTTCGCCGGGCGCGTCGCCACCAGCCTCTTGCATGCGGTTGGCCTGCCGGAGCTGATCTGTTCGACCCCCGAAGAATACGAGCGCCGCGCGATTGCCCTGGCGCGCGAACGCCGCGGGCAACTGGAAGCGCTGACTGCCCGCCTGCGCAGCCTGGGCAAGCGCTCGCCGCTGTTCGACACCCGGCGCAGCTGTCGCGAGGTGGAACGGGTCTATCTTGCCCTGCTCAGGGAGCGCGGTTTGCTGGCCGGCCCCTCAGCGCGGAAGTTGCCGACTGCCGCGTATGGTCAGCTTCAGTTTGCGGATGGATAGAAAAATTTCGTCCAGAAACAGCAGATAGGACAGCACCATGCAAGCCATGGCGGCCGTGAACAAGCCCGCCACCAGGGACGAGAGTTGCACCGCAATCACGTTGTCCAGGAACAGCGAGCCGACCAGCGCCGCCACAAACACCGCCGCCATGCAAGAGAGCAGGATTGCACGCTGCATGGAGCGAGCGCGTTTGCCCAGCACCTCCAGTTCATGCCGCACTTCCGGGCTGCGCTCGGCCGGGGCCAGCGCTTGCAGCATCTGGCTGCGCTCGACGATGCGCGTCATGCGGTTTTGCAGGACGCGCATCTGCATGCCGACCGCCATCAGCAGAAACGCCGGGGCGGTGGCATCGCGGACGATGTCGGCCAGTTGATCAGGCAGTAAAAGCATGCGGTCGCTGTGGTGAATGGAGTTTTGGGCGCACGTCAATATCGGGATTGGCGATGCCGCTAACATGAGGCAGCACGATCCAAACCCGGATTTTAGTCGAACAGGATGCCCATGAAATCCTTGCGCAAGTTGGCGGCACAAATCCAGCAGGACGACCAGCCCTGCGAACTGGAGTATGTCGGCTTCTGGGCGCGCGCCCTGGCGGGTCTGATCGACCTCGGCCTGCTGCTGGCGTTGGTGTTTCCCCTTGTGCAAGTGGCCGAGCGCGGACTGGAACGCTTTTTATTGGCCGGCATGCCTTCGCTGGTGGCGCTCCTGCTGTGTGCGGGCGCGGCTTTCCTGCTCTGGCTGTCGCCTGGCAGCACGCCCGGGATGGTGGCGATCTCGGCCGCGGTGGTGGACGAACGCACCGGCTGTCCGCCCAGCCTGCCGCAACAATTGGGGCGAGGGCTGGCCCTGTTGTTGTCGCTGGTGCCGCTTGGCCTGGGCTGCCTGTGGATCGGCTTCAATTCCAGGAAGCAGGGCTGGCATGACAAGCTGGCCGGCACGCTGGTGATACGGGGGCGCAGCGGCACGCGGCACGCCTTTGTCGGCACCCCGGCCGTCGTTGCCAAACCGGCCGAAGGCGCCCCGGCCACCCAGCACTGAACAGCCGCCACAGGCGGCGCCTCCAAGCCCAAGCCCTCCTGCAAAAACATCAATGCCGCCTGCGCATGCGCGGGCAGGCAAGCGCTTGATGAACAGACCCCTTCCCGGCGCTGCTGACGAACAGGCAAGGCCTGGCCGTCAATGATTTCCGAACGGAACTTTTTCTTTCCCTCGGTAATCGAACGGCGCACACAAAAGTGCTTCGCTTGCCATTGCGGCAAGCCGAACACGGTATCACTGGGGAGTGAAGTCATGAATGCAGCAAGGGGAGGCTGGCGCGCCCGATTGGGCAGCGCCTTGGCCGCGAGTGTGATCGTTTTGCTCACGGCCTGTGGCGGCAGCAGCGGCAGCAGCACCGGCAGCGAAGTGGCCAGCGCGCAAAGCGTGGACAGCGGCAGCGCCGATATCCTGGGCAAGAAGAACAATAACGGCAAAGGCGGCAATTCCACCGGCGGTACAAGCACCGGCGGTACAAGCACCGGTGATACCAGCACGGGAGGTACCACCACCGGCGGCACCACCACCGGCGGCACCACCGCCGGTGATACCACCACGGGCGGCACCACCACGGGCGGCACCACAGGCGGTACCAGCGGCGGCAGCACCATCGTCGGCCGCATCGTCGGCCCGGAATTTTTCGGCATGCACATCGCAGCCCAGACTTACGACGGCTGGCCGAGTGTCAAGTTTTCCATCCAGCGCACCTGGGATTCGTGGCCGGGCGTGGCCTGGTCCGACCTCAATCCTTCCAATGGCGTCTACAACTGGAGCAACCTCGACGCGCTGGTGAATGACTCGCTGGCGCACGGCGTGGACCTGGTCTACACCTTTGGCTATACCCCGACCTGGGCCTCCAGCAATCCGGGCGGCGCCTGCGATGGCGGCGGCACCGCGTCCTGCTATGCGCCGACCTCGGCGGCCTGGACCAATTTCGTCACCGCCCTGACCACCCGCTACAAGGGCAAGATCAAATACTACGAACTCTGGAACGAGCCCAATGCCGGCAACTTCTGGAAAGGCAGCAATGCGCAACTGGTGGAAATGGCCAGGATCGCCTATCCCATCATCAGGAACGCCGGCGCCAGTGTGCTGAGTCCCGCGCCGCAAGGCAGCTCCTCGGCTTCCTGGCTGGACGGCTACCTGGCCGCCGGCGGCACTGCCTACACCGACATCCTGGCCTTCCACGGTTACCTCTACGGTCCGCCGGAATACCTGAATGCCCTGATGACCGATATGCGCAGCCTGCGCAGCAAGTACGGCATCACCGGCAAGCCCTTGTGGGACACCGAGCACAGCTGGGGCGACAGCACCTGGCCCATGGGCAGCGACCAGGATCAGCAGGCGGCCTGGCTGTCGCGCTATCTGGTGCTGAGCGTGCATCACGCCATCGACCGCAGCTTCTGGTACGGCTGGGAGCACTTCAACTGGGGCACGCTGTATGACCGCACGACCAAGACCGTGCTCAAGCCGGGCATCGCCTATGGCCAGGTGTACGACTGGTTGGTCGGCGCCGGCTTCTCGCCTTGCGTCACCAGCGGCAACCTCTACAGCTGCAAGCTCTCGCGCGCCAACGGCTATGAAGCGCAGATCGTGTGGAGCGCCAGCGGCAGCAGCAGTTATGTGGCGCCCAGCGGCTATACCCGTATGCGAATGATCGACGGCAGCAGTGCAGCGGTCAGCGCTGGTCAGACGCTGTCCGTGGGGATGAAGCCGGTGTTGGTGGAAAAGCTGCAGTGACGTCCATGGGGTCTGGCACCGCCGGCTGCCTGACCCCACGCCATCAATGCACCGCCACCGATTGCAGGAAGCCGGCCAGGCGCGTCGCCACCACGCTGCTCTCGAAGTTTTCCAGGAAGCGCTCGCGCGCGGCGAGATTGGCTACCGCCAGTCGCGCCGGCTGCCGCAGCCAGTCCAGTACCAGGGTCGCGGCTTCGACCGGATTGCTTTTCGGTAGAAAGCGGCCTTCTTGGCCATCGCGGAAGATTTCCGGTATGCCGCCCACCGGCGGCGCAAACACCGGCCTTGAATAGGCCAGCGCCTCGATCAGCGTCAGCGGCATGTTTTCCATGTCGGCGGTATGAATGTAGGCGCGATGCCGGCGCAGCAGGCGCGCCGCATCTTCCACATAGCCGGCAAAGCGCACCTGGCTGTCCAGGCCCAGCATACGTACCCGCGCCTGCAGGGCGGCGCGCTGCGGGCCGTCGCCGGCCAGGGTCAGCTTCAGGGGCGTGCCCATGTCGCGCGCGGCGGCGACTATGTCCAGCAGATAAAGATGATTCTTGCGCGGCTCCAGCGAACCGATCGAAATCAGGTCGGCTTCCGGCGTGGCCTGCGGACAAGGTCCGGGGTCGGGCACGAAGTTGGGCAGCACCACGGATGGAATCTGCTCCGCCTCGGGAATGCGTTCCAGCACTTCATTGCGCATGAATTCGGAGACGAAGACCAGGCCATCCAGGCGCGGCATCACGTTTTCTTCCTGCTTGCGAATCCGGTTGTACTGCTTGCTGCCGGCGCCGATGAGTCCCTTGCCCAGCCATTCGTCGGCTTGCGAAATATTGAAATGCACCGCCATCACCACCGCCTGCCGGCAAGTCTTGCGCGCCGAAAGCGCGGCCAGCGCCGCCACCGGGCACTGGGCATACACCACGCAGCCCCCGCGATGCCGCGCCAGGGTCGACTTCAGCGCGCGCGTCAACAGCATTTGATGGGTGCTGCGATGCCAGCCGACCTCGACCGCGCTCGAAGCCATGCGCACCAGGCGCCGTCCGATCCAGGCCGCGCCTGATTGCCACCAGGGCGCATGCCATGGCGTGCATAGGGCGGCATCCTGCCCGCTTTCGCGCATGGCTGCACGGAAGGCGCGCACATGGGTTTGCAGGCCGGTCGGCCCGCGCTCGCGCATCAGGCTGGCCACCAGCACCGGCTGTGCCCGGCGCGACCCGCCCACCGACGCCAGCCAGGCATGGCGCAGCAAATTGCCTTGGATTTCAAGGTCCTCAGGCAGAGCTTGCGGGATGCCGTTCACGATATGTCCGCCCTCATTTCGTCGATTGCGTCTTCGTATATGGAAAGCAGGCGCCGGTAGTTCAGCTCCGGGGTGTACTTGGCCAGGTAGTCCTGCCGCGCATTGCGCCCCATGGCGGCCATCTCATGGGGGTGGTTCCAGGCCCATTCCATCCAGCGCGCCAGATCATCCGCGCTGCCCGGCTCGAACAGCAGGCCGGTATGCATGTGCTCGATCATTTCCTGCATCGATCCCATGCGCGGCGCGATCACCGGCAACCCGCAGGCCAGCGCCTCCATCTGCACCAGGCCGAAGGTTTCATACCAGATGCTGGGCATGACCAGGAAGGCTGCGCTTTGCATCAGGCTCAACACCTGCAGCCGGTCGCGCTTGCCCAGCGAACGCATCTGCGGATGGGTTTTGACGGCCGCCAGCTCCGGGCCATCGCCCACCACATCGACGCTGTGTCCCGGCAGTTTTTGCAGCGCCTGTCCCAACAGCGTCAGGCCCTTTTCCACCGACAGCCGGCCGACGAACAGAGCGCCCTTGCGCAGCTGCTCCGGTCCCGGCTGGCAGGCGACGAAATTCGGCTTGACCGCAATGCGCGCCGCCGGCAGTCCGCCCTGGATGAATTTCTCGCGCGAGAATTCGTTGAGCGCGATGTAGCGCGTGACCTTGCGTTGAAACGTGCCCAGGCCGCGGTGCACCACCAGCATGCCGGCCAGCACCGCCGACTGGCTGGGCGAGCCGTGATAGCAGCCGCGCACCACGCCGCGCCAGGGCGCGGTGCCCATGCAGTCCTCGCAGACCCGGTTGTTGCGCAGGAACATGGCCTGCAGGCACAGCAGGCGGAAGTTGTGCAGGGTCTGCACCACCGGGCAGCCATGGCGGGCCGCACCCCAATACAGCGAAGGCGAAACCAGCGGAAAGCTGTTGTGGACGTGGATCAGGTCCGGATTGAACTCGGCCATGCAACGATTCAGTTCGCTGGTGGTGCGGGTGGACCACACCGTCTCGCGCGCCAGCGCCATGCGCGCCATGCCCTCGATGCTGGCATTGTCGCGCGCCCAGACCTGCACCATGTGCCCGTTCTCGCGCAGCAGCTGCACTTCATCGTCCACCACCACGTCTTCGCCGCCGCGATGCCGATAGTGGTTGTGGATCACCAGGATGCGCAGCGAGGGCATGCTCAGCGCCTCCCCTGCTGGGCCAGGCCGGGGCTGGCCAGCTTTTTCAGTTCGCTCAAGTCCGGGTCCAGCGCCTGCCTGGCCAGCGCCGCTTTCAAGGCCGGGCTCATGGCCTGGCGCAGCGCGCGCGAGTGCAGATCCTGACCCTGGCTTGCGCGCCAGTGCGCAAGATCCATGCTGCGGTTCCAGAGCTTGGGCCAGTCCATCGCAAAGCGCGGATCGCCGTCGTTCTGCACATAGACATTGCTGTCGGAGACATTGGAAAGCGCAGCGCCAGGCAGGATCAAGGCCGTGGCGCCGTTCCAGGCCAGCACATTGCCGAAGAAGCGGTTGTTGCGCGGACGCAGATCCAGCCGGCCTTGCGGGTCCTGGCGCTTTTCGTCGATGGCAACCATGCCCTCCAGCGCATTGGCCAGCACCAGATTGCCTTCGACCCGGCTGTCGCGGCTGTGCGCCAGGTAGATGCCGCGCTGGCCATTGCCGAACACGTCGTTGCCGAGAATGCGGCCGCGGCTGCTGGCTTCGTAATGAATGCCGAAGCCGCTGTTGTAGGCGACCTGGTTGTTGTCGACCAGGTTGTCATCGTTGCCCCAGTCGAACCAGATGCCGTCGCCCCGATTGAAGGCCACCTGGTTGCGCACCACGCGCGAATGGCGCAAGCCGTCGTCGCCGATGAACTTCATGCCGCCGGCTTCCCACCACTTGTTGAAGCCGCGCGTATTGTTGTGATGCACACGGTTGCCGGCGATGGTGTTGCGCTCGCCGCGCGCCTTGATCCCCAGATAGCCGGCACGCGACACCTCGCAATCGAGCAATTGATTGTCATGGCCATCGAGTTCGATGCCGACGCCATCGGCGTCTTGCACCACCAGTTGCTCGAGCCGGTTGCCATTGCCCTGCACCGTGACCGCGCCCTGGCGCGACAGGGTGCTGGTATTGGAATAGCGAAAGCGCAGGCCGCGTACCGTCAGGCCAGCCATCTTCTCCGCGCGCAAAAGCCAGGTGCGGGTGGCGACTTCCGCCTGTGCCAGCCCGGCGTCGGCCCCCAGCCGAACGTAGAGCAATTTGCGGCTGGCGTCATACCAGAAGCTGAAGGGCTTCAAGGCCTGCTCGCCGCCCGCCACGCGCGTGGGCCAGATGCCGCCCTGGTCGGCATGCAGGCCGGCCAGGTCATGATCGGGGCGTTCCGGATAGCCTTCGAAAATCGTGCCGCCCAATTGCTGCAGGGCGCGGCCGGCCACCAGCACCTGTTGCGGTTCCTGCGGCCAGTTGCGCTTGACGAAGACGCCGCCGCCCAGCTTTTCCCAGCCTTGCACCAGATCCGTGCCGCGCAGCTCGACCCGCCCCTCGGCGAGGATGGTGGTGGGCCGCTCGCTCGACCAGCCGCGCGCAGGGAGCAGCAGGGACTCGCGATACAGGCCGGCTGCAATCACCAGCGTATCGCCCGGCTGCAGGCTGTTGCCGGCATGCGTCAGGGTCTTCCAGGGATGGGCGCGGCTGCCGTCGCCGCTGTCGCTGGCCTGTGCATCGTCGGGCCGCACATGGCGGGTGGCGGCCTGTGCCTGCAGCGCCAGCAGCGCCAGCAGCAGGAGCAGGCCCGGCCAGAGCCAGGCCCGGGGCCAGGGCTCAGCGTTCCGGCGTCGCATGGGATTCCAGCCATCCAAGATATTCATCGGGCACGCGGGCCTGGTAGCCGCCTGCGGCCAGCTTGTGCGCCACGCGCAGCATGCGCGCCGTCTTGCGCATCAGGTACTGGGCCGGCGCATGCCGGGCCAGGCTGCTTGCGCGCTGGCGTATCGCATCGTTTTCGCGCGCGCCCTGTTGGCGCCAGCGCACGGCCCGCGTCTTCTGCTGCGGGTAATGGCGCATGCAGGACAGCCAGGCGTCGATCTGGCCGATTGCTGTCACCCGCGAAAACTTCTCCCACAAGTCATTGTCCATGGCGACGTCGAAGCCGGGCGTGAGGCCGCCCACGCGCTGGTACAGGCTGCGCCGCCAGAACATGGAAGGTTGCGGAACGTAGTTGAAGTCGTGCAGGAAAACGAAGCGCTTGAAGGGCATTTCGCGCTTGGCGCGCAAGGGCCGGCCGTCTTCATCGATCCACAGCGCGTGGCCGTAGGCTGCCTCCACTTCCGGATGGGCGGCGAAATAGCGGGCCACGGTATCCAGCGCGCCCGGCAGCAGCAAATCGTCGGAACACAGCCAGCCGCAGATATCGCCGCTGGCGCGCGCGAAGCCCTTGATCAGGGCGTCGGTCTGGCCGCCATCGGGCTCCGATACCCACCAGGACAGGCGCTCGGCATGACTGCGGATGATGTCCACGCTGCCGTCATC
>JAEVZY010000017.1 GCA_023392035.1 Pseudomonadota bacterium | reverse complement strand
CGCCTGGGGCGCACCCGGCTCAACAGCGATCGATCGCTGGCAGGGCCAGACCTTGCCATGCCCGGCGCCGGCAGTGAGTCGCTGGACGGGACCATCGATTCAGCCCATCGCAAACCGGTAGCACGGCCGCTCGAAAAGGCCGACGGCCAGGATGGCGATGGCGCCAATGCCGAACAGGGCGCGGAAACGGCGAAGACCGACACGACGAAGCAGGCTGCGAACGATGCCAAACGCTCAGCAACCCGCCCGCCCGTGGCGCCTTCCTTCGCCCAGCAATTGCGCAATGGCGCTGGCCGCCTGCCGATGGCGGCTCGACGGCCCTGATCCGCATTCACGAACCACGAAGAGAACGATGAATCGAAGCATTTTCCGCACAATTTCCAGTCTGAGTCTTGGTTTGTCCCTGGCCGGCATGGCCCTGGCTCAAACCCCGGTACCACCGGCCACCAAGGCGGCTGCGCTCCCGTCACCGGCGACGCCGGCAAAACCGGCCGCGGCGCCGGCCGACGACCCCAATGCGATCCGCGTGCTGCTCAGCCCGGAGCTGGAAACCACGCTGGTCTCGCAGATGGCCGGCCGGATCGTCAGCCTGCACGCGCAACTCGGCGCCCGCGTCCAGAAAGGACAGGTCGTGGTGCGTTTCGAATGCGATGAGGCCACGGCCCGCCAGGATATGGCGCGCGCCGAACTGGCCGCCGCGCAGGAAACGCTCAGGGCCAAGCAGGATATGCGCAAACTCGATGCCGTCGGCGACATGGAAGTGGCGCTGGCGGCCGCCAGTGCCGACAAGGCCAAGGCCGCCGTCGCCCTGGCCAAGGCACAGGTGGCGCAGTGCACGGTCGTGGCGCCCTTCTCCGGCCGCGTCGTCAAGGCCCATGTCAAGCCGCACCAGGGCGTCAGTGCCGGCACGCAGCTGCTCGATCTGGTCAGCGACGGCCCCCTTAAAATCCGTCTCAACGCGCCGTCGCGCTGGTTGGCCCAATTGCGCGAGGGGACGCCCTTCGAGGTGGCCATCAACGAAACCGGACGCAGCTATCCGGCCAAGGTGACGGCGATCAATGCGCGCGTGGATGCGGTGGCACAGAGCATCGAACTGGAAGCGCGCCTGGACGGCATGCCGCGTGAGTTGCGCGCCGGGATGAGCGGCACCGCGCGCTTTCGCATCGCGCCCTGAGGCATCGATCCGTGGAGGCCAGCGCTCATGCCCAGGAGGCAGTGTCGAACGCATCATCGGCAGCGGCGTCGATTGCCGACCTGGAGGCGCGCGCGCGCGCAGCCCGGAACGTCGCCGAACTCGGCTTCAGCATGGTCAACGACAGCCATGCCTGCCTGCCCTTCCGCCAGGCGCTGCTGTTCTCCGAACGCGGCGCCCTGCTGGCGGTGTCGGGGCTGGCCAAGCCGAGCGAGGATAGTCCCTACCTGATCTGGCTGCGCCTGGTCTGGCCCTGGCTGGTCGGCCACCTGCAAGAGACGGCCGGCTGGTTCGCGCCGAACGCCGAGGAATTGGCGGGGGCGCCGGCCGGGGTTGCCGACGGCTGGCACGAGTGGTGGCCGGCCGGCGTCTACGCCCTGCCCTTGCGCCGCCGCTCCGGCGAGTTGCTCGGCCATCTTTGCTTTCTGCTCGACAGCGCGCCGCCCGCCGAGGCGGCGGCGCTGCTGCGCCAAGTCAGCCCGACCTGGTCTTACTGTTGGGAGATGTTGGCCGGCAAGCCGCGCCTGAGCCTGCGGCAGCGCTGGCAGGCGCTTAGCGTCAAGCGGCGCCGCCTGATCCTGGCTGCCGTGGCCGTGTTCTTCCTGCTGCCGGTTCGCCAGAGCGCGCTGGCGCCGGCCGAGGTGGTGCCGGTCGACGCCATGGCCATCACCGCCGCGCTGGACGGCGTGGTGAAGACGGTGCATGTGCGACCGAACCAGGCGGTGAAAGCCGGCACCGCGCTGTTCTCCCTGGACGACACGACTTTGCGCAATCGCCTGGAAGTGGCCCGCAAATCGGTGGCCGTGGCCGATGCCGAACTGCTGTCGGCGACCCAACTGTCATTCAGCGACAGCCGCAACAAGGCCGAACTGGCGGCGCTGACCGGCCGCGCCAATGAGCGCCGCGCCGAACTGGCGGCGGTGCAGGCGCAACTGGAAAGGGTGAACGCGGTCGCGCCCTATGACGGCATCGCGGTGTTCGCCGATCCGGACGAGTGGCAGGGCCGGCCGGTGGTGACCGGCGAGCGCATCATGTTGCTGGCCAATCCGAACAAGCCGGGCATGCTGATCCAGCTGCCGGTGGCCGATGCCATCGCACTGGAGGTGGGAGCGTCGGTCAAGCTGTTCCTGACGGTTCGCCCACTGTCGCCCATTACGGGTCGGATCGTGGAAACCAGTTATCAAGCCCGGCCCTCGCAGGATGGCGTGGTCAGTTACCGGTTGCGAGCCGATATCGATACCGCCGACAGCGATGCCCGCATCGGCTTGCGCGGCACGGCCAAGCTGCAGGGCAGTTGGGTGGTGCTTGGTTACTACCTGCTGCGCCGGCCGCTGGCCGTATTGCGTGAGCGGAGCGGCTGGTGACGGCCGCTGCCGGCTTGCCGGTCGAGCCCGGCGCGCAACTGCCGCCACTGCCGCCGCTGCGCCAGGACCTGCGCCTGCACGAATTGGCGCCGGAGCGCGATGGCGCGCCGGCCTGGGCAATCCAGGATCCGGTGACGAATCGCTTCTACCGCATAGGCTGGCTGGAATATGAGTGCCTGTTGCGTTGGCCGGGCGATGCGGCGGACATCGCGGCGGACATTGCGGTCAACACGCCGCTGGCGGCCGAGGCTTCGCAGGTGAGGGATTTCGCCGAATTTCTGGAACGCCACCAACTACTGGCGCCGACCGAGCGCGCCCGCGCGCAGATGCTGCGCCAATTGCGTCAGCCGGGCTGGCGGCATTGGCGCTGGTGGCTGCATCACTACCTGTTCATCCGCGTGCCGCTGGTGCGGCCGGAGCGCTTTCTGGCGCGCGCCATGCCCTGGGTCGCGCCGCTGTTCTCGCCGGCCGCGCTGCTTGGCCTGTGCCTTGCCAGCCTGCTCGGCCTGGCGCTGGTGACCCGCCAGTGGGACCATTTCGCGCACAGCGTGCTGGACAGCCTGACGCCGGCCGGTCTTGCCGGCTTTCTGATCGCCCTGGTGGGTTCCAAGACCCTGCACGAACTGGGGCATGCCTTCGTCGCGACCCGCTTCGGAGTGCGCGTGGCGCACATGGGCGTGGCCTTTCTCGTGATGTGGCCGATGCTCTATACCGACACCAGCGAGTCCTGGCGGCTGCGCTCGCACCGGCAGCGGCTGGCCATTTCAGCGGCCGGCATCGCCGTTGAAATGGCCCTGGCCGGGCTTGCCACGCTGGCCTGGGCGCTGCTGGACGAGGGGCCGCTGCGGCAGGCGGCGCTGTACCTGGCCACCACCGGATGGCTGCTCTCGCTGGCGCTCAACGTCAGCCCTTTCATGCGCTTCGACGGCTACTTCATTCTGTCGGACGCAATGGATTTTCCCAACCTGCACGAACGCGCGGGCGCACGGGCGCGGGTCTGGCTGCGCCGCACGCTGCTGGGATTTTCCGATCCCTGGCCAGAGCCGCTGCCGCCGCGCATCCACCGCGCACTGATCGGCTTCGCGCTCGCCACCTGGCTGTATCGTCTGGTGGTCTTTCTCGGCATCGCCTGGGCGGTCTATGCATTTTTCTTCAAGGCGCTGGGGATATTCCTGATGCTGGTTGAAGTCGTTTGGTTTGTCGTGCGGCCGGCATGGTCCGAGTTGTCGGCCTGGAAGGCGCGCTGGTCTGAGCTGGCGCCGACCCGGCGGCGCCGGCTGTTTGCTCTGCTGGCGCTGATCGGTGGCCTGTTGCTGCTGCCCTGGCGCTTTGACGTGGCCGCGACCGGCGTGGCCCATGCGGAACGGCAGCAATTCGTCTATGCCCCTTTTCCCGCCATGCTCGGCGCGCTGCATGCGCCGGGCCGGGTGGCGGCCGGCACGCCCCTGGCGCGCCTGGTGGCGCCTGAAATGGCGGCCCGCGAATCGCGCGCCCTGGCCGCGGCGGATGCCCTCAAACGGCGACTCTCCGGCCTGCTCGAAGTGAACGATGGTGTTGAACGACAAATGGCGCTGGCGCAACGTCTGGACGAACAGCAGGCCGAAGCGCTGGCCACGCGCGAGGAAGTCGGGCGCTTGCTGGTCGCGGCCGAATTCGAGGGCGACTGGCTGGATGTCGATCAGAGCCTGCGACCGGGCGTCTGGCTGGGTGTCAAGGAGCCGGTCGGCGTGCTGGTCGATCCGAAAAGCTGGGTGATCGATGCCTATGTCGAACAGCGCATGGTGGAACGCATTGCGCCCGGTGCGCATGCCGATTTTCTGCCGGAGGGCGGCCTTGGCCGCAGGCCGGCGCGGGTGATTTCCATCGATACCGCGCGTGCCCAGCGTCTTGCCCACCCGGCGCTCGACACTCGCCATGGCGGTCCGTTCGCGATACTGCCGCCGACCGGACCGCAAAAAGATGCGATGCCGGCCGAGGCGCTGTATCGCATCCGCCTGAAGCTCGATGAAGCGCCGCCCGAGCGCCACGAACTGCGCGGCGCCGTGCGCATCGAAGGCGCTGCCCGCAGCCTGGCCTGGGAAGCGGTAAGGGGCAGCCTGGCGGTGTTGATTCGGGAAAGCGGATTCTGATCGGGCAGCGCTGGAAGCGGTCAAGCGGGTACCGGCAACCCGCCAATCAGGTCACTGCAACGGCTGTCCCGCTTGCCATTACGATCAAGCTAAGCCGCCGTTGGCGCGCAGCACTTGGCCGTTGACCCAGGCACCGTCTGGACCGGCCAGGAAGGCGACCACGTTGGCGATGTCCTCGGGCTGGCCCAGGCGCTCCAGCGGGGGCATCTTCGAGAAGGTCTGAATCTGTTCTTCAGTCTTCCCGTTGAGGAACAGTTCGGTCGCCACCGGCCCGGGCGCTACGCAGTTCACCGTGATGCGGCGACCACGCAGTTCCTTGACCAGCACGCGCGAGAAGGCTTCGACGGCGGCCTTGCTGCCGTTGTAGATGGCGTAACCAGGCAGGTTCAGCGCCAAGGTCGTGCTCGACAAATTGATGATGCGGCCACCGTCATTCAGGCGGGTAGTCGCTTCGCGCAGAGTGTTGAACACGCCCGCGACGTTGATGGCGAAGGTCTGGACGAACACGTCATCCGTAGTCTGAGCAAAGGGCATCGTCTTCAGGATGCCAGCGTTATTGACCAGCACATCAAGCTTGCCGAGCTTCTGCTCGACTTCGTCGTACATGCGGCGCACTTGGTCGACCTTGGACACGTCGGCCTGGACCGCGACGGCCTTGGCACCGGCTTGCGTCAACTCTGCCACGAGGCTGTCGGCCTCGCCAGGATTCGATACGTAGTTCACGGCAACCGAGAATCCATCGGCGGCCAGGCGGCGGGCGATGGAAGCGCCTATGCCGCGCGAAGCGCCCGTGACCAGGGCGATACCGTTTTGCTTGGGGGAGGACATGGTTTGCTCCTTGTGTTGGGTGCTAGGTTTGGGAGAACACAGGAAGCATGATATTGATTACGACAAAGAAAATAATTACTCGGAATTGGGCATTAGAATTTCATTGTCATGAACAATCTCCCAATGCAACCATGGATCGGTTTCAGGAAATGCAAGCGTTTGTCCGTATTGCGGAGCGCGAGAGCTTCTCCATGGCTGCGGATGACCTCAACATCCCCCGGCCCACCGTTACAAATCTCATCAAGCGATTGGAGAAGCGCTTGGGCGTGCGGCTGCTCGAACGCACCACGCGCCAGGTCAGATTGACGCACGACGGCGAGGCATACTATGCCCGCGCCGTGAGCTTGTTGGCCGATCTTGAAGAGGCCGACGGGACGTTTCGCAATGCCATGCCCAAGGGCTTGTTGTCGGTGAACTTGCAGGGCACGCTGGCGCGGCACTTCGTGGTGCCAGCCCTGCCTGAATTCCTGCAGCGCTACCCTGATTTGCGTCTGCACATCAGTGAAACCGACCGACTGGTGGACCTGGTGCGCGAAGGGGTCGACTGCAGCTTGCGCGCCGGTGTGCTGCGTGATTCGTCGCTGATCGGGCGGCAGATCGCGTTGATGGAACAGGTGACCGTTGCCAGTCCCGACTACCTGGCCAGCCACGGTGAGCCGTGCAGCATCGAGGATCTGGATCAGCACTTCGCGGTCAACTACATCTCAAGCGCCACGGGCAAGGCGATGCCGATGGAGTTCCAGGTCGGTGGCCAACTTGTGGATCTGTTGATGCCCTCCACGATTTCCGTAACAGGCGCGGATCTCTACACAAGCACGGCGCTGGCAGGCGCGGGACTGATCCAGGTGCCGCGCTACCGGATCGAGCGAGAACTGGCCGATGGACGGCTTCAAATCGTACTGCCCCATATCCCACCGCCGCCGATGCCGGTGTCAGTGCTCTATTCGCACAACCGACAGTTGTCGCCGCGGATACGCCTGTTCACCCAGTGGCTGGCCGAGCTTTTCAGCCAAGTGCCATTTCAAGTCAAGCCCTGATACCGGCCAGAGCCACGCCGCAGGGTGGCGACAATTAGATTTTTCGGTTGAGATATCCAGATCAACGAAAGAGTGCTGAGGCATGTTCATCTTGCTCCCGAAGACGACACACCCTATGACGTCGCCAGCCTTTGACAAGGTGGCGACGCCGCGGGGAGTGCTCCCAACATTCCCGGGCTCTGATCAGCCGAAAACTATCTCTTCTTCAGGTTCTGCCGCTCCTGGTCGAGCGATGCCAAAGCCTTGTCCAGATCGCGCCAGTTGTTGAGCGCATCGTTGACGGCAATCCACATCATCTCATCGGCCTTGTCCTGGCTGGCGTAGCCATTTGTGTAGGTGCTCATGGACGAGTAACTGCTGGTCATGACACTTGAGTTCTTGTCCTTGACCATCACGCTGGCCCATCCGATGGACTGGTTTCCGAGCACGACGCTGTCGCTGACGATGTTGACACTGGCGTTGGCGCGCTTGAGCTTCTCGCAGACCCGCTCATAGTTTGCAAACTCCCAGCCGCCGTGCTGGTTCAGCAATTTGGTGACGCTGGGCTGACGCGTCGAATGCAGAACGCAGTCGGCATGCGCCGAGAAGGCGCTTGTCGCGGCAATCACCAAACCCAAGATACGTTTCATTCCATCCCTTTTTGATTGTTTTATTTGGTCAATAAAAAAGCCCCTTGCGGGGCTTCTTTATTTTGGCGGAGAGGGTGGGATTCGAACCCACGGTACCCGAACGGGTACGCCTGATTTCGAGTCAGGTACATTCGACCACTCTGCCACCTCTCCTTGTTCGGATGAAATCGCGGTCGCGTTTTCTCGAAAGACGCGATTGTAGCAGAGTTCCTTCGGGGAATGATAGCCCCGGCTGCTTGCTATTGCGCAGAAA
>JAEVZY010000386.1 GCA_023392035.1 Pseudomonadota bacterium | reverse complement strand
GACGCAAGCTGGCCAGCATGCGCCAGCGCGAAGCGGTGTTCGCGCGCCGCAAGATCCTGCTGGCCGAAGACGACGTGCGCAATGTGTTTGCCCTCTCCAGCATTTTCGATCCCCTGGGTGCGGAACTGGTGGTCGCGCGCAACGGACGCGAAGCGCTGCAGAAGCTGGAGCAGCATCCCGATATCGCCATGGTGCTGATGGATGTGATGATGCCGGAAATGGATGGCCTGTCCGCCACCCGCGCCATCCGCGCCCAGGCGCTGCACCGCAAGCTGCCCATCATCGCCCTCACCGCCAAGGCCATGCCTGACGACCGTGCCGAATGCCTGGCCGCCGGCGCCAACGACTACATCGCCAAGCCGCTGGATGTGGAAAAGCTGGTTTCGCTGTGCCGGGTCTGGTTGCCGAGATAAGCCCATGCAGAAGGTTTTCGACATCGAACTGAAGCTGCTGCTGGAAGGCATCTACCAGTGCTACCAGCAGGACTTCCGCAGCTATTCGCCGGCTTCGCTGCGGCGGCGCATGCGGCTGGCGATGAACCGCCTGGAGTGCCACAGCCTGTCGCAATTGCAGGACAAGGTCTTGCACGATCCGGCCGTGTTCGCGCAGATGATGAACTACCTCACGGTGCAGGTGAGCGAGATGTTCCGCGATCCCGGCTATTACCGCGCCTTGCGCGAGCAGGTGCTGCCGGTGCTCAAGACCTATCCTTCGCTCAAGATCTGGATCGCCGGCTGCAGCCGCGGCGAGGAAGTGTGGTCGCTGGTCATCCTGCTGCGCGAAGAAGGACTGCTCGAGCGCAGCCTGGTGTACGCCACCGACATCAATCCGCATGCCTTGCAGGCGGCCGAGGCCGGCATCTACGATCTGGATCGGGTGGCGCACTACAGCAGCAATTACCTGCAGGCGGGCGGGCAGGCCAGCCTGGCGGACTATTACACCGCGGCCTATGGCGGCGTGCGCTTCGATCCGGAACTCAAGCGCAATGTGGTGTTCGCCGATCACAGCCTGGCCACCGACATGGTGTTCGCCGAGACCCATCTGGTGTGTTGCCGCAATGTGCTGATCTATTTCAACAGCACATTGCAGCAGCGCGCGCTGGGTTTGTTCCGCAATTCGCTGGTGCGGCGCGGCTTCCTGGGATTGGGCGCGCGCGAAAGCCTGCGCTACAGCGCCGTCGCCGACCAGTTCCAGGAAGTGGTGCCCGGCGAAAGGATATATCGCCTCATATGAACGCCCCCGTTATTCAAAATCGAGACCGCATTGACGAGGTCTGCGTGCTGGCGGTGGACGACACGCCGAAAAACCTGGAAGCAATGCAGGCGCTGCTCACCCGTCCCGGCCTCAAGCTGCTGTGCGCCGGCTCGGGCGACGCCGCGCTGGAACTGCTGCTGGTGCATGAAGTGGCGCTGGCCCTGATCGACCTCAACATGCCGGGCATGAACGGCTATGAACTGGCGGAGCTGATGCGCGGCAACAGCCGCACGCGCGCCATTCCGCTGATCTTCATCACCGCCGCGCTGACCGAGGCACAGGCCACCTTTCGCGGCTACCAGGCCGGCGCGGTGGACTTTCTGAACAAGCCCTTCAATCCCGAGATCCTGCGCAGCAAGGTGGAGGTGTTTGTCGAGCTGTTCACCCAGAAGAAACTGCTCGATGCGCGCCTGGCCGAACTGCAGCGCGCGCTGCAGGAACAGCAGGCCGCCGAGCAGGCCTTGCTGGAAGCCAGCCGGCGCAAGGATGAGTTCCTGGCGGTGCTGGCGCACGAATTGCGCAATCCGCTGGCGCCGATCCGCTCGGCGCTGGATATCTTCAAACTGCGCGCCCCGGCCGATCCGCTCTTGGACCAGGCGCGTCAGGCCGCCACCCGCCAGGTGGACCACATGACGCAACTGGTGAACGATCTGATGGACAGCGCGCGCATCTCGCGCGGCAAGATCAGCCTGCAGCGCGCCACTTGCGACCTGGCCAGCATCGCCAGCGAAACCGCGCAAGACTATCGTTCGCCGCTGAATGAGGCAGGAATCCGGGTGGAAGTGTGCGTGGCAGGCCCGCTGGCGGTGTATGGCGATGCCGCCCGGCTGGCGCAGTGCATCGGCAATCTGTTGCACAACGCCCGCAAGTTCTCGCCGCGCGGCAGCACGGTGGTGGTGGGTGCCCGGCGCGCGCAGGATGCCAAGGGGCGGCCGCTGGCCCTGGTGGAAGTGTCGGATCAGGGCGTGGGACTGGAGCCGGCGCTGCTGGAAAGCATGTTCCTGCCCTTTACCCAGGGCAGCCAGGAAGCCAGCCGCTCGCAAGGCGGCCTGGGCCTGGGCCTGGCGCTGGTCAAGGCGCTGGTGGAATTGCATGGCGGCCAGGTTGGCGCTGCCAGCGAAGGGCCGGGCCGCGGTGCGCGTTTCAGTATCGCCCTGCCCTTGCTGAGCGAGGCGCTGCTGCCGCGCCGCCGCAACGAGGAAACGCCGGCCGGCGCCACGCCGCTCAAGCTGCTGGCGGTGGACGACAATCTCGATTACCTGCAAACCCTGGGACGCGCCCTGCGCATGCTGGGCCATGAAGTGGCCACCGCCGAAGACGGCGAGCAGGCGCTCAAGCAAGCGCGCCAATTGCAGCCCGATGTGGTGCTGTGCGACCTCGGCTTGCCGGGCGCGCTGGATGGCTTTGCGGTGGCGCGCGCCTTGCGCCAGGACCCGGCCTTTGCCCACACCCGGCTGGTGGCCGTCTCCGGCTATGGCGGCGACACGGATCGCGAACGCGCCCTGTCAGCCGGCTTTGACAACCACCTCACCAAGCCGGTGGCCCTGAAGGATTTCCCGCTGACGCCGCTTTGATCGCGGTTCGATCAAGGCTGGCGCCTGGATTGAAACCGGCTATTGCGCGGGCCGCGCCGGCACCCGCACCCACCCCGCCGCGCATTGCTTGACGTAGGGGTAATACGCCTTGTCCTTCTCGCAGTAGAACCAGCTGTCGTCGGCCGGGCCGCTGCTCTGCGCCATCGGCGTGCGCTCCACATAGGGCGTGGCTTGCGGCTGCACGATCACCGGGGCCGGCTGCACCACCACCGGCGCCACATAGGGATAAGGCGCGGCATAGGGATAAGGCCCGTAGTAGGGATAGGCGTAGGGAGCACGCGGATAGTAGTAGCCCGGCCAGGGCACGCCCACGCCTATGCTCACCCCCACGTGCGCGGCTTGTGCCGGCACGGCAAGGAAGGAAAGCAGGGCGAGGCTGGAAAAGGCGAGGAGTTTGCGGATCATGGCGGCCCTCCGGAATCTGGACTTCGATGTGTGCAGTCTAGTTTCCCAAGCTGACAGGCATGTATCAGTCAGTGTCAAATTGTTCGGCTATTGCGCGCGCGCCACGCATGTTTCCACGTCGGCCATGGGCATCCCCGCCCAGGTGCCCAGGCCTGCGTGCAAGCTTGCCGTTGCGATTGCGATTGCGATTGCGATTGCGATTGCTATTGCGAGCCGGCCACGGCCTTTTCCAGCAAGCCGGCAACCGACAGCGCCCGCGCATCGGCATGGCGCGCCGCCACCACGGTCACCCCCACCGGCAAGCCGGCCGGGCCGCTGCCGGTGGGCACATGCACGCAGGGATTGCCCAGCAGCGACCACATGCGATTGAAGACCGGATCGCCGGTGGTTTCGCTGGTCGGCGCCTCGCCTTCGGTGCTGGGCGCGAGCAGGATGTCATAGCGCTCGAAAACCGCCGCCATTTCGGCGCGCACCGCTTCGGCCAGGCGCTGGGCGGCGCGGTAGGCTTCCCCATCCAGCGCCGCGCCGGCCGCCAGGTAAGCGGCAAAAGAGGGACTGAAATGCTGGGCGCAATGGGCGCTTTCCCAGCCGAAGGCGGCCTGCGCTTCATAGCTCATGATGTCGAGCTGGGCCTGGTTCAAGCCGGACCAGTGCGCCGGCACTGCGCAATCGGAGACTTTGGCGCCGCACTGTTCCAGCAGGCGCGCGGCGCCGGCCAGGGCGTTGCGGCTGGCGCCCTGGGCGCGCTCCCAATACGGCGTGGGCATCAGGCCCACCCGCAGGCCGCGCGCGTCGGGCAAGACCGCAACTTGCGGCAGCCGCGCCAGGGTGTTGACCACCAGCGCCGCCGTTTCCACATCGCAGGCGATCACGCCCACCGTATCCATGCTGGGGCACTGCAGCTTGACGCCGGCCACCGACAGCGTGCCGGTGGTCGGCTTGTAGCCCACCACGCCGCAATAGGCGGCCGGACGGATGATGGAGCCGGCGGTCTGGGTGCCGAAGGCGGCCGGCACCATGCCTGCCGCCACCGCTGCCGCCGAGCCGCTGGAAGAACCGCCCGGCGTATGGCCGCCGTCCGGGCTCTTGGGATTGCGCGTCACCGGCGGCTTCATGGTGGCGAACTCGGTGCTGACGGTCTTGCCCAGGATCAGGCCGCCGGCGGCGCGGCTGCCGGCCACGCAGGCCGCATCCGCATGCGGCCGGTGGCCGATGTAGGCGGGCGAACCGTAGGTGGTGGGCATGTCGGCGGTGTCGATCAGGTCTTTCACGCCCAGCGGCAAGCCGTGCAAGGCGCCCTGGACCGGCAACTGGTCGAGCAGGCGCGCGGCTTGCAACACCTGTTCCGGATCGAGGTATTCCCAGGCCGCCAGGCTTGGTTCCAGGTCGGCGATGCGCTCCAGCGCGGCTTGCGCCACCTGCAGCGCGCTCAGTTCGCGCTGCGCCAGACGCCGGCGCAGCTCGGCCGGCGGCAAGTTCATTGGATTCATGTCGTGTTGTTGAAAGGCGTTTCCGAAGGCCGGCCTACAGGCGGCCGAGCATGGCCATGCCGATCAATACAAACATGGCGAGGAAGATTGTATTGGAAACGATCAGCAGCACCGGCCGCCAGCCCATGTGGCGCAGTTCGCCGAACGAGGTTTTCACGCCCAGCGCCGCAATGGCGATCACCAGGCACCAGCGCGAAACCGAGCCCAGCGCCTGCGGCAATTCGGTGCCCAGCAGTCCCATGCTGTTGGCCAGCACCAGCAGCACGAAGCCAATCAGAAAGCCGGGCAACAGCGGCGCGCTGCTGGCCTCGCAACCCTGGCGGCGGCGAAACGCCAGCGAGATGGCAAACACCACCGGCACCAAGAGCGCCACCCGGAACAGCTTGACCAGGGTGGCGGTCTGCGCCACCTGTTCCGACACCATGTAACCCGCGCCCACCACCTGCGCCACATCGTGGATGGTGCCGCCGAAGAAGATGGCGGTGGACTGCGCATCCAGATGCAGAAAGGTCGCCAGCGCCGGATACAAAATCATCGCCAGCGTCGACAAGGCAGTGACGCCGACCACGGTGAGCAAGGTCATGCGCTGCCCCGATTCGGTATTGGGCAAGGCCGCCGAAATCGCCAAGGCCGCCGAAGCGCCGCAGATGCCGACCGCGCCGCCGGTCAGCAAGCCCTCTTCCTGCGGCCGCTTCAGATAGCGCGCCAACAGGCAGGAAAAGGCGATGGTGGACAACAGGCCGGCGATCACCAGCAACACCGGTCCCGCGCCCAGCTCGATCAGGCTGCCCAGGGTGATGCGCGCACCCAGCAAGGCCACGCCCAGCCTCAGCACCGAGCGCGAAGCGAAGTTGATGCCGGGCGCGGTGGTGTTTTCCTTGGCCAGGAAGTTGAGCGACATGCCGAACAGCAGCGCATACAGGAACAGCGGTCCGCCGTAATGCTCGGAGACGAAGGCCGCCGCCAGCGCCACCAGGGTCGCGGTAAGCACGCCGGGCAGCAATTCGCGCAGCTGGCGCACGCGGCTGACGACCAGCGCGGCGCTGTTGGGACTGGCTGGAGTCATGTCGGGCCTGCCGGGGTTTTGGCGGTCGATGCTGCGCCGGTCGATGCTGTGCCGGTCGATGTTTCGCCTGCCGGGGTTTCGTCTGCCAGTTGATTCAGTTCGGCCAGCAGGCCATCGCTGATGGAAATGCCTTGCGCCCCGGCTTGGTCGGCCAGCGCTTGCCGGCGCGCGCCGGGCAGGCGCACGCCTTCGTCCTGCAGGATCGCCGAGAGCAGCGCTTCCACCCGGGTGTGATACACCTCGCCCCCTGCCAAACGGCGCGGGTCGATGACGATGAAGGCCTGGCCCAGGCGCGGGCGATTGCCTTGCGCCACGAAGAAGGAATCGGCTTCCGCGCCGAATTGCGAGCCGGTGAGCGCGGTCACCAGCAATTCCACCATCAGGGCCAGCATGGCGCCCTTGTTGCCGCCCATGGGCAGCATGGAACCGGCCAGCGCGGCCTGGGCGTCGGTGGTGGGTGCGCCTTGCGCATCCAGCGCCCAGCCTTGCGGAATCGGTTTGCCATCGCGCGCGGCGACCATGATTTTTCCGCGCGCGACTTCGGACAGCGAGAGGTCGATCACCAAGGGCGCTTGCTCCTTGCGCGGAAACACCGCCGCAATCGGATTGGTGCCGAAGATGGCTTGCCGGCCGCCGGCAAACGGCATGGCGGCGGGCGAGTTGCCCATGGCGATGCCGACCATGCCGGCTGCGGCCACCGCTTCCAGATGCCAGGCGGCGGCGCCGAAGTGGTGGCTGTTGGCGACCAGGCCCAGGGCGATGCCGTTGTCCCGCGCGCGGGCAATGGCTTGGGCTATGGCCAGTTCGCAAGCGGGAAAGGCAAAGCCTTCGGCGGCATCCACCACCACCGCGGCATTGGCGCTGTGCGCCACGCGCGGCACGGCCTGGCCATCCACCCGCTGATGGCGCAAATGGCTGGTGTACATCGCCACCCGCGACAGGCCATGCGAAGCCAGGCCTTGCGCTTCGGCGCTGACCAGTGCGTGTGCGGTGCAATTGGCCTGGGCGTCGGAAGCGCCGGCCACCTTCAGGCCGGCCGCGGCCAGGGCCTGCAGGCGGGCGATGGAGACTAGAGGCATAGAGAAATCAATGAGGACAACAGGACCGGCTTGGGCCCTCTGCAAGGCGGCATGCCGGCGCGCGAAAAAATTCGCACGATTGTACGATGGCGCACACCGGAACGCGGGACTGGTCCGGACATGTGGCGCATTACGCTGCGCTATTGCGCCCTGCCCGGTCCCCGTTGCGCAGGGTGCAATGGCTCCGCCTGGCGCAATAGTGGAGCGTATTGCGCCAGGCGCTCCAACCAGCTCAAGCGCTTTCGTACAAGCGGGTCAGCACGAATTCGCGATGCCCCAGGGCCTCGGCCGCGGTATGGCGACCGTTGGCGGTACGCAGCATCATCTCCAGCAGCATGTCGCCGGCCTGGTCGAGGTTGATTTCCCGCTGCAGCAAGCCGCTGGAATCGACGTCGACGTGCTCGCTCATCAGGCGCACCGTGCGCGGATTGGCGCAGATCTTGATGACCGGCAGGATGGGATTGCCGATCACATTGCCCTGGCCGGTGGGGAAGAAGTGCACCACATAGCCGGAGGCGGCGCACAAGGTCACCATCTCGGCCGCGGCGGAGGACGAATCCATGAACCACAGGCCGGGGCCGGTGGGTTCTTCCGCCTTGTCGATCACGCCGTCCACCGTGCACTTCTTGCCGATCTTCTGGATATTGCCGAGGGCTTTTTCTTCGATGGTAGTCAGGCCGCCGGCGATATTGCCCTTGGTCGGCTGCGATTCGGACAGGTCGGAAGTCTTGTAGCGGTTGATCATGTCCTGGTAGCGATTGAACATGAACATGAAGCGCTCGCGCACTTCCGGCGTCTTGCAACGCTGTGCCACCAGATGTTCGCCGCCGGTGATTTCCGAAGTCTCGCCAAAGCACAGCGTGGTGCCCAGCGCATGCAGCTTGTCGAAGGCGTTGCCGACGGTGGGGTTGGCGCCGCAGCCGGAAGTGGTGTCCGACTCGCCGCACTTGGTGGAGACCCACAATTCGCCGATGCCGCACACCTCGCGCTGTTTCTCGGTGGCGAACTGCACCATCTCACGGGCGGCGCGCGAGGCGCGCATGATGGTGTCGTGGTCGCCATGGCCTTCGATGGCGAAACCCATCACCGGCTTGCCGGTCTTGGCAATGCCATCCACCACGCGCTTGGTCCAGCCTTCCTCGATGCCGATCACGACCACCGCCGCCACATTGGGATTGCAGCCGGTGCCGATCAGGGTGCGGAAATGCAGTTCCAGGTCTTCGCCGAACTGCAGGCGGCCGTAGGGGTGGGGAATGGCCAGCGTGCCCTTGATGTTGTTGCCCACCGCCTCTGCGGCGGCGTTGGAGATGTCGTCCACCGGCAGGATGATGACGTGGTTGCGCACGCCAACCCGGCCGTTTTCGCGGCGGTAGCCGAGGAAAGTGGTGTTCTTGTCGATCATGGTGTGGTCCTCTGTAGGGTCAGGCGCGGTTACCAGCGCTTGGTCTTGATGTTGTGCACGTGTGCATGCTCGCCGGCCTTGATCGGCGCAACCACGCGGCCGATGTCGACGTTGTACTTGAGCACCGTCTCCCCCACGCCCATGTCCTTCAGCGCCACCTTGTGGCCGATGGGAATATCCGAGCGCGCCACCACATTGGTCATGCGGTCCTCGTCCATGATCCAGCCGTTCAGTTCCATGCCGGCCTTCACCCCTTCCACCACGACCACCGCCACGGTATCGGCGGCGTCGTGCAATACGAAATGAATCATTTTTTGTCCCCTCGCTCCGTCTGAAATGTTCGGTCGCACCAACCAATGCACAAACCAACGCACCAACTGGACAGGGGCATGCTAATCTCCCATCTGCGCAAAGTCAACTATATGAGTTAGTTGAGCTAATTGAGCTGGCTCAGCTTCATGATTTGGGGGAAGGTGCCGGAGCGCTTGGTATACTCGCGGCCAGGGAGACAACGATGAGCAAGGACGCAATCCACGAACTGGCATTTGGCAACCCTCTGTACAAGGAGGTGGCGCGCCAGATGACCGATGCCTTGAAGGCCGGCCAATGGCAGCCGGGCGAAGCCATTCCATCCGAGAAAAAGCTGGGCGAACAGTTCGGCGTCTCGATCGGCACAGTGCGCAAGGCAATCGACGAGTTGACCGCACACAGGATCCTGATCCGCCAGCAGGGACGCGGCACCTTCGTCGCCTCCCATGGCGAAAGCCGCTACCTGTATTCCTTCTTCCACATCTCACGCCAGGACGGCCACAAGGAATATCCGGTGGTCGAACTGGTGAGCTTTGCGCGCGGCAAGGCCGACGAAGAAATGGCGCGTGAGCTGGGAATCGCCGTCGGCGAGAAGGTGTTCCACATCACCAACGTGTTGAAGCTGGAAGGCGAGCCGGTGATCGTGGATGAGATCACGGTGCCGGTCGCGCTCTACCCGGGACTGACGGAAAAGCTGATGCGGGAGCGCAGCGGAACGATTTACCAGCTGTACGAGGAAGAGTTCCGCGTGTCGGTGGTGCGCACAGTCGAACGCGCGCGGGCCGGCGTGGCCAGTTCAGAGCTTGCGAAGTTGTTGCGCGTGAAGACTGGGACGGCTTTGCTGCTGGTGTTGAGGAAGGCGCTGAGCTTTCGGGATCAGCCGGTGGAGTTTCGGAGGTCTTGGGTGAATACGGAGAGGCATGAGTATCGGGTGGAGGGGGACGGGGGGTAATACCGAGCAACACGAGGGCGCTCTCTGCTATCTGATCGGCACCACTAAATTCCGCCGATTCTTAGTTCCGCCCGACATATAAAGCACGTGCCGCCTCACGGCTATACGACATACTCCGGTCCAGGGCATTTGCGGTGTTGCATAGATTGCTATGCAGTCCCTTTGCAAATTCTCTTCGGGACTGTGAATCTTGCGTGTTAATACCTTCGGCTGCCCTTTCTGCTGTTATGTCCCAAGCCCCAACCCACGACGAGTTTTTATTACGTTCCGACTGTCCGATAGGTCTGTTCTGGATCGTTAGGGTCATCAGGATTTGTCATTACCAATCGCCCTTCCCGCATCAAAGGCCTTAAATAGTTATTTCGTACATATCCAGAATTGCGCTGCAGTAGCAAGGCCAGTTCTTCGGTTCTCCAAGGACGCACTTGGCACACCTCGACCACCACAATCCGAACCTCTTCCGGAGAGCTCCGCCGTCCCAAAGCCCCAACTCTCGCCGCAAGATCGCCTGGCAGTTCTGCCAATAGCGCTCTGCGCGCGGCATCTTCCCCGCCCGAGTGAGGCCGAAGATCACCTTGATCGTCGGATGTCGAAGC
>JAEVZY010000380.1 GCA_023392035.1 Pseudomonadota bacterium | reverse complement strand
GGGGCGGCTTCCGATCGGCCGGGGCGGGTTTGCTGGGTGACTTCATGCGCGAACTTGCAGCGGCCGGAAACGGGCCGGGCAAAAAAAAGCGGCGGGAAAATTCCCGCCGCCTCAATCATGCCATGTTCGTGCTCAACCGCCGTACAGGTAGTTGGGCAGCCACAAGGTCAGGCTGGGCCACAGATACATCAGCACCATGCACACGATCACGATCAGCATGTAAGGCATCATGCCGGCGAAGATCTGGTTGATCGTCACATGCTTGGGCGCCACGCCCTTCAGGTAGAAGGCCGACATCGCCACCGGCGGCGACAGGAATGCCGCTTGCAGGTTGACGAACACCAGGGTGCCCCACAGGATGGGATCGATGTTGAAGTGCTTCAGCAGCGGCAGGAAGATCGGCACGAAGATGACGATGATCTCGGTCCATTCCAGCGGCCAGCCCAGGATGAAGATGATGGCCTGCGACAGCAGCATGAACTGGATCGGCGACAGGTTCATCGACAACACCCACTCTTCCACCAGCGCCTGGCCGCCAAGGATGGCGAACACGGCCGAGAAGATGGCCGAGCCGATGAACAGCCAGCACACCATGGCCGTGGTCTTGGCGGTCAGGAAGGTCGCTTCCTTGGTTTTCTGCCAGTTCAGCGACTTGGCCTGCCAGGCAAGAAGGAAAGCGCCGGCCGCGCCCACTGCCGCCGACTCGGTGGCGGTAGTGATACCGAACAGGATCACCGCCAGCACCAGGAAGGTCAGGATGCCCAGGGGCAGGGTCGAGGTCACCAGCAGCTTGAGCAGCTGGAACAGCTCGGCTTCCATGATCCAGTAGTAGTAGAGCAGCAGCAAAGCGGTGGCCGCGGTGACGATCCAGAACCATGTGAAGAATTCCGGTGCCGGACCTTCCTCGGCCGGCGTCGCGGCTTTTTCGGATTCCGCACCACCACCCATTTCCTGCAGGGGCTCGGCTTCCTGTTGCTGCGGTTCAGCCGCGGCTGCGCTGCCGGGCGGCTCTTCCAGGCCGCCGGCGGCAGACGAACTGTCGCTGCCCGGCGGCTCGGACAGGCCGGATCCGCCCAGCTCCTGCGTGCTTCCCTTCGCAAGCGGTGCGGCGGCCGTATCCGGCTTGTCGGCCGGGGTGGCCTTGTTGGCGCTCACTGCGGCAGCCGGCGCGGGCGCTTCGACGTCGGCCTGCGGATGGATCACCACATACCACCACACGCCCCACAAGGTGACCGCCGCCATGGCGAAGGGCACCAGCGCCTGCAGCAGGTTTTTCCACAGCATGCCGTAGGTGACCTTGACATCGCCGCCGTCGATGGCCAGGGCGCGGCCGGGCATCGCCACCGCCGCCAACAGCGCCGGCAGGATCTTGCGCGAGTAGCGGTTTTGCAGCTCGCGGGTCCAGGGGTCGACCGGAACCCGGGTCTGCTCTTCCGGCAGCTTGGGCGCAACCTTGGGACTGAGGATGGCCCAGCCGATGATGTACACCAGGTACAGCAAAGCGAGGAAAAAGCCGGGGAACATGGCCGAGGCGTACAGCTTCACCACCGACTGTCCGGCCACGGCGGCGTAGACGATGATCATCACCGAAGGCGGGATCAGGATGCCCAGCGTGCCGCCGGCGGTGATCACGCCTGCCGCCAGCCGGGTGTCATAGCCGGCTTTGAGCATGGGGTTGAACGCGATCACGCCCATCAGCACCACCACCGCGCCCACCAGGCCGCTGGCTATGCCCCAGAAAGTGCACACGATCAGCGAAGCCACCGCCAGCGAAGCCGGCAGGCGCCGGAATGCCAACTGGAAGCTGTAGAACATCTTGTCGACCAGGGCGCCGCGTTCCATCACGTAGCCCATCAGCACGAACAGCGGGATGGAAATCAGCGTGTCGTTGGTCATTGCGCCATAGGCGCGCTGGACCATCAGGTCGAAGATCTTGTTGTCGATCCAGTGTGTGGATGGATCGTAGAAGGCGTAGAAGCCAAATGCCGTGCCCAAACCCATGAGCGTGAAGGCGGTCGGAAATCCCATCAGGATCACCACCACGATCAGGGCCAGCATGGTCAGGCCAAGTGCTGGATCGCTCATAGTTTGGTCCCCTCTCCCATGCCGCGCTGCTTGGCGGCTTCATCAATCTCGTGCGCGCGTTCAATGGCCAGCTTGCGGTCTTCTTCGCTGACCCAGGCGCTGTTGGCGAGCTGTTGTTCGATCACGTCGATTTCTTCGGCGTCTTCAAGGCGCTCCGGCCATGCGCCGGTTTTCAGGCAGACGATGCAACGCACGATTTCCGCCAGGCCCTGCAGCATCATCAGCGCGCCCGCCAGCGGGATCACGCTCTTGAAGTGATAGACCGGCGGTCCATTGGCGGTGGTGTTGGAGTGCTCCAGGATGCGCCAGGAATCGGCCGCGTACTGCCAGCCGGAATAGATCAGCGCCGTGACGCCGGGAAGGAAGAACAGGAAGTACAGCGCCAGGTCGAGAGTGGCCTGGGTGCGCGGCTTCATGCTGCTATACAGGAAGTCGCCGCGAACGTGGCCGTTTTGCGCCAGGGTGTAGGCGCCGCACAGCATGAAGAAAGTGCCGTAGACAATGTTGGAGAGATCGAAGATCCACGCCGTGGGCATGTTCATGATGTAGCGCTTGAACACTTCCACGCAGATCACCAGCATCAGCAACACAATCAGCCAGGAGACGGCTTTGCCGACCCAGGTGCTGACCTTGTCTACTCCGTACAGGAAGGACTGGACAGTCATGATTGGGGAATAGCCTTGTAAATGCGTCAGATACAAAAACAGGCACCACCCGGAGATGCACTCCGGTGGTGCCTGTCACGACTTCAACCTGCCTCAAGCTTTCTTGGGAGCGGCTTTCTTGCCGAAGTAATGGTTGTAAGCCATGCGACGCTGGGTCAAGGTGTCCATTTCCCATTGCAGCGCGCGTTCGGCGAACTTGCGCTGCGACTCCAGGATTTCCTTGAAGATCGGGTTTTCAGCGGCCTTCTTGTCGACCACCTGGTCGTACACTTCAAGCTGCTTGGAGAGCACCGTATCCGGAGTCTTGTAGAACTTCACGCCCTGCTTGGTGCGCATCTCCTGGTAGTCCTTGGAGTAGCGATCCACCGCTTTCCACGACATGTCGGCCGAAGCGGCTTCGGCGGCATTGTCGAGAATGGCCTTGATCTTGGCCGGCAAGGCATCGAACTTGCTCTTGTTGAACATGACTTCGAATTGCTCGGCGTTCTGGTGGAAGCTTTGCAGCATGCAGACCTTGGAGACGTCCGGGAAGCCCAGCACGCGATCGGAAGATGCGTTGTTGAATTCGGCTGCATCCAGCAGACCGCGGTCCATGGCGGACACGATCTCGCCGCCCGGCAGCGCATTCACGGCGCAGCCCATGGCCTGGAACACGTCGATCGAAATGCCGACGGTGCGGAACTTGACGCCCTTCAGATCGTCCGGCTTGGTGACCGGCTTCTTGAACCAGCCCAGCGGCTGCGAAGGCATCGGGCCGTACACGTAGGATTGCACGTTGGCGCCGATCGACTGATACACCTTGTGCAGCAGCTCCTTGCCGCCGCCGTATTTGTGCCAGGCCAGCAGCATGTTGGCGTCCATGCCGTAGGCCGGACCCGAACCCCACAGGGCAATTGCATTGCTCTTGCCATAGTGGTAGGCCAACACGCCATGACCACCATCGAGCGTGCCCTTGGACACGGCTTCCAGCAGGCCGAAGGCCGGCACCACCGCACCCGCGGGCAGCACCTCGATCTTCAACTCGCCACCGGTCATGTCATTGACCTTTTTGGCGTAGTCGAGTGCGTACTCGTGGAAGATGTCCTTGCTCGGCCAGGTGCTCTGGAAGCGCATGGAGGTGACGGTCTGGGCCGTCGAAATCATCGGCATGCTCAGAGCGGCCGTACCCGCAGCAGCGCCGCCGATAAACTTGCGGCGCGAAGCCGTGGTCTTGCTTTCCTTCTTCATGGTTAACGTCTCCTCTTTGTGTGTCCGGAACTTGTTATTTCGTCGCCCGTTATCGCACATCTGTACCGTCAATTTCAAATAGACAACAGACGAGTCTGGCAAGAATCCCGCCATTCACCGCACAAGTCAAGGGGTGTCAAATGAGGATTGTCGAGGGATTTCACCTAATGTCGGAGCGGCACAAACGACTTGTCCGAACAGGATGAAATTTCTTTGTCGATGCAAAAAAAACGCGGCCCGAAGGCCGCGTTGTGGATGGCAAAGCTTGAAGTCAGGCGTGGCCAATCAGGCCGCGACCCGTTTCTCCAATTGCTGGCGGGTTGCTTCCAACTCGGCCGGCAGCCGGTTGCGCAGCTTGTCGAACAACTCGGTATGCAGTTTGACTTCAGCCTGCCATTCGCCCTTGTCGATCGTGGTGATGCGATCGAAGGCTTGCTGACTGAAATCCAGGCCTTCCCACCTCAGGTCGCCATAGCGCGGCGTGATGCCGAACACGTTTTCCGCGCCGCCGGCCTTGCCTTCCACGCGATTGACGATCCACTGCAGCACCCGCATGTTGTTGCCGAATCCGGGCCAGATGAATTTGCCGTTCTCATCGGTGCGGAACCAGTTCACGCAGTAGATGCCGGGCAGCTTGGCGCCGGCGTCGGCCAGCGTCTTGCCGATCTTGAGCCAATGGCGGAAATAGTCGCTCATGTTGTAGCCGGTGAAGGGCAGCATGGCGAAAGGATCGCGCCGCACCACGCCTTGCGCGCCGGTGGCTGCCGCCGTGGTTTCCGAACCCATGGTGGCGGCCATGTACACGCCTTCCACCCAGTTGCGCGCCTCGGTCACCAGCGGCACGGTGTTCGAGCGCCGGCCGCCGAATACGAAGGCCGAGATCGGCACGCCATTCGGATCGTCCCAGTTCGGCT
>JAEVZY010000290.1 GCA_023392035.1 Pseudomonadota bacterium | reverse complement strand
CTTTCCCTAAAAATCTTTAAAAAAAACCCGCGGCCTGCTGGGGGCTGGCCGCGTTTTCAAACCTGATGCTGGCGATGTTCTGTTCAGTGATCTGCGTGTTCAGTGGACCACGATGCGATCCTTGCCGGCGCGCTTGGCCGCATACAGGGCCTCATCCGCGCGCTGCAGCAGGCTTGCGCAATCCTCTCCCGGCGCGCAACGGGTAAGGCCGCCGGAGAAAGTCAGCGGCAGCGTGTGGCCATGCAACTGCAGCGGATGACGACGCAGGCTGGCGCGCAGGCGTTCCAGCACTTGCGCGGCCGCCGTCAGTGCCGTGTCAGGCAAGAGCAGCATGAATTCCTCGCCGCCCCAGCGGCCCACGATATCGCTGGCGCGCAAGGCCGAGCGCGTCAATTGCGTGAGATGCACCAGGGCCTGGTCGCCGGCGGCGTGGCCGCAGCTGTCGTTGACCAGTTTGAAGTCGTCGATGTCGATCAGGGCCGCGCACAGCGGCTGGCGGCTGCGTTCGGCGCGCGCGCTTTCGCGGCGAAAGGCCTGTTCCAGGCCGCGCCGGTTGAGACAGCGCGTGAGTTCATCCTCGCAGCACAGCGCGCGGGCGCGCGCCAGCTCGGCTTCCAGCTTTTGAATGCGCTCGCCGGCGGCCAGCACCGCTTCCTGCATGAAGGAGGCATCGTTGTGCAGGGCACGCGCCATGCGCTCCAGGCTTTGGCGATGGGCCGCCAGTTCATGCTCCAGCGCGCCGCTCTGCTGCGGGAGCTGGTGCGCCAGCCGGCGCAGCAGTTCCTGAGTCGCTGGAGAGGCCGCTTGCGGCCGGTTGCTGCTGGCTTGCATGGTCTGCTCCCGGATCGTTCAAGCTCGGCGCATGCTTGCCGTCTTGTGCCTGCGTCTTGCATTCTGCTGTTGTGTTGCATACAACGGCAGCTTCCGGAAAAGCTTTAATCCACCAGGCCGTTGCGCAGCGCGTAGTGGGTGAGTTCGGCGTTGTGCCGCATGCGCATTTTCTCCAGCAGGCGCGCGCGATACATGCTGACGGTCTTGACCGAGAGCGAGAGTTCCTGCGCGATATCGGTCACGCTTTTTCCGGAGGCGATCATGGTCAGCGTTTGGTATTCGCGATCCGACAGCGCTTCATGCGGCAGGGCGGCGCGTTCGTCCGCCAGTTGCCGCGCCATCTCCTGGGCCAGGGTGGCGGTGATGTATTTGCGGCCGGCGGCGACGGTGAAGATGGCGCTCACCAGTTCGCTGCTGGCGGCTTGCTTGTTCATGTAGCCGGCGGCGCCCGCCTTCAGGGCGCGGATCGCGTACTGGTCTTCGCGGTGCATGGAAAGCATCAGGATCGCCAGTTGCGGATGTTCGCGCCGAAGCTGGCGCAAGAGTTCGATGCCGCTCTTGTCGGGCAGCGAGATGTCCAGCAGCAGGACATCGGCCGGCAGTTCGCGCAGCAGGCGCATGGTTTCAAGCGCGCAGTCGGCTTCGCCGGCCACCGCCAGGCCAGGCACTTCACGCAAAACCCGCTTGAGTCCCTCGCGCACCAGGCCGTGGTCTTCCGCCAGGAAGACGCGTGTTGGATTCGCCATGAGTGTTCTTCTTATTCCAGCGGCAGCCGTGCCTGAACCCGGCAGCCGCCCGCCATGCCAGCGCTCACTGACATTTCGCCGCCCAGCGCCGACACCCTTTCCTGCATGCCGCGCAGGCCGAAGGACTTGGGCTTTTTGCGGTCGGCATTGGACAGGCCGCGCCCGTTGTCGGACACCTCGAGCGTGACAAAGTTGCCGTTGGCGCCCAGGTGCACGCTGACCATGGTGGCGCCGGAGTGCTTGGCGATATTGGTCAGGGCTTCCTGGAAAATCCGGAACAGCACGGTGGCATGTTCCTTGGGAATATCCAGTTCTTCTTCGGTGGCTACCACATAGCAGGGGATGTCCATCTGCGCCTGGAATTCCTTGGCTTGCCAGCCGATGGCGGCGACGATGCCCAGGTCCAGCACCGAAGGCCGCAGGTCGCGCGAAATGCGATGCGCGTCCTCGATGCTGCGGTCCACCAGCTGATCGACGTACTGGGCCCGTTCCAGCAAGGCCGGATCCCTGGGCAGGCGCCGGGTGAGCTGCGCCAGCGCCATCTTGACGGCAGTCAGGTTGCCGCCCAATACATCGTGGATCTCGCGCGCGATGTGGGTGCGCTCTTCTTCCTTGACCTGCTCGACGTGCGCGGAAAGTTCGGCCAGGCGCCGGCGCGAATCGAGTATTGCCAGCTCGGCCAGTTTTCCGCGCGTGATGTTGGTCATCAGGCCATCCCATTGCACATCGCCGTTGGCCAGGCGTTGCGGTGCGGCGCGCAGGTTGATCCATTTGATGTCGTTCCAGCCTTCTATCCAGACCCGGCCTTCCCAGTTCCACGCGGTGAGCGTGTGGGCCGAGGCCTGCATGCTTTCAAGATAGGAAGGGCGGTCTTCTTCCTGGATGATCTGCAGCAGGTGCTCCGGCTTTTGCTGGAGCGCGCGGGCATCGATGCCCAGCACGCTGTGGCAGCCTTCGGAGACGAAGGGAAAGGCGATTTCGCCATTGGCCTGCAGCAGGAACTGATACACCAGGCCGGGCGTGTGCGCGGCGATGGAGCGCAGCGGTGCATGGTCGGCGCAGCCATCCTGTTGCGGCGGCGTGGACGAGGGGAGAGGGCTTTCGTTACTCATTGGATCGGAAACGACATCGTGGCCGTATTCTATTCGAGTCGCGCGCTTTGGCAGCGGCGGCAAGGCGCAAATCGCCGGCCGTGGCCAGTAAAAAGCCGGGCTGTTTGCAAAATGCCAGCCTAAAGACTGCGCCAACGCTGCCGTTACCGAAAGTGCCGGCAATGTCGCGGCAAAGTTGCGGCAAAGGGAAGGCATGGGCAAACAGGCAATATCTTCAGTTCCGATGAGGGTGAGGGTTTAGTGCAGATGGGTCGGGAGCAGGGCTTGCGCGAATTCGAATTCACCGCGCGCGATTTTGAGCGCGTACGGGGCATGATTCATGCCCGTGCCGGAATTGCGCTATCGGCCAGCAAGCAGGAGATGGTGTACAGCCGCCTGGCGCGTCGACTGCGCGCGCTGAACCTGGATTCCTTCTGCGTCTACCTCGATGCACTGGAGCGGGAGGCCGGCAGCGCCGAATGGGAAGCCTTCACCAATGCCCTGACCACCAACCTGACTTCCTTTTTCCGCGAAGCGCATCACTTCCCCCTGCTGGCCGAGCATGCGGCCAGGCATGAGGAATTGCGGGTATGGTGCTGCGCCAGTTCCACCGGTGAAGAGCCGTACTCGATCGCCATGACCTTGTGCGAGGCCTATGGCAGCCTGACGCCGCCGGTCAGGATCATCGCCAGCGACATCGACACCAATGTGCTGGCCACCGCGCAGCGCGGCGTCTATCCGCTGGAAAGGGTGGAAAAGCTGCGGCCCGACCAGCTCAAGCGTTTTTTCCTGCGCGGACGCGGCGCCCAGGAGGGCCTGGCCATGGTGCGGCCGGAATTGCGCAAGCTGATCAGCTTCGAGCGGCTCAATCTGCTGGACCACCAGTGGCCGATCAAGGGGCCGTTCGATGTCATCTTCTGCCGCAACGTGATGATCTATTTCGACAAGCCGACCCAGGGCCGCATCCTCGACCGCTTCGCGCCGATGATGAAGCCGGACGGCTTGCTGTTTGCCGGCCATAGCGAGAATTTCCTGTACGTGAGCAAAGCGTTTTCCTTGCGCGCCAAGACGGTGTACCAGTTGGCGGCCAGCGCGCGTTCGGCAGCGCAGGCAGCGCAAGCCGGCGCGCGCAATGCGCAAATCGAGGCAGTGCGCTGATGGCCGCTTCCGAGCATCTGGCCACCAATCTCTACTACGATCGCGGTTTCGATTGCGACGCCGCCAAGCTGTTGCCGGGCGAATTCTTCTATACGATCAAGGACATGATGATCGTCACCGTGCTCGGCTCTTGCGTTTCGGCCTGCATCCGTGACGTCAAGTCCGGCGTGGGCGGCATGAACCATTTCATGCTGCCCGATGGCGCCAGCGAAGCCGATGGGCCGGTGTCGCTCTCGGCGCGCTATGGCACCTATGCCATGGAAGTGTTGATCAACCATCTGCTCAAGGCCGGCGCCCGGCGCGAGAACCTGGAAGCCAAGGTGTTTGGCGGCGGCAATGTGCTGCGCGGCTTTTCCGCCTTGCACGTCGGCCGGCGCAACGCCGAATTCGTGCGCCAATACCTGCTGGCCGAGGGCATCCGCCTGGCGGCGGAAGACTTGAACGGCGACTATCCGCGCAAGGTCTATTACTTCCCGCGCAGCGGACGGGTGCTGGTCAAGAAGCTGCGCACCATGAACAACAACACCCTGGTCAATCGCGAGCAGGATTACGCGCAGCGCATCCAGCGCAGCGAACAGGTCAGCGGGTCGGTTGACCTGTTCTGAAGCATGGTCGTGATTACAGTCCGGCCGGGTAGGTGTAGCCCGGGAATTCCTTCATCAGCACCTGCTTGAAAAAGGGCGACTTGAAGGCAGCCGCCAGATCCTTGGCCCAGGCCTTGGTCTCGTCACCCTTTTTCACCGCCACCACCTGCTGATAGACCACCGGCGGCTTTTCCAACGCCAGGGCACTGGTGAACTTCAGACCTGCCGAGGTGGCGAAGTTGCCGGGCACGATCGCGATGGCCACGTCGCCCAGAGTGCGCGGCAATTGCGCGGCTTCGATAGGGGCAAACTTCAGCTTCTTGGCGTTGTTCACCACGTCACGTTCGGTCACGCGCAAGGGATCGACGTCGGCCTTCACGGTGATCAGGTTCTGCTGAACCAGCAATTGCAGGGCGCGCGCCAGATTGCTCGGATCATTGGGAATCGACACGCGATCACCTTCCTTCAGCTCGGCAAGGGACTTGCGGCTTTGCGAGTAGATGCCCATGGGGGCGGTCGTGCTTTGCACCAGGTCGATCAGGTCGAGCTTCTGGTCGGCCTTGAAGCGGTTCAGGTAGGCGATGTGCTGGAACAGGTTGGCGTCCATTGCGCCCTGGGCCAGCGCCATATTGGGTTGCACGTAATCGTTGAATTCGACCAGCTTTACCTTGTAGCCCTGTTTCTCCAGCTGGGGAACGATGGCCTTTTTCAGCACGTCGTAGTTGTAGCCGACGGTGGCGCCCAGCGTGAGATTGCTCTTGGCCGGATCGGCGGCCTGCGCGGTCGGTGCGAAGAGGGCGGCCAGGCCCAGGAGGCTTGCGGCTGCGCCCGAAACGAATTGGCGGCGAGTGATGGACATGCGATTTCCTTGAAAGAGGGAGTTGAAAAGATTCAGCGTTTGTCCAGCCGCTGCGCAATGGCGCTGCCGCCGAACTGAATGATCTGCACGATGATGATGAGTAGCGCCACGGTGATCAGCATGACGTCGGTCTGGAATCGATAGTAGCCGTAGCGGATGGCCAGGTCGCCGATGCCGCCGCCGCCTACCACGCCTGCAATCGCCGAATATGAGAGGAAGCTCACCGCCAGCACGGTCAGCGCCAGCACCAGCCCGGAGCGCGCTTCCAACACCAGCACGCGCCAGACGATCTGCAATTCGGATGCACCCATCGCGTGCGCCGCTTCGATGACGCCGCGCGGCACTTCGCGGATGCTTTGTTCCACCAGCCGCGCGAAGTAGAAAATGGCCGCCACCGACAGCGGCACGGAGGCGGCCAGGGGGCCGATGGACGTGCCGGCGACGATGCGCGTGAACGGCACCAGCGCCACCAGCAAAATGATGAAGGGGAAGGAGCGCACCGTATTGACCACCCAGCTCAGCACCAGATAGGCCGGGCGGTTGGCCAGCGATTGACCCGGGCTCAGCAGGAACAGCAATACGCCCAGCGGGCCGCCCAGCAGCAGGGCAGCTGTCATGCCGATGCCCAGCATCATGAAGGTCTGGCCGGCGGCGATGGCAAGTTCGGGCAGCAGTGGAATGAGGTTGTCGAACATGGTCATGCGGCGCTGTCGGGTTGATGGGAAGCCAGGGCTGCGATGCGGGCGGCGTGCTCGGCCAGCACTTTTTCCTTGGCCTGTTCCAGCGCCAGTTCCTGTCCCATTGTGCTGAGCCTCGCCGTGGCGGCTGGCGTACCGAAATCGGCTACATCCAGCTGTTCGACGATGCGTCCGCCCTCGACCACGGCCACCCGGTCACACAGGGCCTGCACGACCGAGAGCTCATGCGTGACGATAACGATGGTGACGCCCAGCTTGCGGTTGATCTCGCGCAGTGTCTGCAGTATGGTGCGCGTGGTTTCCGTATCCAGTGCCGAGGTCGGCTCGTCGCACAGCAAGACCTGGGGGGCGGGCGCCAGCGCGCGCGCAA
>JAEVZY010000287.1 GCA_023392035.1 Pseudomonadota bacterium | reverse complement strand
CCGGTACCGGCGCTGGTGATGGCCTGGCGATAGACGTGGTCCTGCACATCGCCGGCGGCAAACACGCCGGGCACATTGGTGGCGGTGGCCATGCCTTCCAGGCCGCTCTTGGTTCGGATATAGCCGTTCTTCATCTCCAGCTGGCCTTCGAAGATGCCGGTGTTGGGCTTGTGGCCGATGGCGATGAACAAGCCATGCACCTTCAGTTCGCTGATGCTGCCGTCGGCGGTGGACTTCAGGCGCACGGCGTTGACGCCGCTGTCGTCGCCCAGCACTTCATCCAGCGTGTGGTTGTAGCGCAGCTCGACCTTGCCTTCGGCCACCTTGGCCATCAGGCGGTCCACCAGGATGGGTTCGGCGCGGAATTTGTCGCGGCGATGAACCAGGGTGACCTTGGTGGCGATATTGGACAGGTACAGCGCTTCCTCGACCGCGGTATTGCCGCCGCCCACCACCGCCACTTCCTGGTTGCGGTAGAAAAAGCCGTCGCAGGTGGCGCAGGCCGACACGCCCTTGCCCATGAACAGCTCTTCCGAAGGCAAGCCCAGGTATTGGGCCGAGGCGCCGGTGGCCACGATCAGGGCGTCGCAGGTATAGCTGCCGGCATCGCCTTCCAGCCGGATCGGCTTTTCCGACAGATGGGTGGTGTGGATGTGGTCGAAAATGATTTCGGTGTTGAAGTGCTCGGCATGCTGCAACAGGCGCTGCATCAGCTCCGGGCCTTGCACTCCGTGCGGATCGCCGGGCCAGTTTTCGACATCGGTGGTGGTCATCAATTGGCCGCCCTGCTCGACGCCGGTAATCAGTACCGGATTGAGGTTGGCGCGGGCGGCATACACTGCGGCGCTATAGCCGGCAGGACCGGAACCGAGGATCAAAACGCGGGCGTGCTTGGGAGTGGACATCTTGCTGTTCTCTGGTTGGCGACGGTGGAAGCGTAGGGTGAAGCGCTGATATGCGGACGAAAGTGCAGGCAACAAGTGCAACATTTGGCGACTTTGTGCCGCATTGCATGCATGCCGCAGGACAAAACTGGGTAAGATTATAGTCGTTTCATTTCATCTTCACGGGCCGCGGCTCCTGGCTGGCGGCCGGCTTCGGCCAGCGCAGCAGTCAGTGGCACAGTCAGCAACAACGCAGTCCCCATTCAGCATCCAACGCCCGGTTCCATGACGAGAACAGCAACATCCACCGCCTATAACCGCAATACGCCCTTGCCCGATCCCTTGCCGAATCGGCTGGTACGGATCTTGTCCGAGGCGCGTTGGCTGGTGCTGGCGGTGGTCACCGCCTGGCTGATGCTGATCCTCATGACCTACACCAAGGCCGATCCCGGCTGGTCGCATGCCGCCGCCGTGGCGCGCCTGGGCAACTGGGGCGGCCGCCTAGGCGCCTGGATCTCCGATCTGCTGCTGTTCATCTTCGGCCTGTCCGCCTGGTGGTGGGCGGTGATGATGCTGCGCGCCACCTGGGGTGGTTATCGCCATTTGTCGCGCAAATTCATCCTGCAGCAGGAGATCGAGCCCGGTCACCGGCACGAGAAATGGATTTCCGCCCTTGGCTTTGTGCTGCTGATCCTTGGCAGTTGCGGCCTGGAAGCGCTGCGCATGCACAGCCTCAAGGCGCAATTGCCGCGCGCGCCGGGCGGCGCGCTGGGCGGCGAGATCAGCCGCATGGCTTCAGACGTTTTCGGCTTCAACGGCGGCCCCCTGATCTTGCTGGCCTTGTTCGGCGTGGGTTTCTCGCTGTTGTTCCAGGTGTCCTGGCTGGCGCTGGCCGAAAAAATCGGCGCCGGCATTGAATTCGCCATCGAACGCACCCGCCGCCTGGTGGATGCCCGCGCCGACCGCAAGCTGGGCCAGGAGGCCGCCGTCAAGCGCGACACCGCCGTGGTGAAGGAGCGCGAGCGCATCGTCGAAGCGCCGCCGGTGCGCATCGAACCGCAAGTGGTGGCGGTGCCCAAGTCGGAGCGGGTGGAAAAGGAAAAGCAGGTTTCGCTGTTCACCGACCTGCCGGATTCCGACCTGCCGCCGCTGTCGCTGCTGGATGAAGCGCCGCATACGCAAGAGACGGTCAGCGTCGAAACCCTGGAATTCACCAGCCGCCTGATCGAGAAAAAACTCTCCGACTTCGGGGTGGAAGTGAAGGTGGTGGCGGCCTATCCCGGCCCGGTCATCACCCGTTATGAGATCGAGCCGGCCACGGGTGTGAAGGGCAGCCAGATCGTCAATCTGGCACGTGACCTGGCGCGGGCCTTGTCGCTGACTTCCATCCGCGTGGTGGAAACCATCCCCGGCAAAAACTACATGGGCCTGGAGCTGCCCAATCCCAAGCGCCAGATCGTGCGCCTGACGGAAATCCTCGGCTCCAAGGTCTACAACGACAGCGCTTCGCCGCTCACCGTGGCGCTGGGCAAGGATATCGCCGGCAATCCGGTGGTGGCTGACCTGGCGCGCATGCCGCACCTGCTGGTGGCCGGCACCACCGGTTCGGGCAAGTCGGTGGGCATCAATGCCACCATTCTTTCGCTTCTGTACAAGGCTGATCCGAATTCGGTGCGCCTGATCCTGATCGATCCCAAGATGCTGGAGTTGTCGATCTACGAAGGCATTCCGCACCTGCTGGCGCCGGTGGTGACCGACATGCGCCAGGCCGGCCACGCGCTGAACTGGGCCGTGAACGAGATGGAACGGCGCTACAAGCTGATGTCCAAGCTCGGCGTGCGCAACCTGGCCGGCTACAACCAGAAGATCCTCGACGCCGAGAAGCGCGAAGAGAAAATCCCCAATCCCTTCAGCCTGACGCCGGACGCGCCGGAGCCGCTGGACAAGCTGCCCACCATTGTCGTCATCATCGACGAACTGGCCGACCTGATGATGGTGGTCGGCAAGAAGATCGAGGAACTGATCGCCCGCATCGCGCAAAAGGCACGTGCCGCCGGCATCCACTTGATCCTGGCCACCCAGCGCCCTTCGGTGGATGTGATTACCGGCCTGATCAAGGCCAATATTCCGACCCGCATCGCCTTCCAGGTCAGCAGCAAGATCGACTCGCGCACCATTCTTGACCAGATGGGTGCCGAGACCCTGCTTGGCATGGGCGACATGCTCTACATGCCGCCCGGCACCGGCTTGCCGGCGCGCGTGCACGGCGCTTTCGTCTCCGATGACGAAGTGCATCGCGTGGTACAACACCTGAAATCGCAAGGCGAGCCCAACTATATCGAGGGCATACTCGATGGCGGCAGCGGCGAAGAGGGCGGCGGCGATGCCGTGCTGGGCGATGTCGACGGCAGCGGCGAAGCCGACCCCATGTATGACCAGGCGGTGCAAGTGGTGCTCAAAACCCGGCGCGCATCGATTTCGCTGGTGCAAAGACATTTGCGCATTGGTTACAACCGCGCCGCCCGCCTGCTTGAACAAATGGAAAAGAGCGGCGTCGTATCGGCAATGCAATCGAACGGCAATCGCGACATTCTGGTGCCGGCCAGTAACAGCGCCGAGTAGTGCACCGAGATTGAGTGCAGCGAGCGATGGACGTGCTCATTGCTGTCACGCGCCGCCCTGAAAGGAACCCAAATTTGAAACCCACCCGTATCCTGGCCACCCTGATGTTGGCCGGCGCCGCTTTGGCCGCCAGCGCGGCGCAAGCCGCGAC
>JAEVZY010000045.1 GCA_023392035.1 Pseudomonadota bacterium | reverse complement strand
GCCGTTGCTGCAGTGGCCGCCGGTGCCGAAGCGGCCGGCGCGTCCGCAGCGCTGGACCAGCCGGAGAAGCCGACGGCCAGCGCGAAGGCGCCGACGGCCAGGATGCTTGATAGTTTGATGTTCATAGGGTTCCTCAAATCAGAGAGCATCTTTGCCGGTTTCGCCGGTACGAATGCGCACCACCTGCTCGAGTTCGGAGACGAAGATCTTGCCGTCGCCGATCTTGCCGGTGCGGGCCGAAGCCTGGACGGCTTCGATCGCGCGCTCGACGATGTCCTCGTCCAGCGCCGCTTCGATCTTCACCTTGGGCAGGAAATCCACCACGTATTCGGCGCCACGATACAACTCGGTGTGTCCCTTTTGCCGGCCGAAGCCCTTGACTTCGGTGACGGTGATGCCTTGCACGCCGATGGCGGACAAGGCTTCCCGCACCTCGTCCAGCTTGAACGGCTTGATGATGGCGGTCAGCATTTTCATAGTGTCCTCGCTCGCGAGTCGCTCAATCAGAATGAATCAGAAAGTTTTGGAAACCGACAGCACAAAGCTGCCATCGGCGATGTTCTTGTTGCTGCCGTTGGCGTTGGTTACGGTGTACAGGTTGGAGGCGCCATTGGCCTTGTAATAGGCCAGGGTCACCGTTGCCACGCCGAAGTCGCGCGCCAGGCCGAGCTTGTAGTCGGTGTAATTCAGCGCGCCATAGTTTTTCACCCACTGATGGCCGACATGGGCAATCGCGAAGGTCTTGGGCATGAACTCGTAGTTGGCGGTGACGTCCAGATAGCCGGAGCCCTTGGAGTCGCCATTGGCCAGGCCGGCCGGCGCGGTGCTGCTGTTCAGGCCGAAGAAGTCGGTCAAGCCGTAGTTGTACTTGGCGGACAGCCACTCCCAGGTGGCGCCGAAATAGATTTCGCCGTTGTTGTACTTCTTGTTGGTGCCGGTGATCTCGGCGCCCGGATAGTAGTAGTACAGCAGGCCGACGTCGGCGGTCACGCCCTTGACCAGCTCCCACTTGTAGCCGCCGTAGAAGTCCATTTCAATGCCGGCGCCATTGTTGTACTGGGTGGTGCTGACGTTCGAGTTCCAGTTGCCCAGATAGAAGCCGCTGCTGTGCGCATAGTCGAAGCCACCCTGGATGGCCGGACCCTTGAAGGTTTGCGACAAGCCACGGAACCGGTAGTCGGTCGCCACGGTGATATTGCCGGTCAAGGTATGGTCAGACGCGGCAGCCGGCGCCGCGGGTGCGGCCGGTGTTGCAGGTGCAGCCGGAGCCGCGGTCTGGGCGAAAGCACTCGCGGCGCAAGTGCTGAGTATGGCAGCGGCCAATATCGTTTTTTTCATGGCGGATCCCTTGATTTGTTCGTCGGTACGGCGAGAAATGAACTCGATTCCTGTGAGCCCCGGCAACATTTAGCAGGGACCGTGCCAGCCGCGCCCGGGCGCTTCCGCTATCATGCGTAGCCCGCTGAACCGTTCACGTGCAAGGGTTTGCACAGGGGAATGGAAGCTGCACAGATTTCGGGCATTGCCCCAACCGGCGCACCATGCGTGTGCGCCATGCCTCATACGGAGCCAACGGTGGACAAGAACCGTTTTTTCGAGGACTTTCAGTCCCGCATTCATCAAGCGCTGGAAAACTCTCCCGCCCGTGACCTGGAAAAGAACTTCAAGGCCATGCTGACCCAGGGCCTGAGCCGGCTCGACATGGTGACCCGCGAGGAATTCGATATCCAGGCACAGGTTTTGGCCAAGACCCGCGCCAAGCTGGAATTGCTGGAAGCGCGGGTGGCGGAACTGGAGAACCAGTTGCGCAAGCCGGGCTGAGAGTCCTCTCGTCTTCCGACAAGACGCCTTTATACAGCGCCGTCCCGCATCCGCAGTTCAAGCGCTCAAGTGGCAGGCCGCCCCGAGGCGGCGCCTGCCACGCCTTCCCTGACATCCCCTTTTTGATCCTGTTTTCGAAGCCAGCCCGACATCCGGGCTGGGCTTTTTTGCGCCCCTGTACTTTGCACAACAAGCGTCGTAACATGTTACGAACCTCAAAAAAAGGGGAATCCCTTGCCGCGCACCCGCAACAACCCGAATCCCGCCGGACGCCTGAAGCGCGACAGCGCCTACGAGACGCTATTGCTGGACATCATTTGCGGCCGACTGCGGCCCGGGCAGGCGGTTGACGAACTCACCCTGGCGGCCGACTACGCGCTGCCGCGTGCCGGTGTGCGCGAAGCCCTGTCGCGGCTCGCCTTCGAAGGCCTGATCGCGCGCCGGCCGCGCCTGGGCAGCGTGGTGGCCGAGCTGGGCGTGATCGAGTTGCAGCAGATCTTCGACCTGCGCGTGCAGCTCGAAGCGCGCGCCGCCGCCCTGGCCGCCGCCAACGCCACGCCGGCCCAGGTCGAGGCCATTAGCGGCGCCTATGCCGATGCCGAGTCGGCCTTGTCGAAGCTGGACTACCGCGAAATCATCCGCATGGACCTGGCCTTCCATCAAGCCGTCGGCGAAGCCACCCACAACCGCTGGCTGGCCCTGGTCACCAATACCCTCAACACCAACGCGCTGCGCTTCTGGCACTACTCGCTGTCGCGGCGCCCGATCGAGACCCTGCGGCGCGAGATCCAGTCCCACATGCGGGTGGCCGACGCCATCAGGCAAGGGGATGTCGAATTGGCCCAGGCCGCCATGCGCGAAGTGCTGGGGGAATTTCCGGCCACGGTGAAAGGCGTGTTCGAAGACGCCTTGTCGGTGCAGCCCGCACCCGTGCCGAGCGCCGACAAAGAGGCCGCGCCCTCCGCGCCGCGCGCGAGCGCCCAGCTCAAAACGGAGAAACGAAAGCCATGAATCCGACCGCCCCCCGGACCGGCGCCGACCTCATCCTTTTCAATGGCCGCGTGCTGACGCTGGATGACGAATTCCGCACCGCCTCTGCCATCGCCGTCAGCGGCGAGCGCATCCTGGCGGTGGGCAGCGACCAGGAGATTCGCGCCACGGCCGGCAGCCATACCCACGTGATCGACCTCCAGGGCCGCACGGTCATGCCGGGCATGGTGGACGGCCATGCGCACCTGGACCGCGAGGGCTTGAAAGACGTCTTTCCAACGCTGGGCAAGGTGCGCTCGATCGGCGACATCAAGGAACGCATCCGCGAGCTGGTGCGCCAGGCCAAGCCGGGCGAATGGATCGTCACCATGCCCATCGGCGACGCGCCGACCTATTTCGACGTGCCGCAGATCCTGGCCGAAAACCGCTTTCCCACCCGGCACGACCTGGACGAAGTCGCGCCCGACAATCCGGTCTATATCCGCTCGATCTGGGGCTTCTGGCGCCACACGCCGCCGCTGGTGTCGATTGCCAACACGCGCGCGCTGGAAGCGGCCGGCATCACCCGCGATACGCCTTCGCCCTCGCCGCTGGTGACCATGGAGCGCGATGCGCGGGGCGAACTGAGCGGCGTCTTCGTCGAAAACACCATGATGCCGATCGTCGAGCTGACGCTCCTGCGCGGCGCGCCCGGCTTCACCCGCGCCAACCGCGCCGACACCTTGCCGCGCTCGTTTTCCGCTTACCACGCCTACGGCACCACCAGCATCTTCGAGGAACACGGCGTCGCCACCGAGCTGCTGCGCGCCTACAAGGATGCGCGCGCGCGCGGCGCCCTCAATATGCGCTGCACCCTGGCCTACAGCCCGAACTGGGCCGGCGTGCGCGACCTGCCGATCGGCCCCTTGGTCGAAGCCTGGCTCGGCTGGCTGGGCGAACCGGCGCTGGGCGACGACTTCCTGAAAGTCAGCGGCCTGTTCGTCGACATCAACCCGGTGCCGGACAACGCGGCGCGGGCCCAGGCCCTGCCCTACACCGGCTGGGCCGGCTTCAACTACGACACTGCCTTGCAGCGCGAGCGCATGCTGGAATTGCTGATGGCCTGCGCGCAGAACGAAATCCGCGCGGTGGCGATCTGGCCGAACATGCTGCCGCTGTTCTGGGAAATCCATCAGCGCATTTCGCTCAAGGGACGGCGCTGGGTGCTGGGGCATATCTCTTCGCTGTCGCCCGCCGACATCGAAAAGATCGTCGAGATGGAGCTGGTGGTCACCTCGCACACCAACCGTTACGTGTACAAGGAAGGCCATCTGCTGCAGGAGAAGCTGGGCCGTGCACGCGAGAACGAGATTTCGCCGCTGGCCTCGCTGGTGCGCAGCGGCGTCAAGGTTTCGCTGGCCACCGACAATGTTCCGGTCACCATGTTCTACCCGATCTGGCAGGCCGTCACCCGCCGCAACCGCTACACCGGCGAGGCGGTCGCGCCGGAGCAGGCGCTGACCCGCGAAGAAGCCCTGCGCTGCGCCACCCGCGACGGCGCCTGGCTGACTTTCGACGAACACAGCAAGGGCCAACTGGCCGCCGGCATGCTGGCCGACATCGTCGTGCTCGACCGCGATCCGCTCTCGTGCAGCGACGACGAATTGAAGGATATCGCCGCCGACTACACCTTCCTCGGCGGCCGCCTGGTGCACCAGAGGAAAGGCGCATGAAGCCGATCGCGCCAGCCCTGTTCGCCGAGGCCGATACCCCGGCCCTGCTGCTGGATGAGGATCAGGTGCGCGCCAATATCGCCACCATGCAGGCGCGCGTGGCGGGCACCGGCATCGCCCTGCGGCCCCATGCCAAGGCCCACAAGTCGCCTCTGCTTGCGCAGCTGCAGCGCCAGGCCGGCGCGCTTGGAATCTGCTGTGCCAAGCTGTCCGAGGCCGAAGCAATGGCCGCCGGCGGACAGGATGACATCCTGGTCACCACGCCTGTCGTCGAACCCCGGAAAATCCTGCGCCTGGCCGCACTGGCCAAGCGCATACGGCTGGCGGTGGTGGCCGACAATGAAGACAACGTCCACGCCCTGGCCGCCGCCGCCACCGCGGCCGGCGCGCAAATCGGCGTGGTGGTTGAAGTCGACGTCGGCCAGGGCCGCTGCGGCGTGGCGCCGGGACCGCAGGCGGCGCAGCTTGCAGCCGCCATCCAGGCCCACGCCCCGGCGCTGCGCTTTGCCGGCGTGCAGGGCTACCAGGGCCGCCTGCAAAACGTGGCCTGCTGGGACGAACGGGTGGCGGGGGTCAGGCTGGCGATGGATGCCCTGCAGCGTTCGCTGGCCGGCCTGCGCGAAGCCGGCATTGCGGTGCCGGTGGTGACCGGCGGCGGCAGCGGCACCGCACCGATCGATATCGGCCTTTCGGTCCTCAACGAATTGCAGCCGGGCAGCTACGTCACCATGGATCGTCCCTACGCCGCCACACAGTGGACGCAGGAAGGCGGCTTGCCGCCCTTCGGCCAGCCCTTGCTGGTGCTGGCCAGCGTGGTGAGCCGGCCGAGCGCGGACCGGGTGGTGATCGACGTCGGCTGGAAGAGCATCAATAGCGATGGCCAGCAGCCCGTGGTCTGGCAGCGCCCCGACCTGCAGTTTGAATTTGCCGGCGACGAACATGCCCTGCTGAGGCCAAACGGTCGTTTCGCGCTCGACCTGCAGCCGGGCGACCGGGTCTTGCTCGTGCCCGGCCATTGCGACACCACCGTAAACCTGTACGACGCTTTCACCGTGCACCGCAGCGGCCGACTGGAGTCGCGTTGGGAAATTGCGGCGCGCGGCAAATCGCAGTGAACACTTTCTGAAGACTGTATTGCATTGCCCGCTGCGGCCCTTGCGCCGTCCGGGCGAACCAAGGAGAGAGCGACATGAAGTGGATGAAGCGGATTGCCGCGCCAGCGGCACTGGCCATGGCGGCGGCGCTGCCTGCGGCGACGCAAGCGGCCGAGGACTACCCAAGCAAGCCGGTGACTTTCATCGTGCCCTTCGCTCCCGGCGGCACGGCCGAGATCGTCGGCCGCACCCTGGCCAACGAAATGCAAAAGACGCTGGGTGTGACGACGGTGGTCGAACTCAAGCCCGGCGCCGGCGGCAACATCGGCGCCGAATACGTGGCCAAGCTGGCCAAGCCCGATGGCTACACGGTGCTGCTCGGCTCCAGCAGCCTGGCGTCCAACGCCAGCCTGATGAAACTGAATTTCGATCCGATGAAGGACCTGGTGCCGGTGGCCGGCATCGGCATCGTGCCCAACATTTTGATCGTCAGTGCCAACGCGCCCTACAACACGGTCAAGGATTTGATCGCCGCCGCCAAGGCCCAGCCGAACAAGCTGACCTTCGGCTCCTCCGGCCCCGGCACCAGCAGCCATCTGTCTGGCGAACTGTTCAAGGCGGTGACCCAGACCGAGATCCTGCACGTCCCCTACAAGGGCAGTGGCCAGGTCTATCCCGACCTCATCTCCGGCCGGGTGACGATGCTGTTCGACCTGCAGGGTTCGGCGCTGGCCAATATCAAGGGTGGGCTGGTCAAGCCGCTGGCCACCACGGCGGCACGCCGCAGCAAGTCGCTGCCGGAGGTGCCCCCCATCGCCGAATCCGGCTACCCCGGCTATGAAAACGGTTCCTGGCTGGGCTTCATGGTGCCGGCCGGCACGCCGCCGGAAGTGATTGCCAAGCTCGAAGCCGCCACGGCCAAGGCTTTGCAGAGCGACAGCGTCAAGCAGCGGCTGGAGCAGATCGGCTCCGAACCGATTCCAGTCAAGACCGCGGAGTTCGGCAAGTACGTTCAAAACGATGCCGCGCGCTGGCAAAAAATGGTGAAGGAAGGGCGGCTGCAAAGGAACTGAACAAGGGGACTGGAATGGCCTGGCGCTGCCGGCTTGCTGTGCTGTCTTCAAGTGCAGTCGAATCGCCTTCCGCCCGCAATTCCGCCGCCCTTCGGAGATTTCTTAACATCGCTTAATCCCTCGTGCGGGTTGGGCAATCCTGCCAGCCTTTGCCGAGGGGAATCGCATGACACTTGCAGTCCTCAAGAGCCGCGGCTTGACCGGCATGCGTGCGCCGCCGGTCACCGTGGAAGTCCACCTGGCCAATGGCCTGCCGCAATTCACCATCGTCGGTCTGCCTGAAACCGAAGTGAAAGAGGCGCGCGACCGGGTCCGTGCGGCGCTGGTCAATTGCGGCTTCGAATTTCCCAACCGGCGCATCACCGTCAACCTGGCGCCGGCCGATCTGCCCAAGGAATCCGGCCGCTTCGATCTGCCCATTGCGCTGGGCATTTTGGTCGCATCGGGACAGGTTCCGGGCGAAGGCATGGCCGACTTCGAGTTCGCCGGAGAGCTCTCGCTGTCGGGCGAACTGCGTCCGGTGCGCGGCGCACTGGCCATGGCGCATGCCATCTGCCGCGCCGGCCGCCAGGTCTCCTTTGTGCTGCCCGCCGCCAGTGCCGAAGAAGCCGCGCTGGTGAGCGACGCCACGGTCTATCCGGCGCACACGCTGCTGGAAGTCGCGTCCCACTTCGCCGGCGGCGAGCACCGGCTGTCGCGCCTGCGCACCGCCCTGGCCACGCTGCAAGCGCAGGGGCCGGACCTGGCCGAAGTCAAGGGCCAGGACCTGGCGCGACGGGCACTGGAAGTGGCGGCCGCCGGTGGCCATAGCCTGTTGATGGTGGGGCCGCCCGGCGCCGGCAAATCGATGCTGGCGGCACGCCTGCCCGGCATCCTGCCGCCCATGGCCGAAGA
>JAEVZY010000281.1 GCA_023392035.1 Pseudomonadota bacterium | reverse complement strand
CGGCGAACAGCGCCGCCATGGTGGTCATGAGGATGGGCCGCAGGCGCAACAGCGCGGCCTGGTGGATGGCTTCGCGCGGCGGCTTGCCTTCGTTGCGTTTGGCGTCGATGGCGAAGTCGATCATCATGATCGCGTTTTTCTTGACGATGCCGATCAGGAGGATGATGCCGATGATGCCGATCACCCCCAGCTCATGGCCGGCCAGCATCAGCGCCAGCAGCGCACCGACGCCGGCCGAAGGCAGGGTGGAAAGAATGGTCAGCGGATGGATGTAGCTCTCGTACAGCACCCCCAGCACGATGTAGACGCAGACCACCGCCGCCAGGATCAGCCACAGCTGATTGGAAAGCGAAGCCTGGTAGGCACCGGCCGCACCCAGGAATTCAATCGACACCGAGGATGGCAGTTGGATGTCGTGCGCCGCCTGGCGGATGGCATCCACCGCCTGTCCCAGCGCCACCCCGGGCGCGGTATCGAAGCCGATGGTGGTGGCCGGGTATTGCGCCACGTGCGTCACCTGCAGCGGCACCTGCTGCAGGCTGATCCTGGCCACCGAAGACAGCGGCGTGGTGCGGCCCGAGCTGGTGCGCAGCGGCAGCTGGCCCAGGCCTTCGATCGAGGACAACTGCTCCGGCTGCGCCTCCAGGATCACGCGGTACTGGTTGTCCTGGGTGAAGATGGTGGAGACGATGCGCTGGCCGAAGGCGTTGTACAGGGTGTCGTCGATGGTGGACGCCGACACCCCCATGCGCGAGGCGCTGTCGCGGTCGATGCTGACCACTGCCGCATTGGTGCTGGCGGCGACATCGCTGTAGACGTTGCGCACCTGCTTCAATTCGCGCATGCGCTGCGTCAGTTTGGTGGCCCAGTCGCGCACCGTGCTGCTGGAGACGCCTTCCAGCGACAGGCGGAACTGGGTCGGGCCGTTTTCCGAATCGATGGTCAGGTCCTGGGTCGGTTGCATGTAGACGCTGATGCCCGGCACTTCCAGCGCGCGCTTGCGCAAGCGCTCCATGATCACGTCCTGGCTGTCGCTGCGATCGTCCTTCAGGTTGATCAGCATGGAGCCATTGTGCAGCATGGTGTTGTTGACGCCATCCACGCCGACCACCGAGCTCAGGCTGGCCAGCGCCGGGTCCTGCAGCAGGTGTTCGGCCACGGCGCGCTGCAGTTGCACCATGCGTGCAAAGGACACCGATTCCGGCGCCTGCACCCGCAACTGCAGCTGGCCGGTGTCCTGCACCGGGAACAAGCCTTTGGGAATGGCGATGTAGAGCACGGCCGTGAACACCAGGGTGGCGGCGGCCACCAGCAGGGTCAGGGGCTGGCGCTCCAGCACCCAGTTCAGGCTGCGGTCGTAGCCGGCGATGATGCGATCGAAACCGTGCTGCATGGCGTTGGCGATGCGCGAGTGCGGTTTGTCGGCTTCGCGCTCCAGCCAGCGCGCCGACATCATCGGCACCAGGGTCAGCGACACCACGGCCGAAATCACGATCGTGATCGCCAGCGACACCGCGAATTCGCGGAACAGCCGGCCCACCACATCGCCCATGAACAGCAGCGGAATCAGCACCGCGATCAGGGACACGGTCAGCGACAGGATGGTGAAGCCGATCTGCGCCGCGCCTTTCAGGGCGGCCGCCATCGGCGCCTCGCCCTCTTCGATGTAGCGGGCGATGTTCTCGATCATGACGATGGCGTCATCCACCACGAAGCCGGTGGCAATCGTCAGCGCCATCAGGGAAAGATTGTTCAGGCTGTAGCCCAGCAGGTACATCACGCCGAAGGTGCCCACCAGCGAGATCGGCACCGCCACGCTGGCGATCAGGGTGGCGCGCAGGCTGTGCAGGAAGGCAAAGATCACCAGCACCACCAGCACCACGGCCAGCACCAGCTCAATCTCCACATGCTCGACCGAGGCGCGAATGCCGGTGGTGCGGTCCGACAGAACTTCCAGTTTCACCGCCGCCGGCAGGCCGGCCTGCAGCTCGGGCAGGCGGGCCTTGATGGCGTCCACCGTGTTGATGACGTTGGCGCCCGGCTGGCGCTGCACATTGAGGATGATGGCCTGCTTGTTGCCGGACCAGGCCGCCAGGCGCGAATTCTCGGCGCCATCCACCACCCGCGCCACATCGGACAGGCGCACCGGCGCGCCGTTGCGGTAGGCGATGATCAGCTCGCGGTACTCGTTCGCCTTTTGCAACTGGTCATTGGCATTGATCATGAACAGCCGGGTCGGGCCGTCGAAGCTGCCCTTGGCGCTGTTGGCATTGGCCGCTGCAATTGCGGTGCGGATGGTGTCCAGGCCCAGGCCGTAGGAGGCCAGGCTTTGGCTGTCGGCCTGGATGCGTACTGCCGGCCGCTGGCCGCCGGAGAGCGTGACCAGGCCCACGCCATTCACCTGGCTGATCTGCAAGGCCAGGCGAGTGTTGACCAGGTTTTGCACCTCGGTCAGGGGCAGGGTGTCGGAGGTGATGGCCAGGGTCAGCACCGGCGCATCGGCCGGATTGACCTTGGCATACACGGGCGGAGCCGGCAGGTCGGCCGGCAGCAATGAAGCGGCGGCGTTGATCGCGGCCTGCACCGATTGCTCGGCCACATCCAGGCCCAGGCCGAGATCGAATTGCAGTGTCACTTGCGAGACGCCGGCGGCGCTGGTGGAACTCATGCGCGCCAGGCCCGGCATCTGGCCGAACTGGCGCTCCAGCGGAGCGGTGACGGTCTGGCTCATCACCTCCGGACTGGCGCCGGGGTAGAGGGTCTGTACCTGGATGGTGGGATAGTCGATCTGCGGCAGCGCCGACAAGGGCAGCAGGCGAAATCCGAGCAGACCGGCCAGCACGATGGCCAGCATCAGCAGACCGGTTGCAACCGGCCTGCGGATGAATGGAGTGGAAGGACTCATCGGCTTCCCTGCGCGGCGCCTGGCTTGGCCGGCTGCGGCGCTTGCGGTGCTTGTTGTGCTGGTAACGATTGCGGCGTTTGCTGTGATGGCTGCGGGCCTTGCGCGGCGGCGGCGCCTTGATGTCCGGCCCCGCGCATGCCGCGCTGGCCGCCTTCGCCGCGTCCGGGTCGATCGCCAGGCAGGATTACGCTGGAACCATCGCGCAGGCGATCGGCGCCCTCGGTGATGACGCTCATGCCGGGCGTCAGGCCGGACAGGATCTGCACCTTGTCCTCAGTGATCGGGCCGGCCTGCACATTGCGCACGCTGACGGTCTTGGTTTCCGGATTGAGCAGGAACACGAAATCGCCGCCGCTGCCATGGCGCAGCGCCGACACCGGAACGGTGACACTGTCCGGCAGGCTGCCCAGTTGCAGGCGGACGTTGACGAACTGGCCGGGAACCAGGCTCAAGTCTTCATTCGCATAGCGCGCCTTGGCGCGGGCGGTGCCGGTCTGCACATCGACCTGGTTGTCCAGCGCCAGGAAGTTGCCGGTGGCCAGCAGCCGGGTGCGGCCGCGATCCCAGGCCGCGACCTTCATCTGCTCTCCGGCCTTCAGGCGCTGGCTGACGCTGCCCAGCTGGTCCTGCGGGATCGAGAAGGTGACGTCGATCGGCGCCACCTGGGTAATGATGACCAGGCCGTTGGCATCGCCCGGGCCGACCACGTTGCCCAGGTCCACCGCACGCAAGCCGATCCGGCCGCTGATGGGCGCGACCACGCGGGTATAGCCGAGGTTGATTTTCGCCGTGCCTTCGACGGCGCGGTCGGTGACCACGGTGCCTTCCAATTGCTTGACCAGGGCGGCCTGGGTTTCGACATCCTGGCGGGCTATCGAATCCTGCTGCAGCAGGGTTTGATAGCGCTTCAGGACCAGGCGCGCATTCTCGAGTTGCGCCTCATCGCGCTGGCGATTGCCGGTGGCCTGCATCAGCGCCATTTCAAACGGCCGGGGGTCGATTTCGGCCAGCACCTGGCCCTGCTTGACCATCTGGCCTTCGCGGAAATTGATTTTCTGGAGCACGCCGCTGACCTGGGCGCGCACGGTGGCCGCGGCCGGCGAGGTGATGGTGCCCAGGGCATCGATCTGCAGCGGGATGTCGGCTTTCTGCGCGCGTGCCACGCCAACCGTGGCCGGCGGTCCGCCGCGCGCCCCACCGGGAGCG
>JAEVZY010000220.1 GCA_023392035.1 Pseudomonadota bacterium | reverse complement strand
CACAGGTGCTGGTACTGGCCGGCATCCAGCGCCGGCGCCGGCGATTTCGGCGCCGGCTTGCCCGGCTGTGAGGCCGGCGTCGCCTCTACCATCACCGCCTCATCGGCCAGCTTCTGGAACTGGCGCCGGGCTTCGCCGCCCAGTTCCGCCTGCAGCACGGCGAGATTGCGCCCCATGTCCAACTGGCGGCCGTGTTCGTCGGTCACCTTGAAATTCATGAAGTGATGGGCTGGCAGGGTCTCCAGCTTGAAATCGCCGCTCTTGATGGCGATGCCGGTCTGTTCGCGCACATCGTCCATCACGGCGTCCAGCAGATCGCCACGGCCATAGGCCTCGTGCTGCTGCACCCGTGCGACGAAACCGGCCGCATAGTCCGGCAAGGGCACGCAATGGCGACGCAGCTTTTGCGGCAGCGACTTCAACAGCAGATGCACTTTCTCCTTCAGCATGCCGGGCACTAGCCAGCCGGCGCGCTCGGCCGAAACCTGGTTCAGCGCAAACAGCGGCACGGTCAGCGTCACGCCATCGCGATGACTGCCGGGTTCGAAGTGATAAGTCAGGCCCATGTCCACGCCGGCCATGCGCAATTGCTTGGGGAAGAGATCGGTGGTGACGCCGGCCGCCTCATGCCGCATCAGGTCTTCGCGTTCCAGGTAAAGCAGGCGCGGCTGTTTGCCTTGCGCCTGGCGGTACCATTTCTCGAAGTCGACCGCGTTGTGGACATTTGCCGGCAAGTGCTGGTCGTACCAGGCTTCGATCAATTGCTCGTCAACCAGTACATCGACGCGGCGCGACTTGTGCTCCAGGTTTTCAATCTCGCGCACCAGGCGCTGGTTGTGCGCCAGGAAAGGCAGGCGCGTATCCAGCTCACCGGCCACCAGCGCTTCGCGGATGAAGATCTCACGCGCCTGCTCCGGATCGATATCGCCGAAATTCACCCGACGCTGGCTGTACACCACCAGGCCATACAGGGTGGCGCGCTCATAGGCCACCACATTGCCGGCGCGCTTTTCCCAGCGCGGTTCGCTCCAGGATTTCTTCAGCAGATGAGCGCCCAGCTTCTCCAGCCATTGCGGCTGGATTTGCGCAATGGTGCGCGCATACAGGCGCGCCGTGTCCACCAGCTCGGCCGACATCACCCACTTGCCGGCTTTTTTGGAAAGATGCGAACCCGGCCAGATATGAAACTTGATTCCGCGCGCGCCCAGGTAATGCGGCTCGTCTTCAGCCTTGAAGCCGATATTGCCCAGCAGGCCGGTCAACAGCGCCAGGTGTATCTGCTCATACGTGGCAGCGGATTGGTTCAGGCGCCAGCCCTGCTCGCGCACCAGGGTCAGCAACTGGCTGTGCACATCGCGCCATTCGCGCAGGCGCAACTGGTTGAGGAAGTTGGCGCGGCAATTGTCTTGCAACAGGCGATTGGATTTCTTGTGTTCGATCGCGTCTTCAAACCATTTCCAGATCTTGAGGAAGCTTGCGAATTCCGATTTCTCGTCGGCGAATTTCTTGTGCGCCTGGTCAGCCGCGGCTTGTGCATCGGCGGGACGCTCGCGCGGGTCCTGCACCGACAGCGCGCTGGCAATGATCAGCACTTCGGACAGGCAATCCTGCTCGCGCGCGGCCAGGATCATGCGGCCCACGCGCGGATCGAGCGGCAGCTTGGCCAGCTGCCGGCCCAGCGGCGTAAGTTGATTGCCTTCATCCACTGCACCCAGTTCCTGAAGCAACTGGTAGCCATCGGCAATGGCGCGCTTCAAGGGCGGCTCAATGAAGGGGAAGCTTTCCACATCCGAAAAGCGCAGCGACTTCATGCGCAGGATCACCGCCGCCAATGAAGAACGCAGGATTTCCGGATCGGTGAATTTGGGCCGCTGCAGGTAATCCTTCTCGTCGTACAGGCGGATGCACACGCCCGCCGCCACCCGGCCGCAGCGGCCGGCGCGCTGGTTGGCCGCCGCCTGCGACACCGCCTCGATCTGCAACTGCTCCACCTTGTTGCGATAGCTGTAGCGCTTCACGCGCGCGGTGCCGGCATCCACCACATAGCGTATGCCGGGCACGGTCAGGGAGGTTTCGGCCACGTTGGTGGCCAGCACGATGCGGCGCGCGTTGGAAGTCTTGAAGACCCGCTCCTGTTCCTGCGCCGACAGCCGCGCGAACAGCGGCAGAATTTCCACATGCGGCGGATGATGCTTGCGCAGGGTTTCGGCGGCGTCGCGGATCTCGCGTTCGCCGGGCAGGAACACCAGCACATCGCCCGGACCTTCGCGGCAGACTTCATCGACGCCATCGGCAATGGCGTCCATCAAGTCGCGCTCGCGCGCGCGCTGGGCGGCCGGGTTGTCGACCGCATTGCTGCTGCCATCCACCGGGCGGTAACGCACTTCCACCGGATACATGCGACCCGAGACCTCGATCACTGGGGCCGGCTTGCCGTTCAGCTCGAAATGCCGGGCAAAGCGTTCGGCGTCGATGGTGGCCGAGGTGATGATCACCTTCAGGTCGGGCCGGCGCGGCAGGATCTGCTTCAGGTAGCCCAGCAGGAAATCGATATTCAGGCTGCGCTCGTGCGCCTCGTCGATGATGATGGTGTCGTACTGGCGCAGCAGGGCGTCGGTCTGGGTCTCGGCCAGCAGGATGCCGTCGGTCATCAGCTTGACCCAGGCCCCTTCATGCAGGGTGTCGTTGAAGCGCACCTTGTAGCCGACCACGTCGCCCAGCTCGGTGCCGAGTTCGTCGGCG
>JAEVZY010000217.1 GCA_023392035.1 Pseudomonadota bacterium | reverse complement strand
GGATATCGAAGAAGCCCTGGATCTGGTCGGCGTGCAAGTCCATGATCAGCACGCGGTCGACGCCGGCTTCCTGCAGCATGTTGGCCACCACCTTGGCCGAAATGGCAACCCGCGCCGAACGCGGACGGCGATCCTGGCGCGCATAGCCGAAGTAGGGAATGGCCGCCGTGATGCGACCGGCCGAGGCGCGCTTGAGTGCGTCGACCATCAGCATGATTTCCATCAGGTGGTCATTGGTGGGTGCGCAGGTGGATTGCAGCACCACCACATCCTTGCCGCGCACGTTCTCGTTGATTTCGACGACGATCTCGCCGTCCGAGAAGCGCGACACCACTGCCTTGCCCAGTGGGATACCGAGCTGTCGGGAAACCCCGGCTGCGAGTTCCGGATTGGCGTTGCCGGTAAAAACCATCAGGTTTTCGAGAGCCATGGGGTGTACCTGGAGCGTTTGCGCGTGGCGCGTGGTTTTGCGAAAGTATTGCGCCAGTTTGAAAAGCCGCCAATACAAAACTGTCGTCTCGTATGGCGGCTTTTTTATTACCAGCGTCTTTGGTGTAAATGGCAGGGGAACAAGGATTCGAACCTTGGAATGCTGGAATCAAAATCCAGTGCCTTAACCAACTTGGCGATTCCCCTACACAATCGTTTGCTTTCCAGTTCGCGGCGCGCAGGGCGCAGGCTGCACAAACTGGACAGCGAGTCCGTTACGACGGCAAGTAGCGCGCCATCGGATGGCGGTTGATGCCGTGTGCCTTCCAGCTTTTCCAGCGCCCTTGCACTTGCAGGGCTTGCTGAGCCTGGTCGGCGGCGCTTTCATTTTCAAAAGCGCAGAACACGCATGAACCGGATCCGGTCATCCTTGCCTCACCGAATTCGCCCAGCGCGGCAAGCGCTTGGGCAACCGGAGCAAAGATGTCGGCAGCGACTTTTTGCAGGTCGTTTTTTCCAAAACCGTGTGGTGCTCTGGAAAAGTCCGCTATTGTGACGAGTTCCGTATTGCGTGTCAATTGCGGAGAGCGAAAGATTTCAGGCGTCGGCACATGCACGCCCGGTTCCACCACCACGAACCAGCACTCCGGCGTCTCAAGCGGCGTGATCACTTCGCCTATGCCTTCGACAAAGGCATTGCCGCCGCTGATGAAGAAGGGCACGTCCGCGCCCAGTTGCAGGCCCAGTTGCATCAGCTGGGCGCGCGAGAGTCCGGCCTGCCAAAGGTGGTTGAGTGCAATCAGGGTGGTGGCCGCATCCGATGAGCCGCCGCCGACGCCGCCGCCCATGGGCAGGCGTTTGCGCAGGGCGATGTCGACGCCGCGCTCCATGCCGCTGGCCTGGCGCAGCAGGCGTGCCGCGCGCAGCACCAGGTCTGATTCTTCGCTCACGCCCGGCAGGGCATACAGAGGGCGAATCCGGTCGTCATCGCGCAACGTGAAATCGAGTTCATCAGCGGCATCGAGCAACTGGAATACCGATTGCAGCAGGTGATAGCCATCCGCGCGGCGTCCTACGACATGCAAAAAGAGATTGAGCTTGGCCGGCGCCAGGCAATGTATGAGCCTGGCTGTCATCACTGGTCCTGCGCTCTGGAAAGCGGCTGCGGTTGCCAAGTGTCGATCACGATGCGCATTTCAACCTGGCCCGCCTCTTTGGTGGAACGCGCCAGATCGATGCGGCGCGGCCGCATGCTGTTGCCCTCGCCCTCGGGACTCCAGCCGGCGTAGTTGATGCGCCAGCCGTCGGCGGAGGTGATTGCAGTGGGGCCTTCAGTGCTGGCCGCAACCGGATTGCCATTCACGGACGCGAATCCCTGCAGCCAGGCCTGCAAGCCGCTCACCGGCAGCGGCCAACCCAGGGCTTGGCTTGCGAGTTGATCGACGTCGGTCGCGTATTGCGGCGGCTGGCCGCTGCGCTGAAAACTGGCGCGGCCCGGTTCCACTTCGATTTTTGCCACTACCTGGCCGAAGGGCGAGAGCAGGCTCACCGCCAGATGACCGGGGCGCTGCATCCAATTGAAACTGCCCGTGATCAGTTGCTCATCCGGTTGCTGATAGCGCACTGAAAGGCGGCCTGAAATGTCGATCGCGTCGTGGTAGGTGCGCACCGCCCGCGCCTGTTCTGCCGTGGGGCGCTCCAGCGGCGGCGCCAGCACGCAGCCGGACAAGGCCAGCGCCAGGGCGGCGCCCGCCAGTGGCGCGCTGCGCAGTCGCCAAGCCCTCAAATCCATGCGCATGTTCAGAGCTTGACCTGCAGGCGCGCCAGGGTGCTGCGCAGGGTGTCATTGCGCGGGTCCTTGCTGCTGGCGGCGCGCCAGAGCTTGCGTGCATCGTCCTGCATTCCGATCACCCACAGCACTTCGCCCAGGTGCACCGCGATTTCCGGATCGGGCCGCAGCGAATACGCCTTGCGCAACAGCGCTTCGGCTTCCTTCAGGCGTCCCAGCCGATACTGCACCCAGCCCATGCTGTCCATGATGAAAGGATCGTCCGGCGCCAGGCTCACGGCCTTGGACACCAGCGCGTAGGCTTCCTCCAGCCGTATGCCGCGTTCGGCGAAGGAATAACCCAGTGCGTTGTAGGCATGCTGGTTATTGGGCGCAATCTGCATCACCTTGCGCAAGGCGGTTTCCATCAGGTCCAGGCGGTCCATCTTTTCCGCTTGCATGGCGTATTCGTACAGCAAGTCGGTATTGTCCGGATACTGCTTCAGTCCCGCTTCCAGCAAGGCCAGGCCTTGAGCGGATTGGTCGGCGGTGCGCAGCACGGCGGCTTCCGCGATCAGCAACTGGATGCGGTCGTCCTCGCTTTCGGCGCGCGTTTCATGCAGCGAAGTGCGGGCTTCCGTCACCCGGCCGGCCTTGGCCAGCAACTGGGAGCGCTTGACCTGGGCGCTGATATAGGTCTGCTGGCTGACCGGATCGACCTGGTCCAGCCATTTCAGGGCGCCGTTGAGGTCGTTGCGCTGTTCGGCGATCTGCGAAAGGATCATCAATGCCTGGCTGGGATCGCGCTCTTCATCCGGGCTGGTTTCCAGGGCTTTCAGGTAACGGGTCAGATAGCGTTCCGCCTCGGCGCTGTTGTCGGTCTGCATGCCCAGCAGGCCCAGCGCGTACAGCACGGTGACGTCGTCCGGTTTGGCCTTGAGCAGGATGCGGAACTGATCCTTGGAGGCTTCGTACTGCTTGTCTTCCACCAGCAGGCGCGCATAGGCCAGGCGCACTTCGCGCGAATCCGGGTTGGCGCGCAGGAAATCCTGCACCACCCGCGGCTGCTGTTCCGGCGGCAACACTTGCGCCAAGGTCAGGATTCCGAGTTCGGATGCCGGGTTGAGGGCCATCGCCTTGCGCGCCTCCTGCACCGCACGTTCCGATTCCCCTATGACTGCCGCCTGCTGCGCCAGGGCGATATGCGCTTCGGGCAATTTGTCATACGGCGCAAACAGGTCTTCCAGCATGTTGAAGGCGGCGGCCTTGTTGCGTGCACGCGCGGCCAGGCGCTGGATCTGCAGCACGGTCGAGCCCAGCAGGGCGGGCCGGGTTTCTTCCAGCTTCTGTTGCAGCAGGGATTTGGCTTCGGTCAGGTCCTCGCCCAGCATCACCAGTCCAAGATAGAACTGGTTGGCTTCGTCCGAAGTGGGCGACAGCTGGCGCCACAGGCGCACCGCAGCCAGGGCTTCATTGGCCTGGCGCGCGCCGAGCGCAATCTCGGCCGCGCGGCGGGCGATGCGAGGGTCGCGCGTCTGCTGGGCCAGCCCCAGCATGGTCACGTAGCTCGCCTGCCAGGAACCGCGCTGATTGGCGATTTCCGCCGCCAGGTAGCGCACCATGACATCGTTTGACAAGGGCACCGCAGGCAATTGTTCTTCGCTGTCCGCTTCAGTGGTCGGCTTGATGCGGGTGCGCACCCGGCGCGCGACAGGGGCGGGGGATTCGGCGGCTTTGCTTGACTCGGCTTTTTGCTGGACGGGAAGCGGTTTGCTCTGCGTGTCCGCGGTCGGCGCCGGGCTGGCGCAGGCGGCGAGCAATACCGGCAGCGTTAGAATGAGAAACAGCTTGTTCACCGTCATGGCCTTTTACAGAAGGGAAAACCGATTGTACGCCAAGCGCTGTCCGCTACCGGCCTGACCATGTACACCGAATCTCCATTGTCTCCATCTCTCGCGGCAAGGTGTTGATGCCGCTTCGCAAACATGCCTGAATTGCCAGAAGTCGAAGTCACGCGCCGCGGCGTGGCGCCCCATGTGGAAGGACGCCAGGTCAGCGATGTATTGCTGCGCCATACGGGCCTGCGCTGGCCTTTTCCTGCCGGCCTGGCCGCCATGCTGCGCGGGCGCACGCTGAACAGCACCGGGCGGCGCGGCAAATACCTTTTGCTCAATTTCGAGCACGGTTGCCTGATCCTGCACCTGGGCATGTCGGGCAGCTTGTCGATCATCGATTCCGGCACGCCGCCCGGCAAGCACGATCACTTCGATCTGGTGCTGGGCGAATCGGCCCTGCGCCTGAACGATCCGCGCCGCTTCGGCGCCGTGCTGTGGCATGACGCCAGCGAGGGCGACGTGGAAAACCACCTGCTGCTGCGCACGCTCGGGGTGGAACCGTTTTCCGCCGCCTTCACCCCCGAGCTGCTTTACAAAAGCACAAGGACTCGCAGCGCTCCGGTCAAACAGGTGTTGCTGGCCGGCGACATCGTGGTCGGGGTCGGAAATATTTATGCAAGCGAGAGTTTGTTCGAAGCCGGCGTCAATCCCAACACGCCGGCGCAACGGGTGGGCTTGGCGCGCTACGCCAGGTTGCACGCCGCGATCCGCCGCATCCTCGCCGCCTCCATAGAGAAAGGCGGCAGCACCTTGCGCGATTTTCGCGGGGCCGACGGTCGCCCCGGCTATTTCCAGCAAAGCTATTTTGTCTACGATCGCGCCGGCCAGCCCTGCCTGAAATGCGGCAGCGCCGTGCGCCAGATCCGGCAGGGACAGCGCTCGACTTTCTACTGTGTAAATTGTCAAAAGTAGGAACGGGTGCTAACGTTCTGCAAGGAAATTTTTGGCCGCCGCAAGAGGCGTGGCCGTGCGAGGAGAATGTGAACAGCCTGGTGCAAAGCTTCCAGCAATACAGTGCCTGGCGGGCGCAAGTGATGGCGCAACTCGAGCGCTATCTGGCCAGTGCCCGGGCCTGCGAAGTGGCCGATGCCGCCCTGGAGCAGCGCATCGAACGGACGCTGGCGCGCCTGCGCGACGACAAGCTGATGATCGCCTTCGTCGCCGAATTCTCGCGCGGCAAATCCGAGCTGATCAACGCCATCTTCTTCGCCGATTACGGCCAACGCATCCTGCCTTCGTCCGCCGGTCGCACCACCATGTGCCCGACCGAGTTGATGTATGACGAAACCCTGCCGCCCTCGATCCGCCTGCTGCCCATCGAAACCCGGGCCGAGGCGCAATCCACCAGCGACTTCCGCACCCAGGCCCAGGCCTGGGTGGTGATTCCGCTCGATATCGCGTCCAGCGAAGGCATGCTGGAAGCCTTCCGCCAGGTCAGCATGACCAAGCGCGTGCCGCTTGAACTGGCGCGCCGCTATGGCCTGGTCGGTGAAGACGAGGCCGATACCGCGCTGGCGCTGGACGAGCATGGACAGCTTGAAATTCCGCAATGGCGGCACGCCATCGTCAATTTCCCGCATCCGCTTTTGAAGCAGGGATTGGTGATCGTCGATACGCCCGGCCTGAATGCCATCGGTACCGAGCCCGAGCTGACCCTGAACCTGATTCCCTCCGCCCATGCGGTGCTGTTCGTGGTCGGCGCCGACACCGGCGTCACCAAGAGCGATGCCGAAGTCTGGCGCGAGCATATCGGCGGCGGCCCGGGTCGAATCGTCGTGATGAACAAGATCGACAGCATGTGGGACGAGCTGCGCAGCCCGGAAGAAGTGCAGCGCCAGATCGCCAGCCAGATCGATTCGGTGGCGCATACGCTGGATGTGGACGTGACCCAGGTGTTCCCGGTGTCGGCGCAAAAGGCGCTGGTGGCGCGCGTCAACCAGGATACGCAATTGCTCAAACGCTCGGGCGTGCCGGCGCTGGAATCGGCCTTGTCGCTGACGCTGATCCCGGCGCGCCAGCAGATCGCCCGCGCGCGCCTGGCGGATGACCTGCAGGCGTTTCGCGCCGCGGCCGAAGCGGTGCTCGGCAGCCGCCTGCGCGGCATTTCAGAGCAGTTGATGGAGCTCAAGAGCCTGCGCGGCAAGAACCAGAACATCCTGTTGCACATGATGCAGCGCATTGATCTGGAGCGGCGCGATTTCGATGAAAGCCTGGTCAAGCTGCAAGGCACGCGCGCGGTGTTCAGCAAGCTCTCGGCCGAGGTGTTCCAGCACCTGGGCATGGAAGTCCTGAAGAACGAAATCCTGGCGGTGCGCCAGGCCATGAACCGCAGCATCTTCAGCAGCGGCATGCGCGATGCGGTGCACGATTTCTTCGGCGTGGCGCAGGCCAACCTGGATGCCTCGGCCGCCCGCATCGTCGAGATCAGCGACATGATGAGCGTGATGTATCGCCGCTTCTCGGCCGAGCATGGCATGAGCCTGGCGCTGCCCATGCCTTTCTCCATGCAGTTCTACCAGGACGAGATCAAGTCGATCGAAGCCCTGTACCAGAAGCAGTTCGGCACCGCCGCCATGCTGACCACGCCCCAGGTGGTGCTGATGCAGAAGTTCTTCGACACCATTGCCTCGCGCGTGAAGCAGACCTTCCAGGCAGCCAACCGCGATGTGGAAGCCTGGCTGAAGGTGGTGATGACGCCGCTGGAAGCGCAGGTACGCGAGCATCGCGGCCAGTTGAAGCAGCGGCGCCAGGCGGTAGAGCGCATCCACAACGCCACTGATGGCCTGGAAGACAAGCTCAACTCCCTGCAGGGCTTGCAGCAGGAGCTGGGCGCGCAGCGCGAACAACTGGCGGAATTGGAAGCCGAATTCGAACGCCTGTTGAAGGAAAACCTGCAGCCCTTGTTGCGCGCGGCTTGAAGATGAATCCGGATTCGCGCGCGGCGCCGGGCGCCGAACCGGGTTTTGCACATGCCGTCATCGCCTGGCAGCGCCGGCATGGACGCCACAACCTGCCCTGGCAGGGCAGCGCCGATCCCTATCGCGTCTGGCTGTCGGAGGTGATGCTGCAGCAGACCCAGGTCAGCGCCGTCATTCCCTATTACACCCGCTTCCTGGAACGCTTTCCCGATGTGCTGGCCCTGGCCGATGCGCCGCAATCGGAAGTGATGGCCTTGTGGAGCGGCCTTGGCTATTACTCGCGCGCGCGCAATCTGCATCGCTGCGCGCAGATCGTGCGGGATCTGCATGGCGGAAAATTTCCCGCCAGCGCCGCGGCCCTGGCCGAACTGCCCGGCATAGGTCGGTCCACCGCGGCCGCGATCGCCGCCTTCTCTTTCGGGGAGCGTGCCGCGATCCTGGATGGCAATGTCAAACGGGTCTTGTGCCGCGTGTTCGGCATTGAGGGCTGGCCCGGCCAGCGCGCCATCGAAGAAGATTTATGGCGCCGCGCCGAAGCGCTGCTGCCCGAGGATGGCATGCAAGCCTATACCCAGGGCCTGATGGACCTGGGTGCCAGCCTGTGCACGCGCGGTCAGCCGCGCTGTGAAGCCTGCCCGCTGGCTTCGCGTTGCGTGGCGCACGCCACCGGCCGCAGCAGGGAATTGCCCACGCCGCGCCCGAAGAAAATCACACCGCACAAGACGGCCCACATGCTGCTGCTCACGCATGAGGGCGAAGTCCTGCTTGAGCAGCGTGGCCCAAGCGGCATCTGGGGCGGCTTGCTGTCGCTGCCGGAGTTGGCTCTGGCCGAGCCTACACCTGAACAGGTGCGCCAACTTGCCAGCGCCCATGGGCCGGTGGGAGAACTGCGCCCCTTGCCGGCGGTGACGCATGTCTTCACCCACTTCACCTTGCACTTCACGCCCTGGCTGGTGCAACTGGAGCGTCGCGCCGAGCTGTGCGGCGAAACTGCGCTGCAATGGACGGCCATGACGGCCTTGCGACAGGCAGCGCTGCCGGCGCCGGTAAAAAAACTGCTGACAGGATTGTTCGCCGGCGCCGATCTGTTGAGCGCTGCCGGGGTTTGAGCCGCCTCAGATGATCTTGTGCTGCTGCAGATACTGATGCACGATCGCCAGCCGGGCCTGGGCGTCATCCAGTTCCAGCAGCTTTTGCTTGGCCAGCAGTGAGACCGGCAAGATCTCGCACCAGCGATTGGCTACCCATGCGGCGTCGTCCAGATGCGCCGGCTCTTCGAAGGGGCTGACGAATTGCGCCCCCATTTCACTTTTGCCGCGGGCATTGATTTCGGCGATGACGGTGGTCAGCGCCGTGGCGCAAGCCAGGTGTTCGGAAGAGACGCCGATGCTGAGATCGTCGGCAATCATCTCTACCCGCGCTTCCAGGCGTTGATCTTTCAGCACCCGTTTTTCAAGGATGCGAAAGCGCTGGCCGCCGCGCGTGCGCAGCGTGAGCACGCCCATGTCCTGCATGTCCCATTGCACGATGTGGGCCAGGCAGCCCACCTGGTCCGGCTCGGCCGCCTGGCCGATCTCGCTGCCGGACACGATGCGCACCACGCCGAAGGGCTCTTCGTTCTTCATGCAGTCGCGCACCATGTCCATGTAGCGCGCCTCGAATACGCGCAAGGGCAAGACGCCGCCGGGAAACAATACGGTGTTGAGGGGGAACAGCGAAATCCAGTGCGAAGAATCCGGCATGGGGAGAGGGTTTCGGTCGATCAGCCCAGTTCGCGATGGCGCAACAAGACCCGCGCGCGGTCATTGAAGTGGCGGGCCAGGGCTTCTGTGATGAACACCGAGCGATGCTGGCCGCCGGTGCAACCCACGGCCACCGTCAGGTAGCTGCGGTTGTCATTCTTGAAGGCCGGCAGCCATTTGTCGATGAAGGCGCGGATGTCGCCCAGCAACTGCAAAGCCTCGGGCTGGGCCTCGAGAAAATCGATCACGGGCTGGTCGCGCCCGTTCAGGGGACGCAGGGCCGGATCGTAATAGGGATTGGGCAGCACCCGCACATCAAACACCAGGTCGGCATCCAGCGGAATGCCGAACTTGTAGGCGAAGGATTCGAACAGCAGGATCAGCGGCGCCCGTTCGCTGGCTACCAGGTCGCGTATCCAGGCGCGCAGCTTGTTGGCCGATGCGCCCGAGGTGTCGATCAGATGTCCCAGGCCTTCCACCGGCGCCAGCATCTCGCGTTCGGCGTGGATGCATTCCACCAGCGTCGGCTGCTTGCCGTCGGGCTTGGTAAAACGATGCGACAAGGGATGGCTGCGGCGGGTTTCGGAAAAGCGGGTGATCAGCGATTCGGTCTTGGCAGTGAGGAACAGGACTTTCAGGTCGTGCCCTTGCTCCTTCAGCCAGCGCACGTCTTCCGGCAAACCGGCCAGCGAATCGGCGCTGCGCGCATCGACTGCAACCGCCAGCGTGCGGTCGCCTTCCTTGGCGCGCGTTTCCACCAGCGCGCGCAACAGCGAAGGCGGCAGATTGTCGACGCAAAAGTAGCCGGCGTCTTCCAGGGCATTGAGCCCCACCGATTTGCCGGAACCGGAAATGCCGGTGATGAGAATGATGCGCATGCGCTTGATGATACAGCAAGCACCGCTCGATTTTGAACGCGCGCTCAGTCGTCGATACGCATCGCCTTTTGCTGGCGTTCCATGAAGTCTTTCAGGGTATCGATGCCGCGCAACTGCAGGATGGTGTTGCGCACCGCCGCTTCCAGCAGCACCGCCAGGTTGCGTCCGGCTTCCACCGGAATCACCACCTTGCGGATCGGCAGTCCCAACACTTCCTCGGTCTGCGAGTGCAGCGGCAGGCGCTCGAAGCTTTCTTCCAGGGTCGCGCGACGGATCAGGTGCACGATCAGTTTCAGGCGCATCTTGCGCCGCACCGCCGTTTCGCCAAAGATGGTTTTCACATCCAGCAAGCCCAGGCCGCGCACTTCCAGCAGGTTTTGCAGCAGCGAAGGGCAGCGGCCTTCGATCATGTGCGGTGCGATGCGGGCGAATTCCACCACGTCATCGGCCACCAGGCCGTGATTGCGCGAGATCAGCTCCAGGCCCAGTTCGCTTTTTCCCAGGCCGGACTCGCCGGTGATCAAGACCCCCACGCCCAGCACGTCCATGAACACGCCATGCATGGTGACGCGCTGCGCCAGCTTCTTGGAAAGATAGACACGCAGATAGTCGATCACCTCGGCCGCGGGCAGCGGCGTGGAAAACAGCGGAATGTTTTTCTCGTCGCACAGCGCCAGGATGTAGGCCGGCGTTTCCAGGCCCTGGGCAATGATGAAGGCAGGCGGTTCGCCGGCGATCAATTCGGTGGTTTGATGTTCGCGCGCGGCGGGTGAAAGGCGTTTGTAGTATTCCGTTTCCTGATGCCCGAAAACCTGGATGCGGCCGGGATGAATCAGGTTGAGGTGGCCAACCATGTCGGCCGCCGAAGCGGCGTCGCCCGAGATCTGGCGCTCGCCGCCGGGAAAACCGGCAAACCAGCCCAGTTGCAGGGCTTCACGATTGTCGTCGTACAGGTGCTGTATCGACAGCGGGGTAGTAAGTGGCATGAGGGCGGGCCAAATCGAAGCGCCGGAAACGCAATTGGAAACCCCGATTATGCGACATGTTGCAGGCTCGGTTGCCAACCCGTAATGCGGGCATGGGCACTGGCCGCGTCCGGATCCTTGGCCAAGCCACTGCGGAAAGCGTCGTCGGAAAACATTTCCGCCACTTCCGACAGGATCTCCAGGTGCTGTTGCGTGACGTTGTCTGGAATCAGAAGGAAGATCAGCAGGTTCACTGGCTGGCCGTCCGGCGATTCGAAGGGAATCGGCTCGGCCAGGCGTACGAATGCCGCCAGCGGCGCCTTCAGGCCCTTGATGCGGCCATGCGGCACAGCCACGGCATGGCCAAGACCGGTGGAGCCCATCCGTTCGCGGGCAAACAGGTTGTCCGAAACCGTTGAGCGGGCAATGCCGAAATTGTTTTCGAAGATCAGGCCGGCCTGTTCAAACGCCCGCTTTTTGCTCGATACGTCGAGGTCCAGCACCACGTTTTTCAGGGGAAGAATCTGGCTAAGATGCGTCATGATGCGCTGCACAATGATTGGCTTTCGGCCGCATTATAGGCTCATTCCGGTACGGCAAAGCACGGAATTCTCGATGGCGCGGCGGACTCTGCGGCGCCCCTTCCACACTTTCACCCGCTTTCATGCAAGGCTGCAAATGTATGCCTGTGCGTTTGCTGGCGCAATGACAAATAGCAAGTCGGACCCGACCGCTTACTGCCTTGCGTTGCGCAACGTGGAGGGTTTTTGAGCGGTGCTGAAATTTGAGCGCCATGGATTGATGTCCAGGCCGCCGCGCCGGGTATAGCGGGCGTAGACGGCAAGTTTTTGCGGCCGGCACTGCCGCAGGATGTCCATGAAAATACGTTCCACGCATTGCTCGTGAAATTCGTTGTGGGAGCGAAATCCGATCAGGTATTTCAGCAAGCCTTCCTGCTCGATCTGCGCTCCGGCATAGGCGATTTGCACACTGCCCCAATCGGGCTGCCCTGTCACCAGGCAATTCGATTTAAGCAAATGGGATACCAGTGTTTCCTCCACCGGCGCCTCCTCGTGTGCGGCCTTGAGCAAACCGGGGTCGGGCGTGTAGCTGTCGACTTCGATATCCAGGCGGTCCAGCAGCAAGCCCTCCAGCTCGCCCATCTTTAGTTGACCGAACTGGTCGGGCAGGCGCAATTGCACTTGCACCGGGCCGCCGAAGGCATCGCTCAAGTCCGCCGCGAGCACCTCGCGCACGGCTTCCGGCGAAGCCATGCGGGCCTGGTTGAAGGAGTTCAGGTAAAGCTTGAGCGACTTCGATTCGACGATATTGGGCGAATCGGCCGGTGCCATGAAGGAAGCAATCGCCACCTGCGGCTTGCCGCGCAGATTAAGCCAGGACAGCTCATAGGCATTCCACAAATCCATGCCGAAAAACGGCAGCGTGCCGGCGATGCCCAGTTCTTGCCGCTTGGCCGCGCGTGCGATCGGAAACAGCAGCGATGCATCGTACTGGTCGGGGTAGGCGGATCGCTTGCCCAATGGCGAGTGGTGCAAATCTTCAGGCATGGCAACAACGCGTTTTATAGAAACATCCGATATACCGGATTTGCGGTCTCGTCCGAGAAATTCAAACCCAGATTGGCCAGCACTTGCTGCAATTCCTTCCTTTCCTTCCGGGGAACCTGCAGGCCGACCAGGACCCGGCCCACATCGCCGCCCTGGTTGCGGTAATGGAAGAGGCTGATGTTCCAGTTCGGCGCAATGCTTTCCAGAAAGCGCATCAGCGCGCCGGGGCGCTCGGGGAATTCAAAGCGGTACAGCATTTCGCCCTCGGCCAGCTTGCTCTTGCCGCCCACCAGATGGCGCAAGTGCTGCTTGGCCATTTCGTCATGGGTCAGGTCCAGGGTCTTGAAGCCGTGCTTCTCGAACTGCTTCGCCAGTTGCGCCGGTTCATCGCGATTGGAAATGCTCAAGCCGACGAAGACGTGGGCATTGGTTTCATCGCTGATACGGTAATTGAATTCCGTCACCGCGCGCCCGCCGATCAGGCCGCACAGCTTGCGGAAGCTGCCCTGCACTTCGGGAATGGTGACGGCAAACAAGGCTTCGCGCGCCTCGCCCACTTCAGCGCGCTCGGTGACAAAACGCAGGCGGTCGAAATTCATGTTGGCGCCGCAGGCAATCGCCACCAGGGTCTGGTCGCGCACCGGCTTTTTCGATTTGGCCGAACGCTCCACGTATTCCTTGGCGCCCGCCACCGCCAGCGCGCCGGCCGGCTCCAGGATGCTGCGGGTATCCTCGAACACATCCTTGATGGCGGCGCATACCGCATCGGTGTCGACCAGGATGATTTCATCCACATACTTGCGCGCCAGGCGGAAGGTTTCCTCGCCCACCAGCTTGACTGCGGTGCCGTCCGAGAACAGGCCCACATCCGACAAGGTGATGCGGCGGCCGGCCTTCAGGCTGCGCGCCATGGCGTCCGAATCGGTGGTCTGCACGCCGATGATCTTGATCTCGGGCCGCACCGCCTTGACGTAGGCCGCCACGCCACCGATCAGGCCGCCGCCGCCGATGGCCACGAAGATGGCGTCGATCGGGCCCGAATGCTGACGCAGGATTTCCATGGCGATCGTGCCCTGGCCGGCGATCACGTCCGGATCGTCGAATGGGTGCACGAAAGTCAGCTTGAGCTTCTTTTCCAGCGCAATTGCGTGCTGGTAGGCGTCGCTGTAGGAATCGCCATGCAGCACCACGTCGCCGCCGCGCGCACGCACCGCATCCACCTTCAGTTGGGGCGTGGTGGTGGGCATCACCACCACGGCGCGGCAGCCGAGCTTTTTGGCGGACAGCGCCACGCCCTGGGCATGGTTGCCGGCCGAGGCGCAAATCACGCCGCGCTTCAACTGCGCCGGTGTCAGATTGGCCATCTTGTTGTAGGCGCCGCGCAGCTTGAAGCTGAACACGCTTTGCACGTCCTCGCGCTTGTAATACAGCTTGTTCCCCAGTCTTTGCGAGAGCGTACGCGCCTCATCCAGCGGCGACTCGATGGCGACGTCGTAGACCTTGGAGGTAAGGATTTTCTTGAGGTAATCGGTGCTCATCGGCTATGGCTTGCGCGCTGGCGCAGAGGGGGGCGGAAAAACCGCTCATTATAATGGACGGCTTTATTGCCATTCGTTAAGCCCGGGTCCCTCATGCTGGCAAACGCCGTCTACTGGCTGCTCGCCCTGTTGGCCGTTCCCGAAGTCGGCCTGTCTTCGGTCTTCATCGTCAGCCTGATTTCGGCCACTTTGCTGCCTTTTGGCTCGGAACCGGCTGTATTTGCCGTGGTGAAGGCCAATTCCGCCATGTTCTGGCCGGCGATCCTGGTGGCCAGCGCCGGCAATACCCTGGGGGGCGTGATCGACTACTGGATGGGCGTGGGCGCCCATGAACTATTTGCCAAGCACAAGGAAACCCGCTGGCTGGGCTGGCTGCAACGCTTTGGCGCCAAGACCATGCTGCTGGCCTGGCTACCCGTCATCGGCGATCCGCTGTGCGCCCTGGCCGGCTGGCTGCGCCTGCCGTTCTGGCCTTCGGTCATGTACATGGCCATTGGCAAATTCCTGCGCTACCTGTGCATCACCTGGAGTTTGCTCTATGTGCCGGACGGTTTCTGGCAGGCGATCGGGCGCCTGTTCTGAGCCGGCCAAGGGCCGGGCTGACGCAGCGCAATACGGTAGAATGCGCATTTAAGCGTCAGCCCCGTTTTCACATCGATGAACGCTCCGGCACAAATCCAGGCGCTGTTGTCCGACTCGGTCGACGACACGCAAACGCGCTTGCGCGAAATCCCCTACAACTACACCTCCTTCTCCGATCGCGAAATCGTGATCCGGCTCTTGGGCGAGCCGGCCTGGGAACTGGTGCAGCAATTGCGCGGCGCGCGCCAGACCGGGCGTTCGGCGCGCATGCTGTACGAGGTATTGGGCGACATCTGGGTGGTGCGCCGCAATCCCTATCTGCAGGACGACCTGCTGGACAATCCCAAGCGGCGCCAGGCCCTGATCGAAGCCCTGTATCACCGCCTGTCTGAAATCGACAAGCGCCGCGTAGTCTCGGCCGAAGAAGCCGATGCCGACGATGACGACGCCCTGGCCCGCAGCGCCAGCGTGGAAACCCTGTTGAAGGCGGCGCACGCGGCGGTGGCTGAATTTGCCGAAGAATTCCGTCGCAGCTGGGATTTGCGCAAGAAAGCCAACCGCGTGCTGGGCAAATACACCGCGCGCGACAACATCAAGTTCGACGGCTTGTCGCGCGTCTCGCACGTCACCGACGCCACCGACTGGCGGGTGGAATACCCCTTCGTGGTGCTCACCCCGGACAGCGAAGAAGAAATCGCCGGCCTGGTCAAGGCTTGCATCGAGCTCGGTCTGACCATCATTCCGCGCGGAGGCGGCACCGGTTACACCGGCGGCGCCGTGCCGCTCACGCCGCTGTCGGCGGTGATCAATACCGAAAAGCTGGAAACCCTGGGTGAAGTGGAAATGCTGCGCCTGCCGGGCGTGGATCGCGAATACGCAACCATTTACTCCGGCGCCGGCGTGGTCACCAAGCGCGTGGCCGAAGCTGCGGAAAAGGCCGGTTTCGTGTTCGCCGTCGATCCCACCTCGGCCGAAGCCTCCTGCATCGGCGGCAATATCGCCATGAATGCCGGCGGCAAGAAAGCCGTGCTATGGGGCACGGCGCTGGACAACCTGGCCAGCTGGCGCATGGTCGACCCGAATGGCGACTGGCTGGAAGTGACGCGCCTGGAACACAACCTGGGCAAGATCCACGATGCACCCACGGCGCGTTTTCGCCTCGAATGGAGCCATCCGGCCGAGCGCGGCAAAACCAGCCAGCCCTTCCGCACCGAAGAACTGGTGATCGAAGGCCGCATCTTCCGCAAGGAAGGCCTGGGCAAGGACGTCACCGACAAATTCCTGGCCGGCCTGCCCGGCGTGCAGAAGGAAGGTACCGATGGCCTGATCACTTCCGCGCGCTGGATTTTGCACAAGATGCCCAAGCACACGCGCACCGTCTGCCTGGAATTTTTCGGCCAGGCGCGCGAAGCGATTCCGTCCATCGTCGAAATCAAGGATTACCTCGACGCCGAGGCCAAGCAGGGCGGCGCCATCCTGGCTGGCCTGGAACACCTGGACGAGCGCTATCTGCGCGCGGTGGGCTATTCCACCAAGTCCAAGCGCGGCGTCTTGCCCAAGATGGCGCTGTTCGGCGACATCGTTGGCGACGACGAAGATGCAGTGGCGCGCGCCGCTTCGGAAGTGATCCGCATGGCCAACACCCGCGTCGGCGAAGGCTTTGTCGCGGTCAGCCCGGAAAGCCGCAAGAAATTCTGGCTGGACCGTGCTCGCACCGCGGCGATTGCCCGCCACACCAATGCGTTCAAGATCAATGAAGACGTGGTGATACCGCTCAATCGCATGGGCGAATACACCGACGGCATCGAGCGCATCAATATCGAGCTCTCGCTCAAGAACAAGCTGCAGCTGGCGCAGGAACTGCAGGAGTTCTTCCAGCGCGGCAATCTGCCGGTGGGTAAAAGCGAAGACGCCGATGCCGAAATTCCGGCCGCCGAATTGCTGGGCGATCGCGTGGCGCAAGCCCTGCAACTGCTGGAAGACACCGGCCGCCGCTGGAGCTGGCTGCTCGAGCATCTTGATGAGCCCTTGTCCAGCGCTCGCGAAGCATTGCAAAACCTGGGCCTGCAGGCGCTGGCCGGCGATTTCGAACAGCGCCTGGCGCGCCAGCCGCAAGCGCGCGTGTTCGACCTGGTGCAGGACCGCACGATCCGCATCTCCTGGAAGCGCGAACTGCGCGCCGAGCTGCGCCAGATCTTCAACGGTGCCGCATTCCGCCTGATCCTGGAAGAATGCCAGGCGATCCACAAGCGCGTCCTGCGCGGTCGTGTTTTCGTGGCCCTGCACATGCATGCCGGCGACGGCAATGTGCACACCAATATCCCGGTCAACTCCGACCACTACCAGATGCTGCAGGATGCGCACGCCGCCGTGGCGCGCATCATGGCGCTGGCGCGTTCGCTGGATGGCGTGATCTCCGGCGAACACGGCATTGGCATCACCAAGCTCGAATTCCTGACTGAAGACGAGCTGGCCGATTTCCGCAGCTACAAAGAGCGGGTCGATCCGGAAGGCCGATTCAACAAGGGCAAGCTGCAGAATCTGCCGGGCATGCTGGCCGACCTGTCCAACGCCTATACGCCGTCCTTCGGCCTGATGGGGCACGAGTCCCTGATCATGCAGCAAAGCGATATCGGCGCCATTGCCAACAGCGTCAAGGACTGCCAGCGCTGCGGCAAGTGCAAGCCGGTGTGCGCCACCCACGTGCCGCGCGCCAACCTGCTTTACTCGCCGCGCAACAAGATCCTCGCCACCTCGCTGTTGGTGGAAGCCTTCCTGTATGAAGAGCAGACCCGGCGCGGCGTCTCCATCCGCCACTGGGAAGAATTCGAAGACGTGGCCGACCATTGCACTGTCTGCCACAAGTGCGTCACGCCCTGCCCGGTGGATATCGACTTCGGCGATGTCTCGATGAACATGCGCAATCTGCTGCGCAAGATGGACAAGAAGTCCTTCAAGCCCGGCACCGCGGCCTCCATGTTCTTCCTGAACGCCACCGACCCGGCCACCATCAACGCCACCCGCAAGGCGATGATCGGTTGGGGCTACAAGGCGCAGCGCTTCGCCAACGACTTCTTCAAGCTGGCGGCCAAAAAGCAGACCAAGGCGCCGCCGGCCACGCATGGCAAGGCGCCGGTGCGCGAGCAGGTGATCCACTTCGTCAACAAGAAGATGCCGGGCAATCTGCCCAAGAAGACCGCGCGCGCCTTGCTCGACATCGAAGACAACAAGATGGTGCCGGTGATCCGCGATCCGAAGACCACCCGCGCCGACACCGAAGCGGTGTTCTACTTCCCGGGCTGCGGCTCGGAGCGCCTGTTTTCGCAAGTGGGCCTGGCCACGCAAGCCATGCTGTGGCATGCCGGCGTGCAGACCGTGCTGCCGCCGGGTTACCTGTGCTGCGGCTATCCGCAACGCGGCAGCGGCGATTTCGACAAGGCCGAGAAGATCATCACCGACAACCGGGTGCTGTTCCATCGCATGGCCAACACCCTCAACTATCTCGACATCAAGACCGTGGTGGTGTCCTGCGGCACCTGCTACGACCAGTTGCAGGGCTATGAATTCGAGAAGATCTTCCCCGGCTGCCGCATCGTCGACATCCACGAATACCTGCTCGAGAAAGGCCTGAAGCTGGAAGGTGTGAACGGCGTGCGCTACATGTACCACGACCCTTGCCATTCGCCGATGAAGCAGCAGGACCCGCTGAAGACGGTGAACGCGCTGATCTCCGCCAGTGGCCAGCAGAAGATCGAAAAGAACGATCGCTGCTGCGGCGAATCCGGCACGCTGGCGGTTTCGCGTCCGGACATTTCCACCCAGGTGCGCTTTCGCAAGGAAGCCGAAATGGAAAAAGGCGCGGCTCGCCTGCGCGCCGACGGTTTCGATGGCGAAGTCAAGGTGCTGACCTCCTGCCCGTCCTGCCTGCAAGGCCTGTCGCGCTACAACGAAGATGCCGACAGCAGCGCCGACTACATCGTGGTCGAAATGGCGCGCCACATGCTGGGCGAGAACTGGCTGGTTGATTACGTCGCGCGCGCCAACAATGGCGGCATCGAAAGGATACTGGTCTGATGACGGCAGCCTGCGAACTGTGCGAAAGCGACGGCGGCGAAGTCATCGTCCGCCTGGCCGAACTGCGCGTGGTGCTGGTGGACGACGCGCTCTATCCCGGATTTTGCCGCGTGATTCACAAGCGCCACATCGCTGAAATGACCGATCTGCCGCCGGCTGGCCGCAGCCAGATGATGATGGCGGTATGCAAGGTGGAACAAGCGCTGCGTGATGTGATGGCGCCCGACAAGATCAATCTCGCCAGCCTGGGCAATGTAGTGCCGCACTTGCACTGGCATGTGATTCCGCGCTATCGCAACGATGCGCATTTCCCGGCGCCGATCTGGGCCGGTGCGCAGCGCGAAGTCGCCGCTGCCGACCTGGCCGCCCGACGCGCATTGCTGCCCGCTTTGCGTCACGCCCTGAAACAAGCCTTTGCCCTGGAGTCCTGAATATGTCCACCGGTCTGGTGCCCACTTCCATCACAGTCCATCGTCAATCGCATACGCTGGAGCTGGAGTTTGAATCCGGCCAGAAATTTTCCCTGCCGTTTGAATTGCTGCGCGTGTACTCGCCTTCGGCCGAGGTGCGCGGCCACGGCCCCGGCCAGGAAGTCCTGCAAACCGGTAAACGCAATGTGGAGTTGACCGCGCTGGAGCCGGTCGGCCATTACGCCGTGCAGCCGCATTTCTCCGACGGCCACAACACCGGCATCTACAACTGGGAATACCTGCATTGGCTGGGCGCCAACCAGGACAGTTTGTGGGAAGACTATCTTCAGCGCCTGGACGATGCCGGCCACGGCCGCGAGGCCGGGCGCGACCTGGCGATGGCGCCGGCCCAGGCGCACGGCCACGGCTGCGGTCACTGAGACGCGACTGCGCCCCAAAAACCTGAGCACGGCCTGAACGGCTCGCGGCGGCGATCCACTGCCCGGAACCCTGATTCCGGAGCCGACACAAAGAATCCCATTTGGCGTTTGGCCAAATGGGATTTTCTTTTTGGGAGCAAGCGCATGTCTCAGGTACCCATTGCCGCCAGCGGCAGTTCCCCCGACAGAAACCGAAATCGCCAGGGGCCAGGCGTTGAATTGGAAGCGCCAGCGCCGCATTTCGGTCCCAGGGAAGAGCAAGAGGCGGGTGAAGGCGGCTTCAAGCGCGGCCAACCCGACACGCAAACGGATCCGGATACCAGCGAGCCGAGATGGAAGAAAGCGCGCAAGGATGCGGACGACTCGGATGATTCGTCGCCCTATGACCTCAGGGCGCTTGCCGACCTGATCAAGGGAGGCGATATCGTAGCCGTGCGCGCCGCGCTGGCCCAGGATGCAGGCTGGCTCGATCTTGAAATGCCCGGCTTTTTCGACGATCGCCGCGGCAAAATGGTCAGCCTGACGCCGCTTTGCATCGCCGCCAAGTTTGGCCATACCGAACTGGCCCGGGAATTGCTGGCACAGGGCGCCGCTTTCGATCAGCCTTCCGGTCCCTACCACCCCTTGCTCATGGCCGCCGAATACGGCCACCTGGAGTTCGTGCGCATGTTGCTGGACCAAGGGGGCAACGCCAATTGGGCCGATGCCGAAGGCGGCGGCGCGCTGCTGGCGGCAGCGCGGGCCAAGCATACGAAAGTCGTGGAGCTGCTGCTGGAGCGCGGCGCGAGTCCGGACCAATGGAGTCCAACGCAGTGGCTCAACTCATCAGGCAAGACTGCATTGACCGCGGCGATCCACCACGGCGACCTGGCCACGGCGCAACTCTTGCTGAACAAGGGGGCCGATCCCCAGTTTTGCGGCAAAGGCGGGAATCCGCCTTTGGTAGTGGCCGTCGGACATCCCGAATTGATCCGGCGCTTGTTCCAGGCCGGCGCGCAATTCGCGCATGAAGCTTGCGGCCAGAGAGCGATAGAAGCGGCCATTGAAGCGGGTTGCGTGGAATCCCTGCAGGCGCTGTATGACAACTGGACGCCTGCGCCTGACGACAAGTGCAAAGCCCGCTTGCTGAAGACTGCCGTGGAGTGCGACCAACTGAAGATTGTGAGCTGCCTGCTAGAGAACGGGGTGCCGGTGGATGGCAGGCATGAGCATCGGACCGCCTTCCTCCATGCAGCTTCGTTTGGGCACCTGGGCTGCGCAAGGGAGCTGCTCAAGCATGGAGCGGACCCGCTGTCCAAAACAACAGACAGCGACAGAACAGCACTACATCTGGCAGCTGCCTGCGGTGCCTTCGAGTTTGTGGGATTTTTGTTGGAGCATGGCGCCGATGTGAACGCGCCTGACCGGGATGGGCTGACGCCTTTGCATTTCGCCAGCTCTTTGCACATCGCACGCCTGTTGCAGGAAAAAGGCGGCAATCTTCGGGCGAAAAGTCTCCAAGGCCAGACTTGCCTGATGCTGGCAGCCCGGCGCCAGGCGCATGAGCTCTGCGACTGGTTGTTGGACCAGGGGCTGCCCGTCGATGAGCTTGACCAGGATGGCGAGTCCGCCCTTTTTTATGCTTGCGAAGACCCTGAGTGCGAAGACCTTGACTGGGAAGGCGATGCCGGCCCCACGGTAAGCACGCTGTTGGCACGGGGCGCCAATCCAAATCTGGCGGACGCGGCGAGAACGACGCCCTTGATGGTGGCAGCAGCCGAGGGGGATCTGGAAAGCGTGAGCAGTCTGCTGTGCGGCGGAGCCGATGTGCACGCACTGGACTTCGACAAGGCAAGCGCCCTGTTCCATGCGGCTGAAGCTGAAACAGGCAGCCTGAAAGTCGCACGCAAGTTGCTCGACTTTGGCGCTCGCGCCGACCTCGTCAACGACTTTAATGCAACGCCCCTGACCATCGCCTGCAACAATGGCGATGCAGAGCTGGTGCGCCTTCTACTGGGCACAGGACTGAAGGTCAACACCAGGCAGCGTGGTCGCGAATGTGAGATCGCCATGCATTTTGCGGCGAAGCTGGAGGATCCCGGTCTGCTCCAGCTCCTGCATGCCGCCGGCGCCGATCTGTCGGTTCGCAACGAGAAAGACCAGTCACCCATCATCCTCGCGGCCCGTGAGGGCAGGCTGGAGACGGTGCGCTACCTGTTGCAGCAAGGGGTAAAGCCGGACGAGCTCGACAACGAGAAATGGAGCGCCCTGCACCATGCCTGCTGCACGGGGCATCTTGCGCTGGCCGAGCTCTTGCTCGAACACGGCGCCTCGTTCGAGCTGGAAGGGGTTTGCAAGGAGACGCCGTTCATGTTGGCCGCCGAGAGTGGTGTGCTGGAGGTGGTGGACATGCTTCTGGAGCGGCACGTGAATATCCAGGCCGTGAATGAATTCAATGAGTCGGCACTGCATCTGGCGTGCAGGAACGGACACCTGAAAGTCGCACGCGTGCTGCTGGAGCGTGGCGTCGACCCCACCGTTCCAAGTACCAAGGGCATGACGGCCGCCGCGGAGGCGGCAGCCCAAGACCACCTGGACGTGGTGAAGCTGGTATGGCCAGTCCTGGCGCAGACAGACAATGCCGTGGCGCACGCCATCTACCTCCTGCAGCGCGCCGCAGCAGCGGGAAGGCTTTCCGTCGTTCGATGGTTGCTGGATGAGCGCATAGCGGGCGTCAACGGCATGGGGCCGGCAAATGACACGGCCTTGCATTGGGCTTGCGTCGGCAATTCCGTTGTCTGCGCCCAGGAATTGCTGGCCAAGGGTGCCAATCCTTCGGCACAGAACCAGTATGGCGACACGCCACTGATACTCGCCGCGCGCCATGGTGCACTGGAGATATTGGAGATGCTGATCGGGCAGCATGCCGATATACACCATCGGAACACGTCGGGCCGCAACGCCATGGACACAGCTTTGGAAAAAAATCACCTTGCCGTTGTGGAGCGCCTGCTGATGGAAGGAGCCTGGTCGTCAGTGGTGGTCAACAGCGACGAGAAGGGTTCGTATGAGGTCTCCGCGATTTGCGTCGACCTGTTGACTTACCATGAATTGCTGAAAGCGCCTGCACCGACGCTTGAGGCGACCAGGCCGATCGCGCAGCCCATGGTTTGGCTCATGGAGTTTGCGCATTTCCTGGCCAAATCGGGCACGGAAGAAGTGGTAAGCCGACTTGTGAGCCGTGACAAATTCATGAACATGCTTGCCTCCTCGATTGACAGGAAGTTGTTCAGTTTCGAAGCTGCCGGCAAGGCCCGGGCTGCGACCACGATCGAGGCCCCTGCGTCCGTGCGCGTGCTGGCAAGCGTGCCGGCAATCGGCAGCCTGAAGCCGGCGCAGTGGGAGCAGATTCTGTCGTGGACGCTGGCCCTGCTACCGCAAGCCGAAGGCACACTGAATGACTTGGAGGGCCTGAGCAAAAAGACGGTAACCACTTTGACAGCCTTGCGCCTTGCGCAGACCAGGACGCTGAACAGTGTCGGTCTTGCAGGTATGCAGGCTTTCTCCAGAAGACTGGAGGCCGAACTGAAGCCAAGGATTCTGGAAAGCGCCGACGTCAAGGGGCGCTTCGTGCCAAACGACTTGCGCAAGACCTTGACCAAAGAGCTTGCCTTGTTGGAGCCGGTCGCTGACTTGCTGCTGCGTTTCATCGCGGATGTGACTGCCGATGTGCGCGTCAGCGCGCCAGGCGTCCCGTATCTCGAACGCTTCAAGGCAGGCATTGAAAGCCAGTTGCGGCCATGGAGCGAGCGCCAGGGCATCTCGCGAAACTTCTTCCTGCATTGTGGAAATCACGAGGTGGCGAACATGCTGTTTGACCAGTGGCATGCAGTCTGCGCCGCGCTTGGCGTGCAGATTCCGGAAACCGCAGCACTTGGCCCGTCCGAGGACGAGGAGGACGCGAACGACCATGAATCGTCGTCCGAGTAAGTCAGGCGCAGCGGGCGCTGGCAAACCAAAGCCTGTGCCTGGCCCGCAGAAATCTTTGTTGGATACGCATTTGAATTGGGTGGGAAGTCATGGATAGAGTAGTCGTGGGACATGGGTTGGTGCTGGCCGGGCAGGGCGCAAGGATGGTGCAGTTGGACCAGGCCGCGGGACAAGGGAAACCACGCTGGGGGACAAGGGTGCCGCGCGCGCCGGAAGGGCTGGGCCTGAAGCGGCGGGCGCCCGAGCGCAATGAAGCCCAATCCGGTGCTTTCAACGAGCCGGCTTATCGCAAGAAGGCGCGCACCGATTTGCCCGGAATCTGGGGTGCCATTGCGCTGGGAAACGAAGAGCAGGTGCGCGCGCTGCTGCAGGCTCCGGGGGGCGATTTCGATTTTTCTGCCCGCGATGACGAGCGTTTGACTCCCTTGGAACGTGCCGTCAAGTGCGGTTCTCGTCCCATGGTGGAGCTGATATGGAACGCCATGCCGGATACAGAGGCGAACCAGGTGTTGCAAACAGCGGCCTTCTTCGCGGCAGTGGAAGCTGGCAATGCCGAAATCCTTGGCCACATGCTCGGACGGCGGCGCGGCCTGATAGAGGCGTGTGACAAACACGGGCGAACCGCTTTGCATCTGGCCTGCTGGACTGGCCAATTGCGGCTGGCCGAACTGCTGCTGGCCCATCGGGCCAGCGTGTTGGCGCAAGACCGGGACGGCAATACCCCGCTCATACTGGCTGCCGTGGCTGACGAGGTATTTTTGCTTGAACTCTTGCGCGATTCGGGCGCCAGCCTGCAAGAGGTCAACAAGGCAGGGCGTAACGCGCTGACGGAAGCCATGTTGAACGGCAGCTGTCGGGTTATAGCGTGGCTACTCTCGGCCAACGCCTCGAGCTGGTACAGCCCGGGCGAAGGCGAATACTTCGATGCACTTGCGGTGGACATTTATCAGTCCGAGGTTGCGCGCGCCGGACTGTTCTCATCTCAAGCGGAGTTGGGTGACCAGCAGGCGATGCGGCTGCCCGAGGACTGCGCCGCATGGCTTAAACAATTGGCCAAGCTCCTGCTTCCGGTGAAATTTGGCGTGTGCATCGTCCCTGAAGCCGACATCAGCCGCCTGTTGATACAGCTCGCCGCCGAGCAAAAATTAATGGGAACGACGATGGCAGCACTGTCGAGCTATGTCGGCTTGTGCGTCGCGCTTTGCGCCCCGAAGCCGCCGAATGCCCAGTCGCAGGGCGAGCAGCCGCCAAGCGTGGTTCGGATCACATCAGCCCAGCGCGACCAGGTGCTGGCCGGATTGCTGGCCCATCTGAGCCCGCAGCCGGGAGAAGAGCGAATCCGCGAAAGCGGCGTGTCCGAATATATCCAGAGTCGATTGATCAACAAACATGCAAGGCAGATCGACTGGCTGAAAGCCATCGGCCAGCCCTTGTGGACAGCGCCATGCAAGAAGCTTGGCCCGGACTTCGCCGAGAAGATCATCAATTGCATCTCGCCCGAAGGCAAACTGCTGGAGGTCAAGCTGCGGGCGCTGTTGCGCCGCAAGCTCGGGCTGTTTGAGCCGGTGGTGGACCTGACGGTGGATGCCATCGCCAAGGCGCTTGAACGCTGCCCGGCCAAAATGGTCGACTGCAGCCTCTTTGACAGCGTCGGCGCGATGCAGGAAGAGCTCGGAGCGCAATATGATCGCGTTCCAAAAGCGTTGCCGGCCGTGCTGCGCGGCTGGGATGCGGATCTGGAAGCGTGGCAACAAGACGTTTTGCAGTGGGAGGCCACCTCCACATCGAACGGTTCGCGCCAGGCGCAGTTGCGCGAGTGGGCGCAGACGGAGTGCCGATACTCCGTGCCATCTGCATTTCACGCAGCGCTGCGTGCCGGTTCGGTGCAGTTGGCGCAGGCCGGATTCGACAGTCACGACGTCTACCACGATCTGGTGTACGAGCAATGGCGGGCGCTGCGCGCGGCGTTGCTGCGGGCTCTGGACCCGGAGTCGCAGCAGGCAACCGAAGCGCAAGCTGGAACCGATCAGGCGCAAGCAAGCGAGCCGGAAACTGCACCCGATCCGGTGCCGGCTCCGGCGCCGGTCCCCGCGCCCGCGGCGGCAGGAATCTACTCGGCCGACTTGGGCATTTTTTTTTCCGGGCTGGACGACGGCCTGGAACTGGACCTTTGAGGCGGCCCCTTGAGGCAGACCTTCAAGGCGGCCCGTCAAGGCGGCCCTTCAAGGCGCCCTGAGAAATTTCCTCTCGTAAGCTTCGGCAAAACCTCAGGAACCGGGCTTCGCTCTTCGAGTCTGCACCTTATAATGCAGCCTCGATAAAGGCTCGCAACATGTCCAACACCACCCATTTCGGCTACCAGACGGTCAACGAAGACGAGAAAGCGCACAAGGTCGCCGAGGTCTTCCATTCCGTGGCCGGCAAGTACGACGTCATGAACGACCTGATGTCGGCCGGCCTGCACCGTATCTGGAAAGCCTTCACCATCGCCCAGGCCAATGTGCGTCCCGGACACAAGGTGCTGGATATCGCGGGCGGCACGGGCGATCTGGCGCGCGCCTTCGCCAAAAAGGCCGGGCCTTCGGGCGAGGTCTGGCTCACCGACATCAATGAATCGATGCTGCGCGTGGGACGCGATCGTCTCTTGAATGACGGGATGGTCACCCCCACTTTGCTGTGTGACGCCGAGCGCCTGCCTTTCCCGGACAACTACTTCGACCGGGTCAGCGTGGCTTTCGGCTTACGCAACATGACCCACAAGGATCGTGCGCTGGCGGAAATGCAGCGCGTGTTGAAACCGGGCGGCAAGTTGCTGGTGCTTGAATTCTCCAAGGTCTGGGAGCCGCTCAAGAAGCCTTATGACGTTTATTCGTTTTCGGTCCTGCCATGGCTGGGCAAGCGCATCGCCAACGATGCCGAAAGCTACCGCTACCTGGCCGAATCGATCCGCATGCACCCCGACCAGGAAACCCTGAAGCAGATGATGCAGGACGCAGGACTGGAGCAAGTGCAGTATTTCAATCTCACCGCGGGTGTGGCGGCTCTCCACACCGGTATCAAGTTCTAGGAGACGGACATGAAAAAATTGCTAGTTGCGATGCTGCTGGTCGCCAGCGGCGCGATGGTGGTGGTTGGCGATGCCGACGCCAAGCGCCTGGGCGGCGGCGGTTCCATCGGACGCCAGTCGCAAAGCCTGACCCGGGCGCCGCAGCAGGGCGCCGCGCCCATGCAGCAACAGCAGGCAGCACCGCGCCAGGCCACGCCGCCGGCCGCCGCTCCGGCGCCGGCGCCCAAGCCGGCCAGCCCCTGGAAGGGCATGCTTGGCGGCGCCTTGCTGGGTCTGGGCCTGGGCGCGCTGTTCTCGCACCTTGGCATTGGCGGCGCCATGGCCAGCATTCTCTCCACCATCCTGACCGTGGGTCTGGTGGTGTTGGCGGTGATGCTGCTGTTGCGCGTGCTTAACCGCAACAAGCGGACCGGCGAGCAACCGGCCTTTGCGGGCTTTGGCGGCAATACGGTCAGCCGCACGCCGGAAATCGGTTCCCGCCTGGAGCCTTCGGCCCAGCCGCCCTTTTCGAGCGAGCCGGTCGGGGGGGGCGCGGGGGCGGCCGGCGGCGGG
>JAEVZY010000180.1 GCA_023392035.1 Pseudomonadota bacterium | reverse complement strand
GTAGGTGGTTTCGGCAGCCTCCAGCTCGGCGCGCGCTTTCGCCAATTGGGCTTTCTGGATCGAGCAGTCAAACGCCACCAGCACCTGGCCGGCGCGGAAAGAGCCACCTTCGGGCACCGGCAAGCTGCTGATCTTGGCGCCGATTTCGGCTGCCACCGTGGTGTAGCGGCGCGGCAGCAATTGCGCGCGGATTTCCTGGCGCTCGATGGAAGAACGGGTGACAGGCGTGGGCGCCGCCACCACCTTCTGCACGTTCGGCGCAACAGTCATGGTGGCCGGCTTGACGTCGGCACCAGCCGCCAGGGCAGCGCCGCAGCTTGCCATCAGCACCAGTCCGGAAAATAGGGAAGGCGTCTTCATTTCCTCGTTTGTTCCTTGTTTTGCTGTTGCGTGCCTTGCTTGCCGGCCGGCTCGAGGAGCGATTGCCAGATCAGGTTGTGCAAGGTGATCTTCTGCGCCAGCGCACGGCTGTCGATGGCATCGACGCTGGGGAGGTTCGGCTCGAGGCCGAGGGTGGCCTGCAAGCGGCTCTCGGCCGCCTGCATCTGCGCCGCCGCCTGGTAACGGCGCAGCAGCGACAGCACGGCCGCCGTTTCATTGCTGATGCGCTCCAGCTTGCTTTGCGCGCGCGCTGCTTCGCGATTGATGACGATGGTGGAAATCTTGTTGTCGACGTTCCAGATCTCGTCGGCGCGTTCGAACTGGCTGCTGGAATTGAGCAGCTGCAGGCGCGCCAGATGTACCTGGGTCAGCACCGCCATCTGCACCGCCACCCGCCGCTGGTCGGCCAGGGCCACGCCGGCATCGGCCAGGCGTTTTTGGGTTGGCGCGGTCAGCAGATTGAGCAGGTTGAACGAGAGTTGCAGGCCGGCCTCGTTCCACTCCTGGTTGACCAGGAAGCTGTCGGAATCCTTGTTGGTCGAAACGCTGAACGCCAGGCTCGGGAACATGCGGAACAGCACCTTGCGCGTTTCATCGCGCGCGATGCGGGCGTTGTAGTGCTGCTCGCGCAAGTCGGCGTTGTTGAGCAAGGCGGTTTCTTCCAGCTTGGCGACGCCGATATTGAGCGCGTCCGGCTTCGCATTGAAAGGCATTTCCACCAGTTCGACCGGCGTCCCGGGCGGCACGTTGATGAGGCTGGTCAGCTCCACCTGGGCCGAAGCCAGCTCCTGCTGGATCGATTCCAGCAGTCGCAGGTTTTCCAGCACCTGGCGCTGGTAGCGCAGCGCATCCAGCGGATTCTTCAGGCGCTCGTTTTCGGTCTTGCGGGAATCGACCAGCGCTTCTTCCGCCAGTCCGATCACGCGCTTGACGTCGGCTTGAAGTTTCTGCGCGCTGATGGCGCGCCAGTAGACGGTGCGCACATCCTGCATCAGCACATGCATCGCCTTGCGGCGGCGTTCGGTGGCGATCAGGGCGCGGTCCGCGGCCTGCAGGCTGTTGAGGTAACCGGTGCCGAACTCCAGCGTGTTCCAGGTCAGGCCCAATTGGCTGACCACGTGGGTGCGGTCCTGCGATGCGCTGCTGGCTGCACCGCTCAGAAGCACGGTGCGGTCGTTGTCGCGTGTGGTGTAGCCCGACTGCGCCACCAGCTTGGGCAGCATGTCGAGCTTGCTGACGTCGAGCTGGCGCAGGCCGATGGCTTCTTCCATCAAGCGCACCCGGCGATCGAGATTGAACTTGAGCGCGCGCGCCATGGCTTGCTCCAGCGTCAGCGGCCCTTCGATGCGATCGACACCCTTGGCGGCGCTGGCCAGGTCGGCCGCGGTCTGCACGCGCATTTCTTGTGGCGTGACTGGTTGAGGCTGTATCGATGTGCAGGCTGCCAAACCCATCAGTACGACGCTCCCGAACGCTCTTTCCAAACGTTTTCTCATGCGCTTTTTTCTTGTAGTGCCTACGATCCCCGGACAGGCCTGTTACCTGCTGCCTGTCACCACGCAGTCCTGCGCTCGTCCATAATTCGGCGGTGCGCTTGGACCTGTCTCTTCCAAAGGCGAAGCGCTGTCCTGCCCAAGACGTGAGGGGCGCTTCGGACGATTAATGCTTTTAGGTTCGATTTTCGCCCAGCGGCCTGTTGCCCACTGGAGATTTATCCACAGCAATTTCCGGCGAGTATATCGGCTAATGCTGCGGTATGTTAGTAGTTGTAAAATTTTTTCAAGTCACTGTTTTTTAATAGAAACATTGACGTAAAGCAATAACTGAGGCTCGCATTTTCCGGCCCCGCCCGTACTGCTAAAACGCAAATTTCCTGATGGCAAGAAAACCGAGATTTGTTGCCGCAAAGCAAGCTCATCTGCTCTCCCAATCCGCGTTCGAAGGCGCCCCGCTTTTCCGCGAGGAAGACGATTTTGTTAAGTTTTTGGCATTGCTCAAAGAATCGGCAAAAGTTAACGGGGTGTCCATCCATGCCTATGCCTTGTTGCCAACAGAAATTTTCTTATTGGCAACACCACAGGAAGCGGAGGGTTTGTCTCGATTCATGCAATGGCTGGGCCGCCGGTATGTCCCCATTTATAACCAAAAATACGCGCGTGGCGGCCCACTGTGGCGCGCGCGCTTCAGGGCCGCCATCGTGGACGGACAAAGCGAGCTGATCGGGGCCTGCCAGTTCGTTGAGGAAGCCCCGCTGCGCGCCGGTTTATGTGCCCAGGCCAGCGATTACCCTTGGTCAAGCTGCCAGGCGCACAGCGGCGCCAGACGGGATGCCTTGTTGACCGATCACCCGGGATATTGGGCGTTGGGCAACACGCCCTTCGACCGCGAAATGGCTTATCAGCGGCACTTGGAGCAAGCACTTACCGTGGCGCAAGTGTCTCATTTCGAAGCCGCTTTGCGCAGTGGCTGGGTGATCGGGCCGCCCGGCTTCGCCCAGGCGCTGGAACAGGAAGCGGGGCGCCGCCTCACCCCGGGACGCCGGGGCCGGCCGCCCGGCAAAGGTGCAAGGGCAGCCCCAAAAGAGGGCGATATGTCCCCAATTAATGAAGACGAAAAACTGCCGAACGAATAATTGGTGTACGACCCCCATTTAATTCCCTTGTAAGGCAGAGGGGCATGCTCTATTCTTGCGGTTCAATCCGTTTCAGCATTGGAGCAGTCTAGGCGCGCGCAAGGTTTGTACGACCCCGCCAATGAACATGACGCCTGTGGCGTCGGGTTCATCGCCCATATCAAGGGCAAGAAAAGCCATTCGATCGTCGAACAGGGTCTGCTGATCCTGAAGAATCTCGACCACAGGGGTGCGGTGGGTGCCGACAAACTGATGGGCGACGGCGCCGGCATCCTGATCCAGATGCCTGACCAGTACTATCGCGAAGAGATGGCCAAGCAGGGCGTGGCCCTGCCCCCGCCCGGCGAGTACGGCGTGGGCATGGTGTTCCTGCCCAAGGAAAGCGCTTCGCGCATGGCCTGCGAACAGGAAATCGAACGCACCGTGCTGGCCGAGGGCCAAGTGGTGTTGGGTTGGCGCGACGTTCCGCTGGATCATGACATGCCGATGTCACCTACCGTGCGCGCCAAAGAGCCGGTGATCCGCCAGATTTTCATTGGCCGCGGCCCGGACATCATGGTGACCGATGCGCTGGAGCGCAAGCTGTACATCATCCGCAAGGCTTCCGGTCACGCCATCCAGCGCCTGAACCTGATCCACGGCAAGGAATTCTTCGTGCCCTCGATGTCGGCCCGCACCGTGGTCTACAAGGGCCTGCTGCTGGCCGACCAGGTCGGCGTCTATTACAAAGACCTGCAGGATCCGCGCTGCGTCTCGGCCCTGGCCCTGGTGCACCAGCGTTTCTCGACCAACACCTTCCCGGAGTGGCCGCTGGCCCACCCCTACCGCCTGATCGCGCACAACGGCGAGATCAACACCGTCAAGGGTAACTTCAACTGGATGCGCGCCCGTGAAGGCGTGATGAAGTCCGCCGTGCTGGGCGAGGACCTGCAAAAGCTGTTCCCGCTGATTTACGAAGGCCAGTCCGACACCGCCTGCTTCGACAATGCGCTGGAACTGCTGGTGATGTCCGGCTACCCGATCGCGCAAGCGATGATGATGATGATTCCGGAAGCGTGGGAAAACCACACGCTGATGGATGACAACCGGCGCGCCTTCTACGAATACCACGCCGCCATGATGGAGCCCTGGGACGGCCCGGCCGCCATGGCCTTCACCGACGGCCGCCACATCGGCGGCACGCTGGACCGCAATGGCTTGCGTCCGGCGCGCTACCTGGTGACCGATGACGATTTCGTGGTGATGGCTTCCGAATCCGGCGTGCTGCCCATTCCCGAATCCAAGATCATCAAGAAATGGCGCCTGCAGCCGGGCAAGATGTTCCTGATCGACCTGGAAGCCGGCCGCATCATCGACGACAAGGAGTTGAAGGACACCTTCGCCAACGCCAAGCCCTACAAGCAGTGGATCGAATCGGTGCGCGTCAAGCTCAATGAGTTGAAGAGCGAAGCCGCCCCGGCGCAATCCGCCGCCTCCCTGCTCGACCTGCAGCAGGCTTTCGGCTACACCCAGGAAGACCTGAAATTCCTGATGGCGCCGATGGCGCTGGCCGGCGAGGAAGCCGTGGGCTCGATGGGCAATGACTCGCCGCTGGCGGTCATGTCCAACAAGAACAAGCCGCTCTACAACTACTTCAAGCAGCTGTTTGCGCAAGTGACCAACCCGCCGATCGATCCGATCCGCGAAGCGATGGTGATGTCGCTGGTTTCCTTCATCGGTCCCAAGCCGAACCTGCTGGACACCAACAACATCAACCCGCCGATGCGACTGGAAGTGGCGCAGCCGATCCTGGACTACGCCGACATGGCGCGCCTGCGCGAAATCGGCAAGCACACTGGCGGCAAGTTCAAGTCGCACGAGCTGAGCATCTGCTATCCGATCAGCTGGGGCAAGGAAGGCATCGAAGCCTGCCTGGCTTCGCTGTGCGCCAAGGCGGTGGATGCCGTGAAATCCGGCGCCAACATCCTGATCCTGTCGGACCGCCACATGGACGCGACGCAAGTCGCGATTCCGGCGCTGCTGGCCACCTCGGCCATCCACCAGCACCTGGTGTCGCGCGGCTTGCGCACCTCCACCGGCCTGGTGGTGGAAACCGGCTCGGCGCGCGAGACCCATCATTTCGCCCTGCTGGCAGGCTATGGCGCGGAAGCCGTGCATCCCTACCTGGCCATGCAGACCCTGGCCGAGATGGCCAAGGATGTGGCCGGCACCACGCCCGAGAAAGCGGTCTACAACTTCCAGAAGGCGGTCGGCAAGGGCTTGATGAAGGTGATGTCCAAGATGGGCATTTCCACCTACATGTCCTACTGCGGCGCTCAGATCTTCGAAGCCATCGGCCTGAACCAGGCGCTGGTTTCCAAGTACTTCAAGGGCACCGCTTCCAACGTGGAAGGCATCGGCGTGTTTGAAGTGGCGGAAGAAGCGCTGCGCCTGCATGCCCAGGCCTTCGGCGGCGATCCGGTGCTGGCCAACGCGCTGGACGCCGGCGGCGAGTACGCCTTCCGCGTGCGCGGCGAAGACCACATGTGGACCCCGGACGCCATCGCCAAGCTGCAGCACTCGGCGCGCGCCGGCAATTTCTCCACCTACAAGGAATACGCCCAGATCATCAACGACCAGAGCAAGCGCCACATGACGCTGCGCGGCCTGTTCGAGTTCAAGATCGATCCGTCCAAGGCGATTCCCGTTGAAGAAGTGGAACCGGCCAAGGAAATCGTCAAGCGCTTCACCACCGGCGCCATGTCGCTCGGCTCCATTTCCACCGAGGCGCATGCCACGCTGGCAATCGCCATGAACCGCATCGGCGGCAAGTCCAACACCGGCGAAGGCGGCGAAGACGAGCTGCGTTATCGCAACGAGTTGCGCGGCATCCCGATCAAGAAGGGCGACACCCTGGCTTCCGTGATCGGACGCGACCGGGTGGAAGTCGATCTGCCGCTGATGGAAGGCGATTCCCTGCGCTCCAAGATCAAGCAGGTGGCGTCCGGTCGTTTCGGCGTGACCGCCGAATACCTGGTCTCGGCCGACCAGATCCAGATCAAGATGGCACAAGCCGCCAAGCCCGGCGAAGGCGGCCAGCTGCCCGGCCACAAAGTGTCGGAGTACATCGCCAAGCTGCGCTTCTCGGTGCCGGGCGTGGGCCTGATTTCGCCGCCGCCGCACCATGACATCTACTCCATCGAAGACCTGGCGCAACTGATTCACGACCTGAAGAACGTGAATCCGAAAGCCTCGATCTCGGTCAAGCTGGTGTCGGAAGTGGGCGTGGGCACGGTGGCCGCGGGCGTGGCCAAGGCCAAGGCCGATCACGTGGTGATCGCAGGTCACGACGGCGGCACTGGCGCTTCGCCGCTGTCTTCGATCAAGCATGCCGGCACGCCCTGGGAATTGGGCCTGGCCGAAACCCAGCAGACCCTGGTGCTGAACCGTCTGCGCAGCCGCATCCGTGTGCAGACCGACGGCCAGATCAAGACCGGCCGCGACGTGGTGATTGCCGCCATGCTGGGCGCGGATGAACTGGGCTTTGCCACCGCGCCGCTGGTGGCCGAAGGCTGCATCATGATGCGCAAGTGCCACCTCAACACCTGCCCGGTGGGCGTGGCCACGCAAGATCCGGTGCTGCGCGCACGCTTCTCCGGCAAACCGGAATACGTGGTGAACTACTTCTTCTTCGTCGCCGAAGAAGCGCGCCAGATCATGGCGCAACTGGGCATCCGCACTTTCAACGAGCTGATCGGCCGCGCCGACTTGCTGGACAAGTCGAAAGCCATCGCCCACTGGAAAGCCCGTGGCCTGGACTTCACCCGCGTCTTCCATCTGCCGGAAATGCCGGCCTCCGAGCCGCGTTTCCAGGTGGAAGAGCAGGACCATGGCCTGGAAAAAGCGCTCGACCACAAGCTGATCGCGCAAGCCAGGAGCGCGCTGGAAAAAGCCGAGCGCGTGTCCTTCATCTCGCCGATCAAGAACGTGAACCGCACCGTCGGCGCCATGCTCTCCGGCGAAGTGGCCAAGCGCTACGGCCATGAAGGTTTGGCCGACGACACCATCCACATCCAGTTGCATGGCACGGCGGGCCAGTCCTTCGGCGCCTTCCTTGCCAACGGCATCACCTTCGACCTGGTGGGCGAAGGCAATGACTATGTGGGCAAGGGCTTGTCGGGCGGTCGCATCATCGTGCGTCCCAACAATGAGTTCCGCGGCCGTGCGGTGGACAACATCGTGATCGGCAATACCGTGCTGTACGGCGCCATCGCCGGTGAAGCCTACTTCAACGGCGTGGCAGGCGAACGCTTCGCGGTGCGCAATTCGGGCGCCGCCTGCGTGGTGGAAGGCACGGGCGACCATGGTTGCGAATACATGACCGGCGGCACCGTGGTGGTGCTGGGCGGCACCGGCCGCAACTTCGCGGCTGGCATGTCGGGCGGCCTGGCTTATGTGTACGACGAGAACGGCGACTTCGCGCAGCGCTGCAACACCGCCATGGTGAGCCTGGAGCCGGTGTTGCCGGCCCCCGAGCAGGAAGCCAAGGTGGCGCGCGGCGCCTGGCATGCGCTCACCCGCGACGGCGAAGCGCAAACCGATGAAGCCATCCTGCGTGGACTGATCGAGCGTCACTTCAAGTACACCGGCAGCACCCGTGCGCGGGCCATCCTGGATGACTGGGCCACGGCACGCGGACGCTTCGTCAAGGTCTTCCCGACCGAGTACAAGCGCGCGCTGCTGGAAATGGACGCCGCACGCAACCAGGCCAGCGAAAAGGTCGCCGCCTGAAAAAATCAACCCGCGCGACACGCTCCACCGCTTCGGCGGCGGGGCAGTCTGCGCAAGCCAGAATGTGAGTAAAAAATGGGAAAAGTCACCGGCTTCCTTGAATACCAGCGCCTGCAAGAAGCGAGCGAAGCGCCCGGCGCGCGCCTGAAGCACTACAAGGAATTCATCCTGCACCTGACCGATGAGCAGGCCAAGGTCCAGGGCGCGCGCTGCATGGATTGCGGCATCCCCTTCTGCAACAACGGCTGCCCGGTCAACAACATCATCCCGGACTGGAACGACCTGGTGTATCGCGGCAATTACCGCGAGGCGCTGGACAACCTGCATTCCACCAACAACTTCCCCGAGTTCACCGGCCGCATCTGCCCGGCGCCCTGCGAAGCCGCCTGCACGCTCAACATCAACAGCGAAGCGGTGGGCATCAAGTCGATCGAGCACTTCATCATCGACAAGGGCTATGAGAACGGCTGGGTGGTGCCGGCTCCGGCAGCGAAGAAGACCGGCAAGAAGGTTGCCGTCATGGGTTCCGGCCCGGCCGGCCTGGCAGCTGCCCAGCAACTGGCGCGCGCCGGTCATGAAGTCACGGTATTCGAGAAGAATGACCGCGTCGGCGGCCTGCTGCGCTATGGCATCCCCGACTTCAAGATGGAAAAAGGCTTGATCGATCGCCGCGTCGAGCAGATGAAGGCCGAAGGCGTGGTGTTCCGCACCGGCGTCTTGATCGGCAAGGATTTCCCGGCGACGGTGCTGAACCTGGCCAAGGAAAGCATCAGCGTCGAACAACTGCAGAAAGACTTCGACGCCATCGTCATGGCCGGCGGCGCCGAGCAGCCGCGCGACCTGCCGGTGCCGGGCCGCGAACTCAAGGGCGTGCACTTCGCCATGGAATTCCTGCCGCAGCAAAACCGCGTGAACGCCGGCGACAAGCTGAAGGACCAGATGCTGGCCACCGGCAAGCATGTGATCGTGATCGGCGGCGGCGACACCGGCTCCGACTGCGTGGGTACATCCAACCGCCACGGCGCCGCTTCGGTCACCCAATTCGAACTGCTGCCGCAACCGCCCGAAGAAGAGAACAAGCCCATGGTCTGGCCTTACTGGCCGACCAAGCTGCGCACCTCCTCTTCGCATGAAGAAGGTTGCGAGCGCGACTGGGCAGTGGCCACCAAGCGCCTGGAAGGCAAGAACGGCAAGGTGGAAAAGCTGATCGCCGCCCGCGTCGAATGGAAGGACGGCAAGATGGTCGAAGTGCCCAATTCCGAATTCGAACTGAAGGCCGACCTGGTGCTGCTGGCGATGGGCTTCGTCTCGCCGGTGCCGCAAGTGGTGGACCACTTCGGCGTGGCCAAGGACGCGCGCGGCAATGCCCGTGCGACGACCGACGGCGAAGGCTGCTACAAGACCAATGTCGACAAGGTGTTTGCCGCCGGCGACATGCGTCGCGGCCAATCGCTGGTGGTGTGGGCGATTCGCGAGGGACGCCAATGCGCGCGCGCAGTGGATGAGTTCCTGATGGGCAGCACGGTGTTGCCGCGCTGAGCCTGATCGCTGATCCCGGAAAAAAGCCCGCCTCGTGCGGGCTTTTTTCATGTTGTTGGCGCCCCCGAGAAAAAGACTTTGCGAGAAATGTGCAAAAGGGGCTTCCCCATCGCGCGCAAGCTAGGTATGATTCGCCCTCCTCGCGGGAATAGCTCAGTTGGTAGAGCGCAACCTTGCCAAGGTTGAGGTCGAGAGTTCGAGACTCTTTTCCCGCTCCAGAATTCTTCAGCCACATGGCGCATCCATGTGGCGCACTCAAAAAAGGAGCTTCGGCTCCTTTTCGTTTTGCTGAAACAGCTTGTGGCGTTTAGCGAGCCCGAACTCGCAGCTTCAAATACTGATCAGCTTAAGTTTCATGCGCGCCGCATTCTCGGCAAGCCGCACATCAAGCGTAGCCATGGATTTGGCCCCGACCCTCAAGGCCACAGCCAGATGAAGCGCGTCACCGGCGCGCAAACCCTGTGCGGGGTCGAGCACCAGACCGGCCGCGCGGAAATAATCGTCAGGCTCAATCGGCAGCAAATGCAGGTCATTTGCACACAGGCGTTCAAACCGCTCTCCTGCCAGGTTGGCCTGCGCCTGACTGATCTGCCCGGTGCGCTGCTTCATTCCAAGCGCGCTGGAAAATTCCGTCACGCACCAGAATGCTGTCACCAGTTCGTCGCGGCATGCGCGGTACCAGGCGTTGACGTCATGGCTTCTGGCTTCATGTGTGCACAAAGCGACCAGCACGCTGGTATCGACGTAGATCATCAGTAGCGCGCTCCACGCCGCAATTCGTCCATGACGGATTGACCTTCCGGCATTTCCGCATAGGCCGCCTCCAGTTCGCGCGCGAAAGCCTTGCGGTCCCATGTACCGGTACGTATGCACAGGCTGCCGTCCACGGTCAGGCTGGCCTGCAATTGATCGCCGGCGTGCAAGTCATAGCGACGCACCAGTTCGGCTGGAATGCGCAAGGCCAGGCTGTTTCCCCATTGGGCCAGTTGCAACTTCAGGTTCATTGGAGCCTCCGAATGATATCCATTTGCGGATATCCAAGCATAGTATCAGGATTGCGATTCCATCGCGCCGTCACGGGCTGGCGCGCTTCAAAAGTCGCGCGCGGCATAAGGGTTCCCGGAAAGATTCGTTCAACAAGCGCGCCCTCGCCCCTACAATGCAGTGAATGCCATTGCGAAGGGCCACCTATGAACCACTTTGCCAAACTGCGCGACTATGTCGCGCGCTTGCCGCGCTCGGCCGGGGAAGGCAACCGGATGTGGCAATCCGCCAGCGGAGAAATATCGGCACGCTTTGCCGGCCACGTGTTGTCCAGTGTCTTCGCGCCGGTGCGCGAGCGCGATGGCGGCAAGCTGGTCGGCTACGAAGGCATCACTGTGTGCCGCTCGGAAAAGGATCAGTCCTGGACCACCTGGCATGCGCTGGAACAGGCGGCCAGCGACGAAGAATCGGTCGAACTCAATCGCCTGTGCCGACTGCTGCATCTGCTCAACTTCTATCGCCAGGATGGCGCGCTGGGAAGTGAGCTCTACCTGAGCGTGCATGCACGCTTGTTGAATGCGGTAAGCAACAACCATGGCACCCACTTTCGCAACGTGATTGAAAGCCTGGACCTGCCCATCAATCGCGTGCACGTGCAACTGCCGTCTTCCAGCCCCGACCAATGCCTGCTGATCAGCTACGTGGCCGACAACTATCGCCGCAATCGCTTTGGCGTGCTGGCTTCGGCGATGGATGCCCGGGATGGCATGTTCCTGCTGGAGCGGGTGCGGCCGCATGCCCTGGTGCTGGGGGGCGGCGCATGCGCCAGGCCGGATGCGGCCCAGGCGCTGCTGGAACTTTGCCATCGCCTGGGCGTGACCCTGATGTTCAAGGAGCTGGATGATCGGGCCAGCCTGGACGCCGTCTGCGCATTGCAGGCCGCGCCGAATCAATCGGTGCTGGTTCAGGGCCAGGCCCTCGATCAGCCCTGCGCCACGCTGGGCGGACCGCAGACAAGTCAGGCCATGTCAGCTTGATATCGGGCGCTGAAGCGCTGCAATCCACACGTACAAGCCAGGCGGCCTCAGTTCCGAGCCGCCGCGGCTTGGCCTGCCCTTCACAATTCCCGCCTTCCAAGCTGTGAGCTTCCAGCGCGGAAAAAATGTCTTTCTGGAAATCTTGCCAGTATAATCATTCGATAAGCGCCCATTAGTTTGTCTTTCGCCCCGGCGCCGTCCCCCGCGCCGCGGCGCGGTTCGTCCGCTCACGAAAGGCATCGATGAAAGCCAATCGCTCTCTGAACCACATTTACCGGCTCGTCTGGAGCCAGCTCACCGGCAGTTGGGTCGCCGTGGCGGAAAACCGGCGCGGACGCGGCAAGGGCAGAACAAGCCGCAAGCTGGCGCTGCTGGCGGCGGCCTTCGCTTCCGCGGCTGGCGCCGCGCCCCAGGGCGGCCAGGTGGCATCGGGATCGGCGACCATCTCGCAGTCGGGCAATACCACCACCATTCAGCAGTCCTCCAACCGGGTTGGCCTGAACTGGAGCAGCTTCAATATCGGCGCCCAGGAAACGGTGAATTTCGTCCAGCCCTCGGCATCGGCGCTGGCGGTGAACCGCATCTTTGATACCAACGGCAGCCAGATTCTCGGTCGGCTCAACGCCAATGGCCAAGTGTGGCTGATCAATCCCAATGGCGTGATGTTCGGCCAGGGCGCGCAAGTCAATGTCGGCGGCCTGGTCGCCTCCACCCTCGAATTGAACCAGTCCTCGCTGGACGGCAACGTGCGCAGCTTCAGCGCGGCCGGCCCCGGCGCCATCACCAACCTGGGCAATATCACGGCGGCCGACGGCGGCTATGTCGCCTTCCTCGGCAATACGGTCAGCAACCAGGGAACGATTGCGGCGCGCCAGGGCAGCGTAATGCTGGGCGCCGGCGACAGCGCGCGCCTGACCTTCAGCGGCAATGCGCTGGTGGGCATGGAAGTGCAGCAGGGCACACTGGCCACACTGGCGGAAAACGGCGGCCTGCTGAAGGCCGACGGCGGCATGGTGGTGATGAATGCCGCCGCCCGCGATGCGCTGCTGGCCAGCGTGGTCAACAACACCGGCGTGATCGAAGCGCGCTCGGCCGAAGACTTGCTGGGCAGCGTGCGCCTGGCGGGTGACCTGGTGGTCAACACCGGCAGCATCAGCGCCTCGGGCAGCACCGGCGGCTCGGTGAGCATCAACGGCCGCAGCCTGCTGCAGGCCGGCACCGTCAGCGCCGACGGCGATAGCGGCGCGGGCGGCAGCGTGTCGCTGCAAGCCAGCGGCGCCCTGCTCCACACCGATGCCGCGCTGACCAGCGCCAATGGCGCCACCACCGGCGGCCAGGTGCGACTGCAGGCGGGCAGCGCCGCCCTGCTGTCAGGCACCATGCAAGCCAATGGTGCCCAGGGCGGCGAGGTAGTCGTCACCGCGCCGCAACTGACGCTTTCCGCGGCCAGCCTCAGCGCCAACGGCGACAGCACCGGCGGCAGTGTGCTGGTGGGCGGCGATGCCCATGGCGCCAACCCCGCCGTCCCCAACGCGACCCAAGTGGTGGTCAACCCCTACACCAGGCTCAACGCAGGCGGCCCTGGCGGCAAGGTGGTGGTGTGGTCCGACGACACCACCAGCTATTACGGCCAGGCCGCGACCGGGCCCAGGGGCTTCATCGAAGTGTCGGGCAAACAGACCCTGAACTACGGCGGACAAGCCAATGCCGGCGCCGACGGCAACGTGCTGCTCGATCCCACCAATCTGGTGATCGATTCGAGCGCGCCTTCGCAGTTTTATATCGACCTGGCCAACCCCAGCCCCAGCGCCAACGGCCTGCACGGTCAAGCCGGCACCAGCAGCGGCGTGCGCGCGCTGTCCGGCGGCAATATCGTGGTGGCCAGTTCCAACGACAACTTCGGCGGCGCCGCTGCGGGCGCGGTGTACCTCTACAACGGCAATACTGGCGCGCTGATTTCAACGCTGACCGGCGGCCAGGCCGGCGATCGCGTCGGCAGCAATGTCGATGTGCTCGGCAACGGCAATTTCGTGACGTCCACCACCAGTTGGCACAGCGGCGCGCTGGCCAATGCCGGCGCGGTCACCTGGGGCAGCGGCAGCACCGGTGTGAGCGGCGTGGTAAGCAGCAGCAATTCGCTGGTGGGCAGCAACGCCAACGACAACGTCGGCAGCCTGGGCATTACCGCGCTGTCCAACGGCAACTACGTTGTCAACAGCTACGCCTGGAACGGCAACCTGGGAGCGGTCACCTGGGGCAATGGCGCGACCGGCACCTCCGGTGTGGTATCCAGCGCCAATTCCTTGACCGGCAGCCTCAGTGGCGACTATGTGGGCAACGGTCGCATCACAGCCCTGAGCAACGGCAATTACCTGGTTTCATCGGTGCTCTGGAATGGCAACCGCGGGGCGGTGACCTGGGGCAGCGGCACGGCCGGCGTGAGCGGCGCAGTATCGAGCAGCAATTCGCTGGTGGGCTCGACGGCCGGCGATTATGTGGGCAGCAATGGCAGCACTTCGCGGATCCTGCTCCTGTCCAATGGCAATTATGTGGTGGGCAGCCCGCGCTGGAACAATGGCGGCCTGGCCAATGCCGGCGCGGCCACCTGGGGCAGCGGTACGGCCGGTGTGACCGGCGTGATATCCAGTGCCAATTCCCTGGTTGGCACGCATGCCAACGACTACCTGGGCTCGGACATCAATTTCGCCAATGGACTCTACGCCCTGACCAATGGCAACTACGTGGTGGCCACGCCGAACTGGAACGGCATGCTGGGTGCGGCTACCTGGGGCAGCGGCACGGCCGGCGTGACCGGCGCCGTGTCTTCCACCAATTCGCTGGTGGGCAGCAATACCTACGATTCCATAGGCGGCCTCGCCGGCGGCAGCGGCAGCACCATTACTGCCTCCAGCGTCACGGCACTGACCAATGGCAATTACGTGGTCACTGCCCCGAGCTGGAAGAACGGCAGCCTGCCCGATGCCGGCGCGGCAACCTGGGGCAACGGCAGCACCGGAACCACCGGCGTGGTATCAAGCGCGAATTCACTGGTGGGCAGCAGCGCCAGCGACCTGGTCGGTATTGCGGTGACCGCGCTCACCAACGGCAATTATGTGGTCGGCTCGAATTGGAGCAACGGCGCAGTCGCGGCGGCTGGCGCGGCCACCTGGGGCAATGGCAGCACCGGCATTACCGGCACGATCTCCAGCGCCAACTCCCTGGTCGGCAGCACCGCCAATGATTACGTGGGAGTCTCGGGCATCACCGCCCTGGCCAACGGCAATTACGTGGTCGCCAGCAGCAACTGGGATAACGGCGCCTCTGCCAATGTCGGCGCCGCCACCTGGGGCGACGGCAGCACCGGGGTCAAGGGGACGATATCGAGCGCCAACTCGCTGATCGGCGCCACCGCGAATGACCAGATCGGCAGCAATGGCGTGTTCGCGCTCAGCAATGGCAATTACGTGGTGCTGTCCTCCCTGTTCGCAAACGGCGCCCTGTCGCAGGCGGGTGCCGCGACTTGGGGTAGCGGCACTGCCGGCGTCAAAGGAACGGTTTCGAGCGCGAATTCGCTGGTGGGCGCAAGTAGCGGGGACCGGGTGGGCTTATTGCCCAACGGGCAGAAGCCGGTGGTTGAACTGGCAAATGGCAACTATGTCATCGTCACGCCTGCCTGGCACAGCGGTGCCAACGGCAACGCGGGTGCCGTGACCTGGGGCAGCGGCACTGCCGGCATCAGTGGGGCTGTCAGCGCCTCCAATTCGCTGGTGGGCAGTTCCGCCGGTGACTACGTGGGCTACAGCGGCGCCACTTCCAACCAGCTGCGCATTACCACCCTCAGCAACGGCAACTATGTGGTCCTCAGTCCCACCTGGAAGAATGGCGCGGTCGCACAAGCCGGCGCGGTCACCTGGGGCAGCGGCACGACCGGCGTCAGCGGCGTGGTTTCGAGCAGCAACTCGCTGGTGGGCAGTACGACCAGTGACCTGGTTGGCAGCGACAGCAACGGCGCCTCTTTCGTGTATGCCCTGAGCAACGGCAACTACGTGGTCGCCAGCCCTTGGTGGAACCGTGGCGGCATAGCAGACGCCGGCGCGGTGACCTTCGCCAACGGCAGCACTGGCGTGGCGGGCAGCATCTCCAGCTCCAACTCGCTGCTCGGCAGCACGGCCAGCGACGTGCTCGGCCTGTATGGCGTGACGGGCCTGGCCAATGGCAACTACGTCGTCGACACGCCCGCTTATGACCAGCCGGGCAAGGCCAATGCCGGCGCAGTGTGGCTGGTTTCGGCGCCGTCGAACCTGCTTGCCTCGATCAGCAATGCGGCAGGATCGGTGAGCTTGAATCCGACCGCCCTGGCCGGCATCGCCACCACCGGCACCACCACGCTGCAAGCCTCCAACAACATCACGATCAACAGCGCCGTCAACGTGAGCGGCGCCCTGAACCTGGTGGCCGGCAATGCCTTGACGCTCAATGCCGGCATCACCTCGACCGCCACCGGCACCGCCCTGCAGCTGGCCGGCAAGACTTTCGTGAACAATGCCGGCGCCTCGGCCCTGTCCACGCCCAATGGCCGCTGGCTGGTGTGGTCGGAGAATCCCGCCAACGATGTTCGCGGCGGCCTGGCTTACGACTTCAAGCAATACAACGCCGCGTATGGAGTGGACAACGTCCTGGGCTCGGGTAACGGCTTCCTGTACACGCTTGCGCCCAGCATCACTGCCAGCCTGACCGGCACAGTGAGCAAGACCTATGACACCGGCATTGGCGCCACCCTGAGCGCGGCCAATTTCAGCACCAGCGGCACGGTGGACGGCGACACGGTAAGCCTTGGCGCACCGACCAGCAGCGCCTACGACAACAAGAATGTCGGCAGCAGCAAGACGGTGACTGCGTCCGGCCTGAGCATCTCGGGTGCAAGCAACGGCTCAGCTACTGTGTATGGCTATCAGTTGAGCAGCAGCTCGGCCAGCGGCAACGTCGGCACGATCACCAAGGCCGATCTGCAGGCCACGGGCCTGAGCGCCAGCAACAAGGTGTACGACACCACCACCAGCGCCAGCCTCTCCGGCACCGCAACGGTGACGGCCCTGGGCAGCGACGATGTCACCGCGGGCGGCACCGCAACTGGCAACTTCACCGACAAGAACGTCGGCAACGGCAAGACAGTTACCGTCAGCGGCGTGACCATCAGCGGTGCCGATGCGGGCAACTACAACCTGCTGCAGCCGACCGGACTGACTGCCAACATTACGAAGGCGGACTTGCAGGTGACCGGTCTGACAGCCAATAACAAGGTGTACGACACCACCATCAGCGCCACGCTCACCGGCACGGCAACGGTGGCGGCATTGGGCAGCGACGACGTCACCGCAGGTGGCACTGCAAGCGGCAACTTCACCGACAAGAACGTCGGCACCGGCAAGACAGTGACCGTCAGCGGCGTGACCATCAGCGGCGCCGATGCCGGCAACTACAACCTGCTGCAGCCCACCGGCCTCATCGCCAATATCACCAAGGCCGATCTGCAGGTCACTGGTCTAAGCGCGAACAACAAGGTGTATGACACCACCAACGGCGCCACCCTGTCCGGCTCCGCAACGGTGGCGGCACTTGGCAACGACGATGTCACCGCGGGCGGCACCGCGACCGGCAACTTCACCGACAAGAACGTCGGCACCGGCAAGACAGTGACCGTGAGCGGCGTGACCATCAGTGGCGCCGATGCCGGCAACTACAACCTGCTGCAGCCCACCGGCCTCACCGCCAACATCACCAAGGCCGATCTGCAGGTAACCGGCCTGACAGCCAACAACAAGGTGTATGACACCACCAACGGCGCCACGTTGTCCGGCACGGCAACGGTGGCGGCATTGGGCAGCGACGACGTCACGGCGGGTGGCACTGCAAGCGGCAGCTTCACCGACAAGAACGTCGGCACCGGCAAGACAGTGACCGTCAGCGGCGTGACCATCAGCGGCGTTGACGCCGGCAACTACAACCTGCTGCAGCCGACTGGCGTTACCGCCAACATCACCAAGGCCGATCTGCAGGTAACCGGTCTGAGCGCCAGCAACAAGGTGTATGACACCACCAACGGCGCCACGTTGTCCGGCACCGCAACGGTGGCGGCACTTGGCAACGATGTCGTCACCGCGGGCGGCACCGCAATTGGCAACTTCACCGACAAAAACGTCGGCAACGGCAAGTCAGTGACTGTGAGCGGCGTGACCATCAGCGGCGCGGATGCCGGCAACTACAATCTGCTGCAGCCCACCGGCCTCACCGCCAATATCACCAAGGCCGATCTGCAGGTCATCGGTCTGACCGCCAACAACAAGGTGTATGACACCACCAACAACGCCACGTTGTCCGGCACCGCGACGGTGGCGGCACTGGGTAACGATGTCGTCACCGCAGGCGGCACCGCAACTGGCAGCTTCGCCGACAAGAACGTCGGCACCGGCAAGTCGGTGACCGTCAGCGGCGTGACCATCAGCGGCACGGATGCCGGCAACTACAACCTGCTGCAGCCCACCGGCCTGACCGCCAACATCACCAAGGCCAATCTCAACGTCACCGGCCTTTCCGCGTCCGACAAGACCTACGATGGCAACACCAGCGTGGCCTTGACCGGCAGCGCCCAGATCCAGGCGCTGGGCAACGACATCGTCAACCTGGGCGGCACTGCAAGCGGGCAGTTCTCGGATTCCGCCGCCGGATCCGGCAAGTCGGTGAACGTCAGCGGCTTGAGCCTGTCTGGAACCGATGCCGGCAATTACCAGTTGGTCAGCCCCCATCTCACGGCCAGCATTTTGCCGGCGCCCGAGCTTGCCCCGGCCGTTGTGCTTCAGAACCAGCAGCAGCAAATCCCGAACACGGTTTCAAGCCTGATCAGCGCAACGATATTGGCGCCATCCACTACGACCGGCCAAGCAACGCCAGGCATCGCCTCCGGCCTCGGCAGTAGCGCCAATCCCCCAGCCGAAGCCGGTGGTCCGAATGGCGGCTTGCCGCAAACCTCCTCCCTGCTGACGAATACCACCATCATCGGTATCAACGGTCCGCGACTTCATGTCGTCGACGACGGCGTGAACGTGTCCATCAATCCGAACAATTAATAGCGAGAGCGAATGAGCCGATCTTCCAGCAAGTGCATTGCCCTTCACTCTGCCGCCGCGCTGTTCACCGTCGCCCTGGCCGGAACCCTTCATGCCCAGGCCCTGCCCGATGCCGGCAGCCTGTTGCAGCAATTGCCTCCCGCACCTGCGGCGGCGCCCGGGCCGGCGCCCACGACCCGCATTGAAACCGAGAGGCCAGTCAAACTGTCGGGAACCGGCAAGGTGCTGGTGCAAGACCTGCGGTTCTCGGGCAATACGGCCTTCGACAGCGCCACGCTGCGCGCCGTGGCTGGCGAAGTGCAGGGCAAGACCCTGAGTTTCGATGAGCTGCAGGCCATGGCCGGGCGCATCACCGACTACTACCACCGGCATGGATATCCGCTGGCACGCGCCGTCATTGCGCGCCAGAACATGAAGGATGGCGTGCTCGAAATCAGCGTGGTCGAAGCGCGCTACGGCAAGGTGATGCTGGCCAACGACAGCGCCGTCAACAGCCGCCTGCTGGAAGCAACGCTGGCGCCGCTGCATGCCGGTGATGTGATCCGGCAAGCCGAGATGGACCGCAGCCTGCTGCTCTTGTCGGACCTGCCCGGCGCCAAGGTCGAAGCCACCCTGAAAGCCGGCGAACGCCCGGGCACGTCGGACATGACGGTCGCCGTCGCGCCCGCGCCGCGCGTGGTCGGCAATATCACGGCCGACAATTTCGGCAGCCGCTTCACCGGCCGCGGCCGGCTGGGTGCGAACTTCAGCGTGCTGGGCCCGCTCAGCCATGGCGACCTGTTCAATTTTTCGTTGCTGAGTTCGGGCGAAAGCTTTCGCTATGGACGCGCTTCGTATGAAGCCGTGGTCAACGGCCGCGGCACGCGCCTTGGCGCCGCGGCCTCGGCACTGAGTTATGAATTGGGCGAGCCATTCGCGACCATAGGCGCGCATGGCCAGGCCCATGTGCTCAGCGCCTGGGCCCGACAACCGCTCCTGCGCAGCCGGCAAGCCAATGTCTGGGGCTCGCTGCAATACGACGGTCTGAATCTGAAAGACCGGGTGGACGCCAGCGCCATCCGCAATGACCGTCACCTGGACAACATCACGCTCGCCTTGAATGGCGATCTGACCAATGCCTTGGTCGCCAATTCCGGCAACAGCTGGTCGCTCGGCCTGACCCGGGGCCGGCTGGACTTCGATGATGCGGCGGCCCGCAGTACGGACGCCGCCACGGCGCGCACCGACGGCAGCTTCGCCAAACTGCAGGGATTGGTGAGCCATACCCAGAACCTGACACGGGTCGATCAGTTGTATGCCCAACTTTCAGGACAGCGCGCAAGCGCCAACCTGGACACTTCGATGAAGATGAGCGTGGGCGGCCCCTGGACCGTGCGCGCCTATGAGCCGGGTGCCATATCGGGCGACAACGCCTGGGTGCTCAATCTGGAACTGCGGCGTTTTCTGGGCGCGTTGGCCCAGACCCAATGGCAAGCGGTGGCCTTTGTCGACGCTGCGCACGTGACCGTCAACAAATCGCCCTGGACCGCCTCCACCAACACCGGCGCGCTGCGCGGCTACGGTCTTGGCCTGAACTGGTCGGGGCCGGAACGGATTGACGGCCGCATCTTCGTGGCGGCACCCTTCGGCGCGCGGCCGGCGCTGCTGTCTTCGGTGTCGCCGGTGCGCGGCTGGGCCGAGCTCAGCAAGCGCTTCTGATCGGCCGGCGCTTGCGCGGGCAAAGCGCAGCGCTGGCCGCCAGGCACGGCCAGCCCGCCCTTTCTACCTGCGGAAATCGCCGAATTTTTCCGGCTGATAGAGAACCTCCAGGATCTCGATCTCCAGCGCCGGGCCGCCCGCGCGCGGCCATTCGATGGTGGCGCCGCGCTGCAATCCGATGAGCGCCATGCCCACCGGCGTGACGATCGAAACCCGGTTCTCGCCATCGACCGCATCGCGCGGATAGACCAGGGTCTTGCAGAATTCGCGGCCGTCCACCTTGAAGCGGACGATCGAATTCATGGTCACGGTATCGGGCGGCATATCGTCAGGCGCCACCACCGACGCCCTGGCCAGCTCTTCCAGGAACGCTGCCTTGCCCTCGTCCTGCGCATCGGGGAGCTTGTCGGCCAGCGCCTCCAAGCGCTCGAAGTCGTGGCTGCTCAGATAGATGTCCGGCATCGGGCCGGCTGCTTTCACTTGTTTGCTTGCGATTTGCTCTTGCTTAATCATCTCAATACCTTATCGTGGGTGTTTGCAAAACTTCGATCACTTTTACGCCTGATCTGCGTCCGCTCGGTCCGCACCAATGAAATTCCTGTCCCTTGGAAAGGCCGATCAGCGCCGCGCCGATCGGGGAGAACAAGGACACGGTTCCCTCTTCTTTTTTCTCCTCCGGGTAATCGATTTTTACCCAGTACTCCAGGCCATCGCGCAGGCTGAGGAAATTCACCTGCGACTCCACCGACACCACATCCGCAAACAGATAGGCCCGCTTCAACTGGATCGCCTCGTTGAGCTTCCACTCCAGCAGTTGGCGTTCCGGACTGGCCGGCAAGGCATGTTTGTCGAGCAGCGCACTGATCTTCTCGTGGTCGTCGATCGACATGAATATGCTGCGCTGTGTAATGCTGGTTCTCATGGCGCCTCCTAGGCCGCATTCGGCAATGTTGGATACGAGCGCGTCGGCACCAGCAACAGGTCGCTGCCCAGGCCGGAAAGCAGCCTCTGCGTCATTTGCCCTGCTTGCGCGGCATCGGCTTCATCACGTCTGCCGATGACCACCAGATCCACGCTCAGCTGGTCGGTGTAGCCAAGAACCGTCGCTGCCGGCGGACCGTGCAACACCACCCTGGATATCAAGCGCCGGCCCCGCTCCAGACGGGAAATGAGAGAACTCATTTTTCCTTGTGCCGTTTCGCGCGCGATTGCGGCCCGCTGTACCGAACTCGCATCGGCGTCCGCGCCCAGGCATTCCGTAGCACACACGTGAAGCAGGATGAGATGCGCCTTGGGCGCGATCCAAAGCGCATGGCGTGCCACTTCATCGCTGTCTTCGGTCAGGTCGACGGCGACCAATACGGAACGATAGCCGCCGCGCGGAGGCCGCTTGACCAGCAACAGCGGCCGCTCCACCCGCTCCACCAGTTCGGCACTGCTGCAAGGCGACCTCCGGCCGGCGCAGATCCGATCGCCCTGCACCGCGGCCAGGACCAGTCCGGCATCCAGCTCATTGCCGCGCGCCGCGATCTGCTCGGCGGCGCTGCCGATGCGTACCTGGTGGCCGGTGCGGGATCTCAAGGTGCCCATTCCGGTAGTCAGCCCGCGGGCCATGGGCGCGGCCTGCTCCAGCCCGTCTGTTTCAGCGCTTTTGATCGTGAGCACTTCGACCGCCTCTGCCGCAAGCTCTTCGCACAGGCTCCTGGCCCGGGCTTCGGCCATCTGGCCTCGCTCCGAGCCATCGCTGACGACCAGGAGATGACGCAAGCTGCTCATGCCTGCCCCCTTTCGTCAGCCGCGCACAGGAGAATGTCCAGTTTCAGCGGCGCCAGGCATCGGCGCAGGCCAGGTGCAAACAGGCTGCCCACCAGGGAGCGCCGCCTACGGCCCAGCACCACCAGGTCCGCCCCGATATTGGCCGCGTAATGCGGAACGATCCGTTGCGGCGTACCGTACAGCACCGCGCGTCCCGGCCTGACCGGCATGTCCAGTGCCTGCACGAACTCGTCCAGCTTCTGCTTGGCGACTTCCCTCGCCTTCTGGCGATAGGAGCGGACGATTTTCGAGGCCAGCCCCTGTTCCAGCATGAGGCCGCTCTCGGCCAGCTGGAACACATGGGCGACAACCACCTCTGCCGCCGGGGTGATGGCGATGGCCGCCTTCGCCGCCGCCAGCGATGCCTCGGAAAAGTCGGTCGCGATCAGCACCCGACGGTAGGCGCGCTGCGGCTTGCTCTGCACCAGCAGGACCGGGCCCGACGCTTGCCGGATGCGCGCCGTATTGCGCCATCCAAGCAGGGCGCTCGAGAAGAGGCCTGCGCCATTGGCGTTCAGGATCAGCAATCCGGTCGATGGCGCGGCGGCGTCCATCGAGACTTTGCGCAATCTGGCGCCGATCAGGCGAGCGCGCTCCTGCGCCCATTGCACCGGAGCCGCAGCTTCGTTGATGGCTGAAATTTTTCCGATTCTGTTCACTTTTTTCTCACCTCCGGCCAAGCGCAAGTAGCGCTCCAGACGTGTCAGAACACCACGACTGAAGCAGTAGCGAGGAACACGCGGCCAGGACTGGCGCGTGCGATCAATATGGGTGGGACAGGGAGCGGGCTCGGTAAGCCGCCGCAGTGGATTGGCGCTACCGAGCCTTAAGCGAGCCGGGCGAGTGCAGCGGCCGCAATGGTCGCGATGCCGGAGAGCGTGGCGAAATCGCTTCGTTTCGTACGCGCGCGCGAAACGCTCGGCCGCGAGCTGATTCGATACATGGCGTTGAAAGAAGGAGTTCGCATGGGAAATCCAGGTTGAGGGTCGAACTGACTATACGTTGGCCAACATCCGGGAGCCACCCCGTAAGAGTTGAAGGAAGGTTCGGGAATATTGGACGATCGGACTTTGGGCCGACCGACATAAAAAAGCGAGGCCGGATCAACGGCCTCGCTTCGACTTTCGCAAAAGGAATGCAAGCTCAGAACGGAATGTCGTCGTCCATGTCGCTGAAATTCGGCGCCGGCCGTTGCGCCGGACGATTGCCGCCGCCCTGGCCGCCGCCTTGCGGCGCACGGGCCGGCGC
>JAEVZY010000157.1 GCA_023392035.1 Pseudomonadota bacterium | reverse complement strand
GTCAACGACACCCACGCCCTGGCGCCATATCGCCAGGCCGCCTTGTGGTTCGAGGGCACGGGTCTGAAGTCGCTATCAGGCGTGGTGCAGATCGAAGCCAACGCACCCTATGCGCAATGGCTGGAGCGCGTGTGCAAGCAAGTGGGCGTCGAGAACAAGCGCCCGCACGCCTTCGACAAGACCGATCTGCCCGAAGCGCTGGCATCCGAATGGGATGAGTGGCTGCCCGAGCACGCCATGTGGCTGCCCTTGCCGGCGGCGCGCAATGTCAGCACCAGTTCGCGCGGCGCGCTGGTGCTGGTGCGCGATCTGCCCTGGACCGAGCAGGAAGGCGCGCTGCTGGTGGAGTGGATGGATGTCTGGAACCACGCCTGGCTGGCGCGCTTCAAGCCGCCGCTGTTTTCCTGGCACATCTGGAAAACGCGGGTGATGGAATTCCTGCGTCCGCAAGAGGGCGCAAAGGCATGGTGGAAGAACCGGCCCTTGATGATTTCGCTGGCGGTGCTGGCGGTCTTGCTGTTCCCGATCCGCACCACCGTGCTGGCCCCGGGCGAACTGGTGCCGGCCAAGCCGGCGGTGATCCGCTCGCCGCTCGAGGGCGTGATCGGCACCTTTGCCGTGCGCCCCAACCAGGTGGTGGCCAAGGACCAACTGCTGTTCATTTACGATGAGGCGCTGATCCGCAGCCGGCTGGAAGTGGCGCGCCAGGCCATGGCCACGGCCGAGGCGGAATACCGCCAGACCAGCCAGCAAGCCTTGTCCGACGCCCGTTCCAAGGCGCAGTTGGCGCTCTTGACCGGCAAGATCGAGGAAAAGCGCGCCGAGGTCGAATATCTGCAGGAGCAGCTGGGGCGCTCGCGCGTGCAGTCGCCGCAGGCCGGCATTGCCCTGGTGGACGATCCCAGCGAATGGATAGGGCGCCCGGTTTCGGTCGGCGAGCGCATCATGCGCGTGGCCGCGGCCGACGACAAGGAAGTCGAAGCCTGGGTGGCGGTGGGTGACGCCATTCCGCTGGACGACGGCGCCGGCGTGGCGCTGTTCCTCAACTCCAGTCCCTTGTCGCCGGTGCATGCCAGCTTGCGCTACATGTCGCATGAGGCGCAACAAAGGCCCGATGGCAGCTATGCCTACCGGGTGCGGGCCAAGCTGGAAGAGCATACCGACCATCGTGTCGGCTTGAAGGGCACCGCCAAGCTGTACGGCGCGCGCGTGCCTTTCGTCTACTGGCTGTTGCGCCGACCGCTGGCCACCATCCGTTCTACTCTAGGTTTGTAAATGGGCTTGCCGGTCATGCGTGAGGAATTGGCGCTCATGCCGGGCGCCAATCTGCCCGACGGGCAGCCGAGCTGGACGCTGCACGATCCGGTGCGCAACCGCTATTACAAGATCGACTGGCTGACATTGTCCATCCTGCAGCACTGGTGGATGGACGACCCGGAAGAAATCGTTGCGGCGGTGGAGCGCGAAACCACGCTGCATATCGACGCCGAAGACGTCGAGCGCGTGATCAGCTTCGTCACCGACAATGAGCTGGTCCAGCGCGCCGGCGCCGACCATGCGCGCAAGATGTCCGAGCGCCTCAAGACCATCCAGGGCACGGTCTTCGGTTGGCTGATCCACCACTATCTGTTCTTCCGGATTCCGCTGGTCAAGCCCGACCGCTGGCTCTCTGCCATGCTGCCCTGGGTCGAGCCGTTCTTCACGCGCCGCTTCTTCCTGCTGACGCTGGCCGCCTTCGCCCTCGGCCTGTTCGGCGTGGCGCGCAACTGGGACATCTTTTCCACTTCGCTGCTGGACACCTTCAACCTGGCCGGCTTCCTGTCCTATGGCGCGACGCTGGTGGCGATCAAGGTCTTGCATGAGCTGGGCCATGCCTTTACCGCCAAGCGCCTGGGCTGCCGGGTGCCGGCCATGGGCGTGGCCTTCCTGGTGATGATGCCGGTGGCCTATACCGACACCAATGAAACCTGGCGCCTGACCGATCGCTACGACCGCCTGAAAGTCGCGCTGGCCGGTGTCACCACCGAGCTGGCGATCGCGGTCTGGGCCACCCTGGCCTGGACGCTCCTGCCCGATGGCGCCTTGCGCTCCTCGGCCTTCTTCCTGGCCACCACCAGCTGGATTGCCACGCTGGCGGTCAATGCCAGTCCCTTCATGCGCTTTGACGGCTACTTCATCCTCTCGGACTGGCTGGACATGCCCAATCTGCATGAGCGCAGCTTTGCCCTGGCGCGCTGGCATTTGCGCGAAGTGCTGTTCGACCTGCGCGAAGACAAGCCGGAAATTTTTCCGCCGAAGAAGCAACTGGCCCTGATCGCCTTTGCCTGGTGCATCTGGATTTATCGCCTCACGCTGTTTCTCGGCATTGCGGTGCTGGTCTACCACTTCTTCATCAAGGCGGTCGGCATCATGCTGTTCATGATCGAGATCGGCTGGTTCGTGCTGAAACCCTTCAAGACGGAAATCATGGCCTGGAAACCGCGCTGGAATGTCATCGTTGCGCGCTCGCGCAGCCGCAAGACGGCGCTGGTGGCGAGCGCCCTGGTGGTGCTGGCCTTCGTGCCCTGGCCGAGCAAGATCGCCGTCTCCGGCATCCTGCGACCGGCGGAAAGCCTGCCGATCTATGCGCCGCAGGGGGCGCAGGTGGAGCAAGTGCCACCGGCCGAAGGCAGCCATGTCGTCCTTGGCGCGCCCTTGGGCAAATTGCGCGCGCCCGAGCTCGAGGCGCGGCGCAATGCCGCCCAGATTCGGCTCGAACGCGCACGCTGGCAGGCGGCCGCCGCCGGGCTCGACACGGAATCGCGCGCCCACATGCAAAGCTCGCAAGTGGAGCTGGCCGGAGCCGAAGCAGAACTGGCCTCGGTCGAAGAGGAGCTGAGCCTGTATCAGCCCAAGGCCCCTTGGCCGGGCGTGGTGCGCGATGTCGATCCCGATTTGCGCGCCGGGCAATGGGTGGCCCGCCGCGAAAAGCTGGGCGTGCTGCTCAAGGACGGGGCCTGGGTGGTGGAGACCTGGCTGGACGAAGAGGAAATGAAGCGCGTGACCGTGGGCGATCGCGCCCGCTTCTATACCGACAGCGGGGTCGGCCCTTCGCTGTCCCTGAAAGTGACGGCGGTGGATGCCGACGCCAGCCGGGTGCTGCCCAATGCCATGCTGGCCACGGTGCATGGCGGTCATATCCTGGCGCGTGAAAAAAACCAGCAGGTGATCCCCGAGCAAGCCATGTATCACGTGATGCTGACGGTGCAAGACCCGCCGCAGGACCTGGCCGCTCAGGCCTGGCGCGGCAAGCTGGCCATTGCCGGCACCTGGCAGGTGCCGGGCTGGCGTTATCTGCGCAATGCACTGGCGATCGTGATCCGCGAATCCGGCATGTAGGGCGCCGCCCGGTTCTCATAAACCGGTGCTGTGGGCCAACGCCAACAAACCGACTTAATAATCCTGCAAGGGGTTTTCCGACGCCGGAAGCGACGCCGTTTCTGACTTACAATGTCAGTCTTCCAAAAGAAACGCGTCCCGATGACCCCCCTGGTTGAGATCCGAGATCTGCAGTTCGGCTATGGCGAGCGCCTGGTGCTTTCCGGGCTGGCCATGCAATTCCCGCGCGGAAAAGTGGTGGCCGTGATGGGCGGCTCGGGATCGGGCAAGACCACCATCCTGCGTTTGATCGGCGGCCAGGTGCGGCCGCGCCAGGGCCAGATCCTCATCAATGGCGAAGCCGTCGATTGCACCGATTCCAAAAAGCTCTACCGCCAACGACGCCAGATGGGCGTGCTGTTCCAGCACGGCGCCTTGTTCACCGATCTTTCCGTTTTCGAGAATGTCGCCTTCGCCTTGCGCGAACACACCGACCTGCCCGAAAGCATGATCCGCGACCTGGTGTTGCTGAAGCTGCAGGCGGTGGGCCTGCGCAATGCGGCGCAGTTGATGCCTTCCGAAATTTCCGGCGGCATGGCACGCCGGGTGGCACTGGCGCGCGCGATCGCGCTCGATCCGCCGCTGATCATGTATGACGAACCCTTTGCCGGCCTCGATCCGATCTCCATGGGCATGACCGCCAAGCTGATCCGCGAACTGAACGACGTGCTGGGATCGACTTCCATCCTGGTCTCGCACGATGTGAACGAGTCGTTCCAGATCGCCGATTACGTATATTTCCTGGCGCAGGGCCGCATCGTGGCCCAGGGCACGCCGGACGAAATGCGCGCCTCACAGGATCCCTGGGTGCGCCAGTTCGTGCATGCCGAGGCCGACGGTCCGGTGGCTTTCCATTTCGCCGGCCGCAGCCTGGCGCAAGACCTTGGCCTGGAGTCGCAATCATGATCGTCGATTGGCTGGCCGCGCTGGGCGCGGCGGTGCGCGGCTACCTCGTCAATCTGGGCTATGGCGCGCGCACCCTGTTTGCGGTCTTGCGCGCTTCGGGCGGCTTGCTGCGCCGCCTGCGCCTGGTGACCGACCAGATCCATTTCATCGGCAATTATTCGCTGGTGATCATTGCGGTCTCGGGCTTGTTTGTCGGATTCGTGCTCGGCCTGCAGGGCTATTACACCTTGAACCGCTACGGCTCCGAACAGGCGTTGGGCCTGTTGGTGGCGCTGTCGCTGACACGCGAACTGGGGCCGGTGGTGACCGCGCTCCTGTTTGCCGGGCGCGCCGGCACTTCGCTCACCGCTGAAATCGGCCTGATGAAAGCCGGCGAGCAATTGGCGGCCATGGAAATGATGGCGGTCGACCCTCTGCAAAGAGTGTTGGCGCCGCGCTTCTGGGCCGGTGTGATTGCCATGCCGCTGCTGGCCGCCATCTTCAGCGCCGTCGGCATCCTGGGTGGCTATCTGGTGGGGGTGCAATTGATCGGCGTGGACGCCGGCGCCTTCTGGTCGCAGATGCAGGCCGGGGTCGACATCTGGCAAGACATCGGCAATGGCGTGTTGAAAAGCATTGTGTTCGGCTTTGCCGTGACTTTCATCGCCGTGTTCCAGGGCTATGAAGCGCAGCCGACACCGGAAGGCGTGGCGCGTGCCACCACGCGCACCGTGGTGACCGGTTCACTGACCGTGCTGGGGCTGGATTTCCTGCTCACGGCACTGATGTTCACCAAGTAAGCAACAAGCAAGACCTCGGTTTTAACGTTTATCGGAAAGCAAGCCATGCAACGCAAATCACTCGACGTCTGGGTTGGCCTGTTCATCGTCATCGGCGCCGCCGCGCTGCTGTTCCTGGCACTCAAGGCCGGCAACATGAGTTCGCTCAATTTCGGACCAACCTATACCGTCACCGCGCGGTTCGACAATATCGGCGGCCTGAAGCCGCGGGCGCCGGTCAAGAGCTCGGGCGTAGTGGTGGGACGGGTCGAGTCCATCGGTTTCGACGACAAGTCCTTCCAGGCGCAGGTCACCATGCAGCTCGAGGCCGGCTACAAATTCCCCAAGGACAGCTCGGCCAAGATCCTGACTTCGGGCCTCTTGGGCGAGCAATACATCGGCATTGAGCCGGGCGGCGATACCAATGTGCTGGCGAGCGGGGATCGCATCAAGATGACGCAGTCGGCCATCGTGCTTGAAAACCTGATCAGTCAATTCCTGTTCAGCAAGGCCGCGGAAGGCAAGCAGGAGGGAGGTAAATGAAACGCAGTTTGACTGCCGCAATGGTGGCCACGACTTTGCTGGGCGGCTGCGCAGTGGGCAAAGACCCGCGCGACCCGCTGGAAAACTTCAACCGTGCCATGTTCACGGTGAACGACAACATCGACAAATACGCCCTCAAGCCGACTGCCGAGGTGTACCACGACCATGTGCCGTCCTTCGTGCAGACCGGCGTCTACAATTTCTTCGGCAACCTGGGTGATGTCTGGACCGCGCTCAACCAGTTCCTGCAGGGCCGGCTGGGCGATGGCGTGACCGACACCATGCGCGTGGCGATCAACACCGTATTCGGTTTTGCCGGCGTGCTGGATATCGCTTCCGAAGCCGGGCTGCCCAAGCACAAGCAGGACTTCGGCGCCACGCTCGGTACCTGGGGTTTGCCCTCTGGCCCCTACGTGGTGCTGCCTTTCTTCGGTCCCTCCAACGTGCGCGATGCGGCGGCGCTGCCGGTGGACGTGAAGGGCGATGTGTATTGGCACTACGCCGAGCCGGTGGCGGCGCGCAATGCCGGTACCGCACTGCGCGTGGTGGATACCCGCTCCGGCTTGCTGGATGCCGGCGGCCTGATCGAGGAAGCCGCGCTGGATCGTTACGCTTTCCTGCGTGACGGCTATATGCAAAGGCGCGCCAACAAGATCCGCGACAATCGCGAAGGCAGTATTTTCTCCCGGGAAGACCAAGCGCCGAAAAAGCGCAAGGAAGAGCCGCAGGACGACGACAAGCAAGAGGGCAAGCAAGACGACAAGCGCTGACGGCTTGCCTGATGTCAACGGCAAATCCGGAACCGAAACAATACGATACCGTCGAATTTTTCCCGGCTGTCATCCTGGGAGGGGCGGGCCGAGTTATTGGAGTGCCTGCCGATTTGGAAGACTGAACAAGAAGGCTGAACTATGAATGGATTGAAGAAAATATTTTTTGCGGCCTTCGCCGCGCTGGCCCTGGTCTCGCTGGGCGCCCAGGCCCAGGAAGCGCCGGACGCGCTGGTCAAGCGCATCAGCCAGGAAGTGCTGGATGCCGCCAAGGCGGACAAGGATATCCAGGCCGGCAACCAGCAGAAGGTGCTTGGTCTGGTGGAACAGAAGATCATCCCCTATGTGAATTTCCAGCACATGACCTCGCTGGCGGCCGGCCGCTTCTGGCGCCAGGCCACGCCGGAGCAGCAAAAGCAGCTGACCGATGAATTCCGCAAGCTTCTGGTCTATACCTATTCCGGCGCCATTGCCCAGATTCGCGACCAGCGGCTGCAGTTCAAGCCGATGCGCGGCTCGGTGGCCGAGGGCGATGTCGAAGTGCGTTCCGAAGTGCAGCAAGCGCGCGGCGAGCCGATCCAGCTTGACTACCGGCTGGAAAAAACCAATGACGGCTGGAAGATCTATGACGTCAATGTCCTGGGCGCCTGGCTGGTGGAAACCTACAAGGGCAATTTCGCCTCCGAAATCAACAAGGGCGGCATCGACGGCCTGATCAAGGCGCTGTCCGATCGCAATGCCAGCCTGCGCTCCACGGCCGGCAAGAAAGTCGGCCCGACGCCTCAGGCCAGGTAAGCGCATGCATCGCCCCGGAAAACTGCTTACGATCGCCAACGCCCGCAGCGAACTGGAAGCGGGCTTGGCGGCCATCGGCCGCGGTGAAAGCGAAGTCGACCTGGGTGAAGTGACCGAAGTCGATTCCACTGCTGTCGCCACCTTGCTGGCATGGCAGCGTGCGGCGCGCCAGCAAGGGCATGCGCTGCAAGTGCGCAATGCCCCGGCTGGGGTGCAAAGCCTGGCCCGCCTGTACGGCGTGGATGGCCTGATCGGCGCCTGAGCCTGTCTCTTGAACCGGCTTGCCCGCCGGCAGTCGCCGCCGGGCAAGAACAGGCAAATCTCTTATAATCCCTGGTTCTCCACACCACCAAGGTTCGCGCCTCTGGCCGCGACCAACCAGGACGATTCCAGCCCATGGCGGCGATCCAGATAACAGAAGTGAAGAAGCGCTACGGCTCGCTGCAAGCGCTCGATGGCGTTTCCCTCACGATCGAAGACGGCGAGTTCTTCGGCCTGCTCGGCCCCAACGGCGCCGGCAAGACCACCCTGATTTCCATCCTGGCCGGCTTGAACCGCGGCGATTCGGGCAGCGTCAGCGTGCGCGGCCACGATGTTGTGCGGGAATATCGCCAGGCGCGCAGCCAGCTGGGCGTGGTGCCGCAGGAACTGGTGTTCGACCCTTTCTTCACGGTGCGCGAAACCCTGCGCATGCAGTCCGGCTATTTCGGCCTGCGCAACAATGACGACTGGATCGACGAGGTGATGTTCAACCTCGATCTGTCCAACAAGGCCGACACCAATATGCGCGCGCTGTCGGGCGGCATGAAGCGCCGGGTGCTTGTGGCCCAGGCGCTGGTCCACAAGCCGCCCGTGATCGTGCTCGACGAGCCGACCGCCGGTGTAGACGTCGAATTGCGCCAGACCCTGTGGAAGTTCATCTCGCGCCTGAACCGCGAAGGCCATACCGTGGTGCTGACCACCCATTACCTGGAAGAGGCGCAGGCGCTGTGCAATCGCATCGCCATGCTGCGCGCGGGACGGGTGGTGGCGCTGGACACCACCGCCGCCCTGATCCGCCGCATTTCGGGCTCGCAGCTCGAAGTGAGTTTGAGCGAAGGCAGCCTGCCGGAATCCCTCAAGCCGCTGGTCTCGCACCCGGAACAGGACGCCAGCGGCCGCCGCTTCACGCTGCGCGTGAACGAGCATTCGGAGGTCGAGCCCATCCTCACCGCCTTGCGCGAGAGCGGGGCCCGCATCGAAGACCTGCAACTGCACCAGGCCGACCTTGAAGATGTGTTCATTCAGATCATGGAAGGCGCGAAATAAATGATTGGCTTTCAGACCCTGTTCTACAAGGAAGTGCTGCGCTTCTGGAAAGTGGCGACCCAGACCCTGACCGCGCCCATCGTCACCGCCGTGCTGTACCTGCTGATCTTCGGCCACGTGCTGTCTTCGCATGTGCAGGTGTATCCGGGCGTTTCATACGTTTCCTTCCTGGTGCCGGGACTGGTGATGATGAGCGTGTTGCAGAATTCGTTTGCCAACTCGTCATCGTCGCTGATCCAGTCCAAGATCACCGGCAACCTGGTGTTCGTGCTGCTGCCGCCTTTGTCACATTGGGAATTGTTCGGCGCCTATGTGCTGGCGGCCATGGTGCGCGGGCTGGCGGTCGGCCTCGGGGTGTTCCTGGTCACGGCCTGGATCGGCATGCCGGCGTTCGTCGCGCCCCTCTGGATTCTGGTTTTCGGCTTGCTTGGCGCCGCCATTCTGGGCACCATGGGCCTGATCGCGGGCATCTGGGCTGAAAAGTTCGACCAGCTGGCCGCCTTCCAGAATTTCCTGATCATGCCCGCCACCTTCCTGGCCGGCGTTTTCTATTCGATACATTCCTTACCTCCGGCATGGCAGGCGGTGTCGCATGCCAATCCGTTTTTTTATATGATTGACGGCTTTCGCTACGGCTTCTTCGGCCAGTCCGATGTGCCGCCGCTGGTCAGTCTTGTCGTTGTGTCCTGCTTCCTGATCGTGCTGGCCGGACTCGCGGTGCGCATGCTCAAGAGCGGCTACAAGCTGCGCCACTGAGCGCGCCTTTCCTTTTCACGTTGACTGCAAGAGTTTTATCGTGCTGCCTACTCCCGACCTGATTCGCCAATACATCGCCGCGGGCCTGGCCTGCTCCCACCTGGAGGTGGAGGGCGACGGGCAGCATTTCAGCGCGCTGATCGTCTCCGAGGCCTTCCAGGGCAAGCGTCCCATCCAGCGCCATCAACTGGTGTATGCGGCGCTGGGCGACCGCATGCGCGAAGAAATCCACGCGCTGTCCATGAAAACCCTGACCCCCGACGAGTACGCCAAGAATGGATAAGCTGCTGATCGAGGGTGGCCGGCGCCTGGCCGGAGAAATCCACATTTCCGGCGCCAAGAACGCCGCCTTGCCTATCCTGTGCGCGGGTCTCCTGACTGCCGGAGATGTCGAACTGGCCAATCTGCCGCGCCTGCAGGACGTGGCCACCATGCTCAAGCTGTTGCGGCAGATGGGCATGCGGGTGGAGCAGGATGGCGAGCGCGTGGTGCTCAATGGCGCCCATGTCGACAAGCTGGAAGCGCCCTATGAAATGGTGAAAACCATGCGCGCCTCCATCCTGGTGCTGGGCCCGCTGGTGGCGCGTTTCGGCGAAGCCTGGGTGTCGCTGCCGGGCGGTTGCGCCATCGGTTCGCGTCCGGTGGACCAGCACATCAAGGGTTTGCAGGCGATGGGCGCGGAAATCAACATCGAGGCCGGCTATATCCACGCCCGTGCCAAGCGCCTCAAGGGCGCGCGCATCGTGACCGACATGATCACCGTCACCGGCACCGAAAACCTGTTGATGGCGGCGGTGCTGGCCGAAGGCCAGACCGTGCTGGAAAATGCCGCGCGCGAGCCGGAAGTGACCGACCTGTGCCACCTGCTGCAAGCCATGGGCGCGCAGATCGAGGGCGTGGGCACCGACCGGCTGGTGATTGAAGGCGTGACCAGCCTGCACGGCGCGCGCCACGACGTGATTGCCGACCGCATCGAAACCGGCACCTTCCTGTGCGCGGTGGCCGCCGCCGGCGGCGACGTGGTCTTGAAGAACACCAGCGCCAGCCTGCTGGACGCGGTCACGGTCAAGCTGCGCGAAGCGGGCGCGGTGATCACTTCCGGCCAGGATTGGGTCCGGGTGCAGATGGCCGCGCGACCGAAGGCGGTGAGCTTCCGCACCACCGAATTCCCCGGCTTTCCGACCGACATGCAGGCCCAGTTCATGGCCGTCAACTGCATTGCCGAAGGCGGCAGCAGCGTGACCGAGACCATTTTCGAAAACCGCTTCATGCACGTGCAGGAGTTGAATCGCCTGGGCGCATCGATTGCCATCGAAGGCAATACCGCCATCATCAATGGCGTGCCGGCCCTGGTCGGGGCACCGGTGATGGCCACCGATCTGCGCGCTTCGGCTTCGCTGGTGATCGCCGGCCTGGCGGCATCGGGCCAAACCCTGGTGGATCGCATCTACCATCTTGACCGCGGCTATGACCGCATGGAAATGAAGCTGCGCCAGGTCGGCGCCAATATCGAGCGCGTCAAATAAGGAATCGCCAGATGGAGCAGCAGCAAATCACCCTGGCCTTGTCCAAAGGCCGGATCTTCGAAGAAACCATGCCGCTGTTGCAGGCGGCCGGGATCGAGGTGGCCGAAGATCCGGAAAGCTCGCGCAAGCTGATCCTCGGCACCAACGATCCGGGCGTGCGCGTGATCATCGTGCGCGCTTCCGATGTGCCGACCTATGTGCAATACGGCGCCGCCGATCTTGGCGTGGCCGGCAAAGACATTTTGATCGAGCATGGCGGTGAGGGCCTGTACCAGCCGCTGGACCTGAACATCGCCAACTGCCGCCTGTCGGTAGCGGCGCGCGCCGGCTTCGACTACGCGCGTGCGGTGCGCCAGGGCGCGCGCATCCGGGTCGCCACCAAGTTCACCCAGAGCGCGCGCGAGCACTTCGCCGCCAAGGGCGTGCATGTGGACCTGATCAAGCTGTATGGCTCGATGGAGCTGGCGCCCCTGGTCGGCCTGTCGGACGCCATCGTCGACATCATCAGCACCGGCAACACCCTGCGCGCCAACAACCTGGTGGAAGTGGAAGAGATCATGCCGATTTCTTCGCGCCTGGTGGTCAACCAGGCTGCCATGAAAATGAAGCGCGAGCGCCTGCAGCCCATCCTGGCTGCCTTTGAAAAAGCTTCCAACCGCTGAGCCGAGCCGCCATGTCCGACACCATTCGTTTGCGCCGGCTCGACTCGCAGCAAGCCGGCTTTCAAGAGCAACTGGCTGCCGTGCTGGCCTTCGAGGCCGGCGAAGACGAAGCCATCGACCGCGCCGCGGCCGGCATCCTGGCCGACGTGCGCAAGCGCGGCGACGCCGCCGTGCTGGAGTACACCCAGCGCTTTGACCACCTGCAGGCCGATTCGGTGGCGGCGCTGGAATTGCCGCGCGCCGAGCTGCAGGCCGCGCTGGATGGTCTGGACCCAGCCCGGCGCGCCGCGCTGGAAGCGGCCGCGCAACGGGTCAAGGCCTATCACGAGCGGCAAAAGAAGGAATGCGGCTCGGACGGTTTCACCTACACCGAAGCCGACGGCACCCTGCTGGGCCAGAAAGTCACGCCGCTGGACAAGGTCGGCATTTATGTCCCGGGCGGCAAGGCGGCCTATCCCTCGTCGGTGCTGATGAATGCGATTCCGGCCAAGGTGGCGGGCGTGGGCGAAATCATCATGGTGGTGCCCACGCCGCAGGGCGTGAAGAATCCGCTGGTGCTGGCCGCGGCCGCGATTGCCGGCGTGGACCGCGTGTTCACCATCGGTGGCGCCCAAGCCGTGGCTGCGCTGGCCTATGGCACCGCCACGGTGCCGCAGGTGGACAAGATCGTCGGTCCCGGCAACGCCTATGTGGCGGCGGCCAAGCGGCGGGTGTTCGGCATTGTCGGCATCGACATGATTGCCGGGCCGTCGGAAATCCTGGTGATCTGCGACGGCAGCACCGACCCCGACTGGGTGGCAATGGACCTGTTCTCGCAGGCCGAACACGACGAGCTGGCGCAATCCATCCTCCTGTGTCCCGATGCGGCTTACATCGATCGCGTGCAGGAAAGCATCGCGCGGCTGTTGCCGGAAATGCCGCGCCGCGAGGTCATCCGCACTTCGCTCACCGAGCGCGGCGCGCTGGTGAAGGTGCGCGACATGATTGAGGCCTGCGCCATCGCCAATTTCATCGCGCCCGAGCACCTGGAAATTTCGGCGCAGGATGCCGCCGCCTGGGGCCGCAAGATCCGCCATGCCGGCGCCATCTTCCTGGGTCGCTACACCTCGGAATCGCTGGGCGACTATTGCGCCGGGCCGAACCACGTCTTGCCGACCTCGCGCACCGCGCGTTTTTCCTCGCCGCTGGGCGTGTACGATTTCCAGAAGCGTTCCAGCCTGATCGAAGTCTCCGAAGCGGGCGCCCAGACCCTGGGCCGCATTGCTTCCGAGCTGGCGCATGGCGAAGGCTTGCAGGCGCATGCGCGCTCGGCCGAGCTGAGGTTGAAGCCGCGGTGAACGCGCGGGAAGACTGGCGCAACCGCGTCTTTTGCGAGGATGCACTGGCCGGTCTGGCGCGCATTCCCGACGGCGTGGTCGACCTGCTGATCGCCGATCCGCCCTATGGCCTGGGCAAGGATTACGGCAACGATTCGGACAAGCTGGAAAGCGCCGATTATCTGGATTGGATGCGCCGCTGGCTCGACCTGGCCCTGCCGAAGTTGAAGCGCAATGGCAGCCTGTACATTTTCCTGACCTGGCGCTATTCGCCGGAAGTGTTCGTCATGCTGAAGGAACGCATGACAATGTTGAATGAAATCGTCTGGGACCGGCGCGTGCCGTCCATGGGCGGCAGCACGCGACGCTATTCCTCGGTGCATGACACCATCGGGTTTTTTGCGGCCGCGCGCGATTACTACTTTGACCTGGATGCGGTGCGCATTCCCTATGACGCCGCCACCAAGAAAGCGCGCTCGCGCTCGATTTTTGTCGGCGCCAAGTGGCTGGAACTGGGCTACAACCCGAAAGACGTGTGGAGCGTGTCGCGCCTGCACCGCGAACATCGCGAGCGCGCCGACCATCCGACCCAGAAGCCGCTGGAAATCGTGGAGCGCATGATCAAGGCTTCCTGCCCGCCCGGCGGCCTGGTGCTGGACCCTTTCATGGGCAGCGGCACCACGGCGGTGGCGGCGCAGATGCTGGGACGCGACTACACCGGCTTCGAGATGAATCCGGACTATTGCGAACTGATACAAGACCGCCTGGCGGCGGCGCGCGTGGTGAACGAACCCCGCCAATGTGAAAGCGAACAAGACAATGAGCCTGCCTGAAACCATCATCCGTCCCGACGTGCTGGCGCTGTCGGCCTATCACGTGCCCGACGCTTCCGGCTTCGTCAAGCTGGACGCCATGGAAAACCCCTACACCCTGCCGCCGCATCTGGCACAGGCCCTGGGTGAGCGCCTGGCCCAGGTGGCGCTGAACCGCTATCCCACGCCCAGCTATCTCGGCCTGAAAGCGAAAATCCGTGCCGGCATGGGCGTGCCTGAAGGCTTTGACGTCTTGCTCGGCAACGGCTCGGACGAGCTGATTTCCATGATGTCGGTGGCCTGCGCCAAGCCGGGTGCCAAAGTGCTGGCGCCCATGCCCGGGTTTGTCATGTATGGCATGTCGGCGCGCTTTGCCGGCATGGAATTCGTCGGCGTGCCGCTCAAGGCCGATTTTTCGCTGGACCTGCCGGCCATGCTGGCGGCGATTGAACAGCACCGTCCGGCCATCACCTGGCTGGCTTATCCCAACAACCCCACCGGCAACCTGTTTGCCGAAGACGCCATGCTGCAGATCCTGCAAGCCGTGGGGCAGAGCGGGGTGGTGGTAGTGGACGAGGCTTACCAGCCCTTTGCCCAGGCCAGCTTCATGCCGCGCCTGCCGCAACACCCCAACCTGGTGGTGATGCGCACCGTCTCCAAGCTGGGCCTGGCCGGCATCCGCCTGGGCTATATGTCGGCCTCGGAGGAACTGTTGCGTGAATTCGACAAGGTTCGACCGCCCTATAACATCAATGTGCTGACCGAAGCCACCGCCGAATTCGTGCTCGATCACGCGGCCGAGCTGGAGCAGCAGGCGGCGGCGCTGCGCCAGCAACGCGGCGTGCTGGCTGCCGAATTGGCAAGCCTGCCGGGGGTGACGGTCTATCCTTCGGCGGCCAATTTCCTGTTGTTGCGACTGCCCGATGCAGACCAGGTCTTCGCGCGCCTGCTTGAGAAACGGGTGCTGGTCAAAAATGTCGGTAAAATGCACCCGTTGCTGGCCAATTGCCTGCGGGTGACGGTCAGCACCGCGCAAGAAAACCAGCTGTTCCTGGAAGCCTTGCGGGCTTCCCTGGCTTCCTGATTCCACCTATGGCTATCCAACGCAGCGCCGAAATCGTTCGCAACACCAACGAGACGCAGATTCGTGTCGCGATCAACCTCGACGGCACCGGCCGCCAGTCGCTCAACACCGGCGTGCCTTTCCTTGACCACATGCTCGTCCAGATCGCCCGTCACGGCTTGATCGACCTCGAGATCGAGGCCAAGGGCGATCTGCACATCGACGCCCACCACACGGTGGAAGATGTCGGCATCACGCTCGGCCAGGCAGTGGCCAAGGCCATCGGCGACAAGAAAGGCATCCGCCGCTATGGCCACGCCTACGTGCCGCTGGATGAAGCCCTGTCGCGGGTGGTGATCGATTTTTCCGGCCGGCCCGGCATCGAATTCCACGTCCCGTTCAAGCGCGCCATGATCGGCGCCTTCGATGTCGACCTGACCCATGAATTCTTCCAGGGCTTCGTCAACCATGCGCTGGTGACCCTGCATATCGACAATCTGCGTGGCGAGAACGCGCACCATCAGTGCGAAACCGTATTCAAGGCTTTCGGCCGCGCGCTGCGCATGGCCGCCGAACTCGATGCGCGTGCCGCCGGCACCATTCCTTCGACCAAAGGCAGTCTCTGAACTGACATTCGGGGCCGCAATCACGGCCCGTTTTGACTTGCTGTCATGAACAAGATCGTAGTAGTCGATTACGGCATGGGGAATCTGCGCTCCGTCGCACAAGCCCTGCGCCATGTTGCGCCGGAAGCGGACGTCCGCATTTCCGGCTTGGCCGAGGACATCCGCGCGGCCGAGCGTATCGTGCTGCCTGGCCAGGGCGCCATGCGTGATTGCATGAAAAGCCTGCGCGCTTCCGGCGTGGAAGAAGCCTTGCTGGAAGCTTCGCGCAACAAGCCTTTCTTCGGGGTATGCGTGGGCGAGCAGATGCTGTTCGACTGGAGCGAAGAGGGCGATACGCCAGGTCTCGGGCTGCTGCCCGGCAAGGTGCTGCGCTTTGCCCTCGACGGCCAGCTGCAGGAAGACGGTTCGCGCTACAAGGTGCCGCACATGGGCTGGAACGCAGTGCGGCAAAGCGCCAGCCATCCGCTGTGGCAAGGCATTCCCGACAATAGCTATTTCTACTTCGTGCACAGCTATTACGCCCGTCCCGCGCAGGCCGCCCATATATTCGGCGAGACTGTTTATGGCCAGCCATTTACCAGCGTGGTGGGACGGGACAATTTGTTTGCCACCCAGTTTCACCCGGAAAAAAGCACGGCCGCGGGTTTGCAACTTTACAAAAATTTCGTACATTGGAATCCGTAAGCGCGCGGCCAGCGCCCGGATCCCACCTGTTTCACTTCTCATTCACTGAACCGATCAGCCTTCATTTCTGCCATGCTGCTCATTCCTGCCATCGATCTCAAGGACGGTCATTGCGTACGCCTCAAACAGGGCGACATGAACCAGGCGACGGTGTTTTCCGACGATCCGGGCCAAATGGCCAGGCACTGGCTGGAGCAGGGCGCGCGGCGCCTGCATCTGGTCGACTTGAACGGCGCCTTCGCCGGCAAGCCCAAGAATGAAGCCGCGGTCAAGGCCATCATCCGCGCCGTGCGCGATTTCGCCGACGAAAACAATGTCGAAGAAATCCCGGTGCAACTGGGTGGCGGCGTGCGCGACCTCGACACCATCGAACGCTACCTCGATGGCGGCCTGTCCTACATCATCATCGGCACTGCCGCCGTCAAGAATCCGGGCTTTTTGCACGACGCCTGCAGCGCCTTCCCCGGCCAGATCATCGTCGGCCTGGATGCCAAGGATGGCAAAGTGGCGACCGACGGCTGGAGCAAGCTGTCCGGTCATGAGGTGATCGACCTGGCGCGCAAGTTCGAAGACTACGGCTGCGAAGCCATCGTCTATACCGACATCGGCCGTGACGGCATGATGGCGGGCGTCAACATCGAAGCCACGGTCAAGCTGGCGCAAAGCGTCTCGATTCCCATCATCGCTTCCGGCGGCGTGCACGTGCTCAAGGACGTGGAGCAACTGTGCGCGGTGCAGGATGAAGGCATCGATGGCGTCATCTGCGGCCGTTCCATTTACGAAGGCGCGCTGGATCTGCGCACGGCGCAGCAGCGGGCCGATGAATTGTCCGGCTATCTGGAGTCGGAAGCAGACGAATGACTTTGGCAAAACGCATCATCCCCTGCCTGGACGTCAACGCCGGCAGGGTGGTCAAGGGCATCAACTTCGTTGAACTGCGCGACGCCGGCGACCCGGTGGAAGTGGCGCGCCGCTACGACGAGCAGGGCGCCGACGAAATCACCTTCCTCGACATCACCGCCTCCTCCGACGAGCGCGACCTGATCCTGCCCATCATCGAAGCCGTGGCGTCGCAGGTGTTCATTCCCCTGACAGTGGGTGGCGGCGTGCGCGCGGTGGAAGACGTGCGGCGCCTGCTCAATGCCGGCGCCGACAAGGTCAGCATCAACACCTCCGCCGTCACCAATCCGCAACTGGTGGCCGATGCCGCCGGCAAGTACGGTTCGCAATGCATCGTGGTGGCGATCGACGCCAAGCGCGCCGGCGACGGCCGCTGGGAAGTGTTCACCCACGGCGGTCGCAAGGCCACCGGCCTGGATGCCGTGCAATGGGCGCGCAAGATGGCGGAGCTTGGCGCCGGCGAAATCCTGCTCACCAGCATGGATCGCGACGGCACCCGTTCCGGCTTCGACCTGGCGCTGACTTGCGCGGTATCGGATGCGGTGCCGGTGCCGGTGATTGCCTCCGGTGGCGTCGGCGGCCTGCAAGACCTGGCCGACGGCATCCTCAAGGGGCATGCCGACGCAGTGCTGGCGGCCAGCATCTTCCACTACGGCCAGCACACCGTGCAGGAAGCCAAGCGCTTCATGGCGCAGCAGGCCATCCCCATGAGGCTGGCATGAGCGTCAAGGCCAAGTGGCTCAACAAGGTGAAGTGGGACGAGCATGGCCTGGTGCCGGTGATTGCCCAGGAAGCCAAAAGCGGCGATGTGCTGATGTTTGCCTGGATGAACCGGGAAGCGCTGGCGCGCACGGTGGAGCTGGGCCAGGCGGTGTACTGGAGCCGCTCGCGCAAGAAGCTGTGGCACAAGGGCGAGGAATCGGGTCATGTGCAAAAGGTGCTGGAGATCCGCCTCGACTGCGACGAAGACGTGGTGCTGCTCAAGATCGAGCAAGTGGGAGATATCGCCTGCCATACCGGCCGCCATTCCTGCTTCTTCCAGCTTTTCAGCGGCGATCAAGAGCAGGGCGAATGGGTGGCAGTCGACCCGGTACTCAAGGACCCGGAAAGCATTTACGGAAAATGAGCGAAATCCTGAACCAGCTGGCGGCCATCATCGAGTCGCGCAAGCTTGAAAACGGCGGCGACCCCGACAAATCCTATGTGGCGCGCCTGTTTGCCAAGGGCGACGATGCGATCCTGAAAAAGATCGGCGAGGAGGCCACCGAAACCGTGATGGCGGCCAAGGATGCGCGCGCCGGCGGCAAGCCCGAGGCGCTGCTCTATGAATGCGCCGACCTCTGGTTTCATTCGCTCATCATGCTGGCCCGTTTCAACCTGACGCCGCAGCAAGTGCTGGATGAACTGGCGCGGCGCGAAGGTGTCTCCGGTCTCGAAGAAAAGGCCGCGCGCAAACTGGCCGAGCGCGAGGCGGGCGAACGCAAGGACTGAGCGCCGCCGGCCGCCGCGGCAACATCCAAACACCAAGCGCAAGGAGAGACATGGACAACTGCATTTTCTGCAAGATTGCCTCCGGGCAGATCCCCACCGACGCGGTGTACCAGGACGAAGAGCTGATCGTCTTTCGCGATATCAATCCGGCAGCGCCGGTGCATCTGCTGATTGTGCCGAAGGAACATATTCCATCTCTCGCGCACGCCGGGGCGAACCACGAGGGATTGTTGGGTAGAATGATGCTTCTGGCGCCGCGCCTGGCCGAAGAGCAGGGCTGCGGATATCAGGGAGACGAAGTCGGGCACGGCAGCGGCGGATTCAAAACGCAATTCAATACCGGACCGGACGGCGGACAGGAGGTGTACCATCTTCATCTGCACGTACTGGGCGGACCCCGCCCGTGGCTTGGCAAGCGCTGAAGCACGCTTGAAGCGTGGCATATACGGCGCACATCATGTAATAGGCACCGCAAGGTCCAGAGGAGATTTCAGAAATGGGTTCATTTAGTGTTTGGCACTGGCTGATTGTGCTGGTCATTGTCATGCTCGTGTTCGGCACCAAGAAGCTTGGCAACATGGGTTCCGATCTCGGCAAGGCAGTCAAGGGCTTCAAGGACGGCGTCAAGGGCGAGGAAGACAAGGCCGCTAGCGCGCCGTCGCAAGTCACCGCAGACAAGAACACGGTCGACGTCGAAGCCCGGGAAAAGAACAAGGCCTGAGCCGGCTGGCCTGAGCGTTGGTGCCGGCCGTTCATGTGGCGCAGGCCGCGCAACGCCTGCGGCATGCGCGCCGCATGCGGCGCTCGCCACTGAGCCGTTCCCCGCCTGAGCAGCTTCAACCAGTCACCTCCCATGATTGATCTCGGTCTTACCAAACTCGCTGTGATCGGCACGGTGGCACTGGTTGTCATCGGGCCGGAGAAACTGCCCAAGGTGGCCCGCATGGCGGGCTCGCTGTTCGGCCGCGCGCAGCGTTACATCAATGATGTGAAGGCGGAAGTCAGCCGCGAGATGGAATTGGACGAACTGCGCAAGATGCACAAGGATGTGCAGGAGGCCGCCAGCAGCGTCGAGCAGAATCTCTCCAGCGAGTTGTCTTCGATCGATTCCGAGATGAACGCGGCCTGGGAAGGGCGCGATGCTTCGCTCGATGTGCCGCTGGAAACCACGCTCAGTTCCGACAACATTTCCTCCAAGGCGCGCGACTTCCGCAAGAAGAAGGTGCTGCGCCAGGCTGCGGTGCCAGGCTGGTACAAGCAGCAGACCGGCCGCCGCACGCGCGTGCTGTCCGGCGCGGCCCGGGTGGCGCGCCACCGTCCCGCGGGTGGCCGGCCCACTCCATTTTCATTCCACTAAATGGCTGAAGAAGATCCTGGCATACAGGAGAGTTTCATCTCCCACCTGATCGAATTGCGCACGCGTCTGGTGCGCGCCTCGATCGCGGTGATTGCCGTATTCCTGGTGCTGTTCCTGGTCTGGCCGGGACCGGCCGCCATCTATGACTTCGTGGCCGCGCCCATGCTGCATTCGCTGCCCGAAGGCTCGCGCATGATCGCAACAGGCGTCATCACGCCTTTCCTGGTGCCGATGAAGGTGACCTTGCTGGTGGCTTTCGTGCTGGCCTTGCCCTGGGTGCTGTACCAGGCCTGGGCTTTCGTTGCGCCGGGCCTGTACACGCATGAGAAGCGGCTGGTGCTGCCGCTGGTGATTTCGTCTTCCCTGCTGTTCGTGCTGGGGGTGGCGTTCTGCTACTTCTTTGTCTTCGGCACGGTGTTCAAGTTCATCAACGATTTCGCGCCCAAGAGCATTTCGGTGGCGCCGGACATCGAGAACTACATCGACTTCGTGCTGATGATGTGCCTGGCCTTCGGCATGACCTTCGAGGTGCCGGTGATCGTGATCGTGC
>JAEVZY010000247.1 GCA_023392035.1 Pseudomonadota bacterium | reverse complement strand
GCGCACAGTTCCAGCAGCAAGCGATAGAACTGCGGCTCGATCGAGCCGATCGAAACGTACTTGCCATCGGCGCAGGTGTAGCAGCCATAGAAATGCGCGCCGCCGTCCAGCATGTTGGACTCGCGTTGATTGATCCACTCACCCTTGGCCATGCGGCTGAAGTAGGAGCTGGCCAGCAAAGCGGCGCCGTCGGAGATGGCGCTGTCCACCACCTGTCCCTTGCCGCTGCGGCTGGCTTCCAGCAGGCCGCACAGCACGCCAAAGGCCAGCATCATGCCGCCGCCGCCCATGTCGCCCACCAGATGCAGGGGCGGCATCGGCGGACGATCCGCGGAGCCCATGGCATGCAAAGCGCCGGTGATGGCGATGTAGTTCAGGTCGTGGCCGGCGGCCTGCGCCAGCGGACCGCCCTGGCCCCAGCCGGTCATGCGGCCATAGACCAGGCGCGGGTTGCGCGCCATGCACGCCTCAGGCCCCATGCCGAGTTTTTCCATCACGCCGGGCCGGAAACCTTCGATCAGCGCATCGGCTTTTTCCACCAGCCGCATGACGATCTCGACGGCGCCCGGCTGCTTGAGGTCCAGCCCTATGCTGCGCCGTCCGCGCTCGACTATGCTGCCGCCGCCACCCAGGAAGCCGGGCACCAGGCGGTCGATGCGGATCACCTCGGCACCCATGTCGGCCAGCATCATTGCGCAAAAAGGACCCGGGCCGATGGCCGCCATTTCCAATACTGTAAAACCGCTCAATGGACCGGCCATTGCTACCTCTTTTCGTGTGCAGGGTTTGGGTTGGTGTCCGCTCAGGACTCGAAGAATTCGGCGCGCGCGTCCAGGATGATCTGGATGTACTTGTCCAGATTATCGTTCACCCGACTGGTCGGGCCGACGATGGAGAGCGCGGTCAATTGGCCACCTACCCGGCCGGCAATGCCGATGGCGGAGACGCGCTCGCTGCCCTCGTCGCGCGAGATGGAATATTTTTTCTCGCGCTGTTCCTCGATGTGCGCGCGCAAAGCGTCCGGACTGGTGATGGTGCTGCCGGTGACGGGTTCGAAGCGCAAGGTGGAAATCACAGCGTCACGTTCAGCCGCATCCATCTCGGCCAGCATGGCCTTGCCCAGCGCGGTCACATGCAAGTCCAGCGTGGTGCCGGGCTTGAGCACGTAGCGCAAGGCGCGCGGACTTTCCTGGCTGGCGTAGATCTTGATCTGGTTGCCGTCCAGCAGTCCGCACAGGGAAGATTCGCCCGACTGCCGCGTCAGGATTTCCAGCGCCTCGGTGGCAAAGGCTTGCAGCGGGTCGGCCGCGGCAATGCCCTGCGCCACGCCCAGCAGCCGCGCGGTGGGATGGAAGTAGCGCGACTTCGGCGTGCGCAGCAGGTAGCCGGCCTGGCGCAGCGTGTACAGCAGGTCGGAACAACTGCTGTCGGCCAGGTCGAGAAAGCGCGCCATCTCGGAATTGGTGAGCGGACGCTTTTCCCTGGCATAGGTTTCGAAGACCTGGAGCACGCGCTGGGCAGTGGGAATGATTTGCGGCATGGAGGGCTGAACGAATCTGCGAAAAAATAAGGCCGTTATTTGAGTGCCGAGATGCCCAGCACGCTTTGCGCCATCAGCAGCGACTGTATCTGGTTGGTGCCTTCGGCAATGCTCAGGTGGCGCGCATCGCGGTAATAGCGCTCCACCGGAAACAGCGCCGTATAACCGGCGCCGCCATGCACCTGCATCGACATCTCCGCCACCCGCAGCACGGCATCCGTGGCATGGCGCTTGGCCATGGAACACAGCATCTGGCTGTCGGGCGCATTGCGGTCCAGGGCATCGGCAGCGCGGTAGCATAGCAGGCGCGAGGTCTCGACCAGCGTCATCATGTCGGCCACCATTTGCTGCACCAGCTGAAAGCCGCCGATGGGTCGGCCGAACTGCACCCTTTCCCCTGCATACTTCACGGCCGCTTCATAGGCGGCCTCGGCGATGCCGAGGGCGGAAAACGCCACCACGCAGCGGCCGATGTTGAGGTATTTCTTGGCCAGCGCAAAGCCCGTGCCTTCGGCGCCGATCAGGTTCTCGGCCGGAATCTGCACATCCTCGAACAGCAACTCGCCGAGCGGGCAACTGAGCATGCCCATCTTGGGAATCGGGCTCGAGGAAAAGCCCGGCATGGCGCGCTCGAACAGCAGGCAGGACACGCCACGCTGGCCATCCTTGCGCTGGGTCTGGACAAACACCACGCCCAGCTCGCACACCGGCCCCAGGCTGATATACAGCTTGCGGCCGTTGACCTTCCAGCCCGTGTCGGTTTCCACGGCGCGGGTCTGGATGTTGGCGGCGTCCGATCCGATATTGGGTTCGCTCAAGGCGAAACTGGCGATCGCTTCTCCCGACAGCACGCGCGGCAGGTATTTGTCCTTCAGCATGTCGGAGCCGCCATCGGTCAGCACCGAAGCCGCCAGATTGCTGGTGCTGACGATGCTGCGCAAGGAAGGCCACACCCGCGCCAGTTCGGCGATCAGCATGCCGTAGGTGGTGACCGGCAAGCCGTAGCCGCCGTTTTCTTCCGGCAGCATGCCACCCAGGAGGCCAAAGTCGCGCATGGCTTGCACCATGTGCTGCGGCACGATTTTTCCTTCGGCCTCGTAGGCGTCGACGATGGGCGCCACTTCCGCGCTCAGGTAGCGGCGCAGGGAATCGCGCAGTTCGATCTGGGTCGAGTCGAGTTCGAAATTCATGCGTGCTCTCCGTCTTGCCTGAAGCCGATCAGCGCGTCCAGCGGCACTGCGCCCTGCCCCGCGGCGCCGACCCAGACTGGATTCAATTCCATTTCTTCCAGCGTCTCGCGCTGCTGCCAGGCGAAGTCCGAAACGCGCAGGATCAGCTCTTCCAGCGCGGCAAAGTCGGCCGCGGCTTGTCCACGCACGCCGTCCAGGATCTGCACGTAGCGGATCTCGCGCACCAGCGCCTGGGCGTCTTCCCTGCTCAGCGGGATCATGCGGTGTGCCACATCGCGGATGGTCTCGACGAAAATGCCGCCCAAACCGAAGGTCATGACCAGGCCGAAAGCGGCGTCTCGATGCACGCCCACCAGCACTTCACGTCCGCCGGCGGGAAGCATTTTCTCGACCAGGATGCCATCGATCGCGGCATTCGGCGCGTGGCGCTTGACGGCAAGGTGAATCGCTTCGAAGGCCTCGCGCGCGGCCTGGGCCGAAGCAATGCCCAGCTTGACGCCGCCGGCCTCGGTCTTGTGCGCGATCTGGGCGCTGACCACTTTCATCACCACCGGAAAGCCAAGCTTTTCGGCATGCGACGCCGCCTCTTCCGCGCTGGTGACGACCCGGCCTTCCGGTATGGGCAGGCCGGCTGCGCGCAGCATGGCTTTGGAAGCGGCTTCGCTCAGCATCTTCACCGGCGGCATGGCGGCGGCGCTTGCGTGAGCCGGCGCGGTGCTGTCCAAGGCCGGGGACTTGTCCCAGCGTATGGCCCGGCGCAAGGCTGCAATGGCATCCGACATCGAGAGGAAAGGCAGCAGTCCGGCCTTCTCCAGCAATTCGAAGCCGCCGCCGAGGCGCCGGCTCATCCATACCGGCACCACCAGGGTATCGGTCTCGGCCGCGACTTCGACAATGGCGCGCGCCATCACTTCGGTGATCGAGCCGTAGTCCATCGGAATCGGGAACAGCACCGTTCCCACCGAGGGATCAGCGCAGACGATGCGCAGGCACTGGGCCGAGAGCGCCTCATTGCGCAGGATGTCGGCCGTGGTGTCGACCGGATTGCCGATGGCGGCAAAGTCCGGCAGCAGCTTGCGCAAGGCTTCCGTGGTTTCGGCGCTGAAGCTGGCCATGGGCAGGTTTTCCGCACCCGCCATGTCGGCCGCCAGCGCCGCCGTGCCACCGGAAAAGGTATAGATGCACAGGCCCTTGCCGCTCTTGGGCGTGACGCGGGTGAGCAGGCGCGACACGGTCAGCAGCTGGTCGAGGTCATCCACTTCGATGACGCCGAACTGCCTGAAGACAGCGCTGTTGACCGCGGCGCTGCCCGCCACCGAGGCGGTATGCGACTGCGCCGCACGCACGCCGGCTTCCGAGCGACCGATCTTGAGCACCACCACTGGCTTGCGATTTTCGCGCGCCAGCTCCAGCGCCGCCGCCAGGCGTCGGCCATCCTTGATGCCTTCCATCAGCAGCGCAATGACCTTGGTCTGCGGGTCGCGCGCCATGTGGGCGATGAAGTCGGGAATCTCCAGATCCACTTCATTGCCGGCCGAGAACCATAGTCCCGTGCCTTCGCCAAACGACAGGCCCTGCACCAGATTGCGGCCCAGTCCGCCGCCCTGGGTGGCCATGCTGATGCCGCCGGCATTCAGGTCATCCTTGAAGGCCGGCGAGAAAGTCATGCCGATGCGGTCGCGCACGTTGACGAAGCCGGGGCAGTTTGGGCCATAGACGTGCAGGCCGGTGCTGCGGCACAGCTCGGCAATCTCGCCTTCGAGGCGCCGCCCCTCTTCGCCCGCCTCGGAAAAACCGGAAGTCATGACGATGGCGAACGGGACCTTGCGCTCGGCGCACTGGCGCAGCGTGTCCAGCACCAGCGTCGCATTCACCATGATCAGGGCGACATCGATCTCGCCGGGCGGCAGCTCGCGAATGGACGGCCAGCAGCGCTTGCCGCCCACTTCCTGGTATGCCGGATTGACCGGGTAGATTTCACCCGGCACCGCGGAGTGCAGCACCAGGTTGTCATACAGGCGTCGGCCCTGGCTGGATTCGCGCGCCGAAGCGCCAACCACGGCGACCGAACGCGGCTTGATGAAGCGGGTGAGGTCGGCAAAGGGTTTCATGAGCGACTCAGCCCGCGTAGCGTCCGCCGGTCACATGCACGGTCTCGCCGGTGATGAAGGAGGCGCGGTCCGAGGCCAGGAAGGCGATTGCATTGGCGATGTCTTCCACCGCGCCCATGCGTTGCACCGGCTGGCGCGCCAGGGCGTTGGTGCGCAGGGTTTCATAGGTGGGCAGGCTGCGCACCAGCGGCGTTTCCACCAGGCCGGGGGCGATGGCATTGACGGTGATATTGAACTTGCCCTGCTCCAGCGCCAGCGCGCGGGTGAAGCCGATCAGGCCGGCCTTGGCGGCGGAATAATTGGTCTGGCCGGGATTGCCCCAGTGCGCGCGCGAGGCGATGTTGATCACGCGCCCCCAGCGGTTCTTCATCATCGAGGGCAGGCAGGCGCGGCTGCAGTAATAGGCGCCCTTGAGGATGGTGTCGAGCACCGCATCCCAATCTTCTTCCGGCATCTTGAGCAGATACTTGTCGCGCGTGAAGCCGGCATTGTTGACCAGGATGTCGATGCTGCCGAATTCTTTCAGGGCATGCTCGGCCATGTTGTTGACCAGGGTTTCATCGCACACATCCAGTACGGCGCCGATCGCCGTATGGCCGGCCTTGCGCAGGTTTTCCACCGCTTCCTGGACCGAGTCCTGGTTGATGTCGGTCACCACCACCCGGCATCCCTCTTCCGCCAGGGTCAGGGCGGCGCTGTAACCAATGCCGCGTCCGGAACCGGTGATGACGGCAACCTTGCCGGCGAGCTGCAGATCCATGTCTCTCTTCCTTTTCAATCATTGTTCTAGATAGCGCCGAATCTATACGGCCTCCCGAAGAACTATACGTTTTGCCGTAATTGTTGACAAGTCTTTTCGGTATACGGTTATACTCTTCGCCATCTCGTAATAAACAACACCGTTTCACAGACCGGGTCACGAGGAGACAAAGCATGGCGATTTGGAAGGGCATGGTGGCGGCCGCATTCAGCATGGCTGCCCTGGGAGCGGCGCACGCGAACGATGTTTACCCGAGCAGGCCGGTGCGGGTGCTGGTCGGCTTCGCGCCGGGCGGCGCCACCGATCAACTGGCGCGGCTGTATGCCAAAAAGCTGGGTGAAAAATTCAACCAGGCTTTCGTGGTGGAGAACAAGCCAGGGGCCGGCGGCAATACGGCGGTGCTCAACCTCACGCAATCCGCGCCTGACGGCTACACCATTGCCATGGCCGCCAACTATGTGGCCGCCAATGCGGCCATGAACCGCAACCAGTACGACTGGGAGCGCGACCTGATGCCGATCGGCATGGTGGCCTCCACGCCCAACATCCTGGTGGTGCCGGCCAATTCCAAGCTCAACAGCGTGGCCGACGTCATCAAGGAAGCGCGCCAGAACAACGGCAAGCTGACTTTCGGCTCGGCCGGCATGGGCTCTTCCATTCATCTTGCCGGCGAACTGTTCAAGGTCATGACCGGCGTGAACATGACCCATGTGCCCTACAAGGGCGTGTCGCCGGCGGAAGTGGATTTGATGGCGGGCACGGTGGACATGATGTTTGGCAGCGTTTCCACCGCCATCCCGCTGGTGCAGGGCAAGAAACTGAAGGCGCTGGCTGTCACCGGCCGCGAGCGCATGAAGGCCATGCCGGACATTCCCACCATCGAGGAAAGCGGCGGGCTGAAAAATTATTCGGTGGAAGCGGTGTACTTCATGGCGGCGCCGGCCAAGATTCCCGCGCCCATCCTGAAGTCGCTGGCCGACGCGGTGGCGGAAATCAACAAGCAGCCTGATGTAGTCGCCATGGTCGAGCGCCTGTATGCCAAGCCGCTCACGGGCGGCCCGACCGAGGTCAGGAACTTCCTGAAAGCGGAAGTGGAGAAATGGCAGGGCGTGGTCAAGGCCACCGGCATGAAGCTGGAATGAGGCCCTTCACCTTGCACACGGAGACTGCCATGAAAGCTGCCCTGCACCCATTTCGCAAAACCGCGCTGGCGCTGCTGAGCTGCGCCGCCGCCCTGGCCGCACTGCCCCATGCGGCCTGTGCCGCCGACGCCTACCCGAGCAAACCGCTGCGCCTGATCGCGCCCAGTTCGCCCGGCGGCATTCTGGATATCACCAGCCGCATCATCGCCAAGAAACTGTCGGAGCAGATGAAGCAGCCGGTGGTGGTGGACAACGTCCCCGGCGCGGCCGGCATGCTGGGCATGCAGGCCATGCTGCGCGCCGAGCCCGACGGCTACACGCTGGTGATGGGCAGCAGCGGACCGAACGCGGTCAATTACACGCTCTACAGCCAGAAGCTGCCCTACAAGATGACCGATTTCGCGCCAGTGATCAGCATCATCACCATGCCCAACGCCCTGGTGGTGAATCCCAACACGCCGGTCAAGACCCTGACGGAATTCCGCAACTGGGCCAAGGACAAGAAAGGCGGGCTGACGATGGCGGTGTCCATGATCGGCACCTCGGGGCATCTGGGCGGCGAGCTGATCAAGAACCGTCTCGGTTTCCAGGCCACCACCGTGCCCTACAAAGGCGCCGCGCCGGCTTCCAAGGATCTGGTCGGCGGCGAAGTCGACTTCATGGTGGAGAACGTGATCACGGTCGCGCCGCTGGTCAAGTCCGGCCGGCTGCGCGCACTGGGCGTCACCACCCGCGAGCGCAGCCAGATCCTGCCCGATGTGCCAACCCTGGCCGAGCAAGGCTATCCGGATATCGATGTCGGCGCCTGGTTGGGCGTGCTGGTCTCGGCCCACACGCCCCCGGCCATCGTCACCCGCCTGAACGCGGAATTGAACAAGGTGCTGGCCGATGAGGAAGTGAAAAAGCAGCTGGCCCAGCAAGGCGCCAGCACGCTGGGCGGCACGCCGGCCGAGTTCGACAAGTTCATCCACGCGGAGAAAGACCGCTGGGAAAAAATCATCAAGGCCGCCAACATCAAGGCGGAATAAGAGAGAAAAGAGGGATAGACAAGGCATGGCAATCAACTACCAGAACCTGATCAACTGGAAATTCGCCGACCGCGTGGACCATTACACGCCGCGCGACTGCAACATCTATGCGCTGGGTCTGGGCTATGGCAGCGACCCGATGAATGAAGTGGAACTGCCCTATGTACTGGAGCGGGACACCCTGGTGGTGCCGACTTTCCTCGCCATCATCGGCGCACCCAATGCCTGGGCGGCGGACCCGGCCACCGGCATCGACTATCCCAAGCTGCTGCACGGCGAGCATCGCATGCGTTTTCACAATCCGCTGCCGGCCAAAGGCGCGGTGCTGAGCAAGACCCGCGTCACGCGCGTGGTGGACAAGGGCGAAGGCAAGGGCGCGCTGGTGGTGACGGTGCGCGAAATTTCCGACGCCGAAACCGGAAAGCCCCTGGGCGAGGTGGAACACGTTTCCTTCTGCCGCGCCGACGGCGGCTTCGGCAAAGGCGACGAAGCACCTGCCCCGCTGCCGGCCACGCCCGAGCGCGCGCCGGATGCGGTGGTGCTGTTGCCGACGCTGCCGCGCCAGGCCCTGCTCTATCGCTTGAATGGCGACCTCAATCCGGTGCATGCCTATCCGGACAAAGCGCGCGCCGCCGGATTCGAGCAGCCCATCCTGCATGGCTTGTGCACCTATGGCATGGCGGCGCGGGCGATCCTGCAGGCTTTCGCACCCAGCGAGCCGCAGCGCCTGACCGAAATCGCGACCCGCTTCTCCGCGCCCTTCTATCCCGGCGAATCGCTGCGGGTGGAAATGTGGCGCGATGGCGAGCGCGTGCAATTCCGCGCCGTGGCTGATGAGCGAAACAAGGTGGTGCTGAGCCACGGCCTGGCCGCTGTTGCCGCCTGATCCACGCAGCCAGCCTGAACCACGGAGTCAGCATGTCGCCCCTTGAATACTATGCAG